>NZ_JBYISA010000055.1:0-34357 GCF_057708345.1 Streptomyces sp. bgisy130
CCGCCGATGATCCGGCCCCCTGTGGTGAAGGCTGTCGACCCGCCCTCCACAAGCCCGGTCCGGCCTCTGTACACCTGACACACCGTCAGCAACACTGTGCCGATGCGACGGACGACGACTGTGGCCTCCGCTTCCGCGGCCGTGCTGTGTCTGGGTGCCCTGCTGACCGGCTGCGGGAGCGCGGCCGGTGCGGGCCATGCCGCGGTGGGCGCGGCAGGTCCCGCCGACGGCCGGGTGCCGACACAGGCCGTACCACCCCGGGACGGTGTCGAGCTGACGCCGCTGGACGGCGACCGGGGCGAGGCGCGGAACGGCGGCAAAGACGGCAGCGGCGGCGGTACGGAGTCCGGCCGTCCCGGTACGGGGGCGTCGGGCGGCTCCGGTAAGGGGGACACGGCCGACGGCGTACGGGCCTCCGGCAGCCCCGGCGCATCCGGTGGCCGGCACGGCTCCTCCGCACCCACCACGGGAACGCGCCCCGGCCACGGCGGCGCCACCACGCCCCCGACGTCTCCGGGCTCCCCCAACTCCCCCTCACACCCGGGCGATCCCACTCCACCGCACGGCACCCCCGCCCCCGAACCGCCCTCCCCCACCCTCCCGGCCGGCCCGGACACCCCCGACGGCCTGCTGATCGGTGTACCCGGCCGGTCCGGCACCGACGTGCGCTGGTGCGAGCGGGTCACCCTGGAGTTCCTCAACACCGGTGACCGGCCCGTCACCGCCGGCACGGTCACCTTCGGGACGCACATCATCGGCGCCCTCGGCATCGACTGGGCCACCCGCTCTTCCACCCACAAGCTGCCGCTGCCCCTGGCACCGGGAAGGAAGAAGACCGGCAGCTGGCGGGTGTGTGTGGACGGCTGGCGGGTGCCGGCGGGCATGCACATCGAGACGAAGGATGTGGCCTTCACCTGGAAGTGAGGCGGCCACCTGGCAGCGAGGCGGCCGGGAGGGGCCGCTGTGCCCCGCGGTCTGCCGGGCCGCCCCGTTCCCCCGTCGGCCCGCGAAACCCTCTCCCTGGATAGCGATGAGTTCCGACCGGTGCGACCGTCTATAGAGGCACAGACGCAGCCACCGGCCGCGAACCGTCCCAGGGAGAGACCATGCCCAAGATCACCCCCAACCTCTGGTTCGACAACCAAGGCAAGGAAGCAGCCGAGTTCTACTGCTCGGTGTTCCCGAACTCGAAGATCAAGACCGTCACCTATTACAACGAGGCGGGCCCGCGGCCGGCCGGCACCGTGCTGACGGTGGAATTCGAGCTCGACGGCCAGGAGTACCTCGCGCTCAACGGCGGGCCGGAGTTCACCTTCAGCGAGGCGATCTCGCTGATGATCGAGTGCGCCGACCAGGACGAGATCGACTACTACTGGGCCAAGCTCTCCGAGGGCGGCGAGGAGGGCCCCTGCGGCTGGCTGAAGGACAGGTACGGACTGTCCTGGCAGGTGGCACCCGGCGGCATGGCGGAGCTGCTCAACGACCCGGACCAGGAGCGTGCGGCCCGCGCCATGAAGGCCATGTTCGGCATGAAGAAGATCGACATGGCCGCGCTCCAGGCCGCGGCCGACCAGGCATAGGCGGCCGCCCTCCGGAGGCTGCCCTCCGGCGGCTGCCCGCGCGTCACGGGAGTCCCGGGCGGCCCGTGGTCCGGGGCTCGTCGCCGCGCCCCGGGCCCGGCCCGCCGCCGCGCTCCGGGCCGTCGCGCGCCGCGCCGCGGTCCGCGGCCTCAGGAGCGGCTGGGGTTCCGTCCGGTCCGTATCGGGCGCGGCGCGGGGCTGTGGCGTATGTCCACGTCGCGCAGGGCCCGGGTGGCCGCGTCCACGGCCGTGGGGGACGCGGCGGCGAAGACGGCCTCATGGGCGTCGGCGTTGGCGCGGACCGCGTGCTCGGCCGTCCGCACCCCGTCCGGCGTCAGCCTGATCATGGTGCTCCGGCCGTCGTCCGGTGAGGGCTCGCGGCGGACGAGGCCGCGCCCGGCGAGGTGGTTGACGACGTTACTGATGCCGCCGGAGGACAGCAGCAGGGCGCGGGCCAGCTCGTTCGGCTTCATACGGTACGGCTCGCCCGCCCGGCGCAGGGCGACCAGGATGTCGAACTCGGCGACGGTCAGGCCGAGTTCGGGCAGCACGCCACGGGTGGCCTGATCCAGGGCGCGGGCAAGCTGGGCTATGCGCTTCGAGAGCTCCGTCGTCGGGCGGAGCACGTCCGGCAGCTCGGTGTGCCAGGCGTCCATCAGCGCGTCGACGGGGTCAGGGCGCGGTCCGGGTGGTGCGGTCACGTCGGCAGGATAGATCAGCATCATGATAGCTTTCTATAAAGCTTTCTTCCGAACGTGTAGAGGGTGACTTGCCATGGGAATCGAGCGCCACCACTCACCGCGCCTGCTTCTGCGCGGCGGCCTGGTCATCGACACCGCCCCCCACCCCGTCGTCCACCCGCACACCGACGTCCTCGTCGAGGAGGGCCGGATCGCCGCCGTGGGCCGCGGGCTGCCCATCGACGAGGCGGATACCGGCCTGGAGGTGATCGACGCCCGCGAGCTGATCGTGCTGCCGGGCTTTGTCGACACCCACCGGCATGTGTGGCAGGCCGTGCTGCGGTCCGCCGCGGTCGACGAGAGCCTCGACAGCTATCTCGGCCGGATCCTCGGCGATCTCTCCGGCCGCTTCACCCCGGCCGATGTGTACACCGGCAACCTCCTCGGCGCGCTGGAGTGCCTGGACACCGGCGTCACCACCGTGCAGGACTTCTCGCACGTCCAGTACACGCCGGAGCACAGCGCGGCCGCCATCGAGGCGCTGGAGGAGGCCGGCATCCGCGCCGTCTTCGGCTACGGCTACCCCGTCTTCGACGACACCGCCCGGCGGGCCGACTGGGTGCGACAGGTCCGCACCCAGTACTTCTCCTCGGGCAAGGCGCTGCTCACCATGGCCCTGGCCCCCGTCGGCCCCTCCTTCGCCCCACCGGAGACCGTCCGGGAGGACTGGCTGCTCGCCCGCGAACTGGGCCTGCCGATCGCCGTCCATGTGACCGCCGGCCCGGTGGCCATGCGCCCGATCGCCGCCCTCCAGGAGCAGGGCCTGCTCACCTCCGGCACCCTCTATGTGCACGGCAATTCCCTGCCCGACTCCGAGCTGCGACTGATCGCCGAGTCCGGCGGCGCGGTGGCGATCACACCGGCGATCGAGGCCTCGATGCGGTTCGGCGCACCGATGGCGGGACGACTGCGCCGCGCGGGCATCCCGACCGGCCTGGGCGCGGACGCGGTGACCTCGGCGCCGGGCGATATGTTCTCGCAGATGCGCGCCGCGCTGATGAGCAGTCACTTCGACGGCGACGGCGACGGCGAGCCCGATGGCCCCACGGTCAAGGCGGCCGATGTCCTGCGAATGGCCACCGCCGAGGGCGCCGAGGCCCTCGGCCTGGCCGACGAGGTGGGCTCACTGGGCCTCGGCAAACGCGCCGACCTCGTCCTCCTCCGCGCCGACGCCCTCAACCTCGCCCCGGTCGCCCACGACCCGATCGGCGCCGTGGTGACCGCCGCCCACCCCGGAAACATCGACACCGTCCTGGTGGACGGCCGCCCGGTGAAACGCGACGGACGGCTGCTGTACGGCGAGTTGGGCGGCCTGCTGAACACGGCCCACCGGGCGGCGGAGCGGCTGGTGGCGGCGGGCTGAGCCCGTCCTGATGCCGAAGTCGTGAGGGTGCGCGGGCCCGTCAGGCGCCGGGTCGGCGCTCCGTCACGAAGGAGCCCATGCCGGGCGTGGTGACGATGAGCCCTTCCTCCCGGAGGGCGGCGGTGACCTTGCGGATGGTCACGCGCGCGACACCGAACTCCTGCTCCATCCGCACCTCGGACATGAGCTGGCGCGGCGGGTAGGTGCCGTCCGCAATCCGCGTACGGATCACGTCGGCGATCTGCTTCCACTGGGCCGTGTCGGGTCGAACTCCATGGCGTCAGGAGTCGTCGGAGGACCGGGCCGCCTGTTTGAGGATTTCGGCGGCGTTCTTCGCGACGAACGAGCCCAAGCCGGGCTCGGTGTAGATCAGGGCCTCACTCCGCAGCCCTCGGAGCACCTTCTGGCTGGTCACACCAGAGATGCCGAACTCCTCTGTCAGCTGCACCACTGAGGGCACTCGTGATCGAGGCGGGTACGTGCCCTCAGCGATACGCGCGCGGATTACATCGGCGACCTGATGCCATCGGGGTCTGTCGGGAACAAATTCGATCACATGACCACGCTAGGCACACCACCCCATCCCAGGCGAGATATGTTGTCCTGTAGCATCCTGTATCACGCCTCAGTTAAGCTACGTCGCAAGCGAAGACCCCGGCGGGTGCGCCAACACCCCCGGGGCATGGCCAACCTGGAGAAAGCAGGTCGACGTGCAAAACCTTATGCGCAGCCTTCTCGCCCGGTTAAGGAAGCACCGGGCTCGCCCCGCCCCCACCGTCACGTACCGGCCACAGCGGGCGCGCCGCCAACCCCTCCTCCCCCTGCGCCGCCCCGAATCCCCCCTCGACGGCGAGGCCACGCTCCTCGTGCGGCCCTACCTCCTCGCTCACGAGCGCCAACAGGCGCAGCGCGAGCGGGCGTTCCTGCGCGAGATGGCGGTCGCCTCATGAGCGGCAGGATGCGGCTGTTGCCCTGGAACGGGCCGGATGGGCAGCGCTGTTACCTCTCCAGTGACGAGAGCGGCGGGTTTCTGTCAGAGCTCGCCGACGACATGGAGGCCGCGCAGCTCGACACCGCCGAGGAACTGCTCCGGCACACGAGCGAGCTGCTGAACGGGCCGGCGGAGGCGACCGCCAGGGAACTCCGCTTCTGTGTCCACAGGTTGCGTGAAGCGCTGCGCGACGTACTGCGGATCGTGGAAAGCAGGGCGGGCGCGTGACGTAGCCCGCGAGCCGGAAAGATCAAGGGCCCGGCATCGCCGATGCCGGGCCCCTTGCGTTGAGGAAGCGATCAGGCCAGCGCCAGCCACGCCGCGCCCGCGACGACCAGGAGGGCGACGATCACGCCGACGATGAGGCCCACGCGGGGGCCGGCCGACTGCTGGGGGGCCGGGGCGCGGCGGCCGCCGGTCTGCGGGGTGCCGCCCTCGTCCACGAAGGCGCGGAACATCTGCGTGCTGCCGGCCGGGTCGTAGTTGCCGCCGGCCTGGTTCTGCGGGTTGGTCGCCATGGGCAAGGACCCTAGCGAACCGGGGGCGGAGCGGCACCCCTGGGGCGCGTACTCGGCAACGCACGGGGCGCGCCGTGCGGCTGCCCAGGGGGCCGTACGGAGCGGGCGCTGGGCGTGGCCGAGGGGCGTGGGCGACGGTCGGGCGAGGGGCCGGGTGGGGCGTCCGGGGGTGCCTCGTTGTCGGCGGGGGGCGGATTTCGCTCCGGATTACGCCTCCCACCTGCGAATTCACGGCTGATGGCTCGGGGGCGTTGACCAATGCCCGGTGCAGACTTTGGGCTGCCTTTACTTCAAGACCGGACGAATCATTTGCCTTCAGCAACCAACGTTGTTTATGGTTGCCCCAAGCAACAGAAGATGGACGAGGGATGCGTGGAGGAGCCGGTGGCAGCTCACAGTCAGTACGAGGAGCTGGCCAGGCAACTCAGCGCCATCGGTGCCGTCAAACGGGAGATGGGGCGGATGCTGCCCCAGGAGTGCCCGCCCGCCTCGGCGGGGGTGCTCACCCTGCTCGACCGGCACGGTGAGATGCGGATGAGCCAGCTCGCCGAGCTGCTCGCGATCGACATGTCGGTGACCAGCCGGCATGTGGCTCATGTCGCCGAGCGCGGCTGGGTCGAGCGGAAGCCCGATCCGGCGGACAAGCGCTCACGGCTGCTGCGGCTGACCCCGAGCGGCACCGCGCTGCTGGCCGAGCTCGCCGAGCGCTACACGGCCGCGCTCGCCCGGTACTTGGACGACTGGTCCGACGCCGATGTCGGGCAGCTCACCGAGCTCCTCGCCAGGCTCCGCACGAGCTTCGGCGACTGCCGCACCCGGGCACATCACGACTTCACCACCCGTACACCCGCAGGATGAAAAGGAACTACATGGCTACGACCACACCAGCCGGTGTGCGGGGCGGCCACGCCAGGCACGGAGGCGGACAGCACGCCTCCGACGGAGCCCCTATGACGCACCGTCAGATCATGGAGGCGCTGTCCGGGCTGCTGCTCGGCATGTTCGTCGCCATCCTGTCGTCGACGATCGTCTCCAACGCGCTGCCCGAGATCATTCATGACCTCGACGGCGGACAGAGCGCCTACACCTGGGTCGTCACCGCTTCGCTGCTCGCGATGACCGCGACCACCCCGCTGTGGGGCAAGCTCTCCGACCTGTTCAGCAAGAAGCTGCTGGTGCAGGTCGCGCTGATCATTTACGTGGCGGGCTCGGTCGTCGCCGGGCTGTCGCAGAACACCGGCATGCTGATCGCCTGCCGGGTCGTGCAGGGCATAGGCGTGGGCGGGCTGTCCGCCCTGGCCCAGATCGTGATGGCCGCGATGATCTCGCCGCGGGAGCGCGGGCGTTACAGCGGCTACCTCGGCGCCACCTTCGCCGTCGCCACCGTCGGCGGCCCGCTGCTCGGCGGCGTGATCACCGACACCGACTGGCTCGGCTGGCGCTGGTGCTTCTACGTGGGTGTGCCGTTCGCGGTGATCGCCCTGATCGTGCTCCAGAAGACGCTGAAGCTGCCGGTCGTCAAGCGCGAGGGCGTCAAGGTCGACTGGGCCGGTGCCTTCTTCATCAGCGCGGCGGTCTCGCTGCTGCTGGTGTGGGTGACGCTGGCCGGTGACAAGTACGACTGGATGTCGTGGCAGACCGCCGCGATGGTCGGCGGCGCGGTCGTGCTCGGCGCGGTCTTCGTCTTCGTGGAGACCCGGGCCAAGGAGCCGATCATCCCGTTGCGGCTGTTCCGCAACAAGACGATCACCCTGGCGTCGGTGGCCTCGCTGTTCGTCGGTATCGCGATGTTCTCCGGCACCGTCTTCTTCAGCCAGTACTTCCAGCTGGCGCGCGGCGAGTCGCCGACGATGTCCGGCGTGCTGACGATTCCGATGATCGGTGGCCTGTTCGTCTCGTCCACCGTCTCGGGCCAGGTCATCACCAAGACCGGCAAGTGGAAGGCGTGGCTGGTCAGTGGCGGTGTGCTGGTGACCGCGGGCCTCGGCCTGCTGGGCACCATCCGCTACGACACCGAGTACTGGCACATCGCGATCTTCATGGCGCTGATGGGCCTGGGCATCGGCATGATGATGCAGAACCTGGTGCTCGCCACGCAGAACCAGGTGGCGCCCGAGGACCTCGGCTCCGCCTCGTCCGTCGTGACCTTCTTCCGCTCCCTCGGTGGTGCGGTGGGCGTCTCGGCCCTGGGTGCGGTGCTGGCCAACCGGGTCACCCACTATGTGAAGGACGGCCTGGCCGACCTCGGCCCCAAGGCCGCCAAGGCCGCCGCCCACGGCGCCGGCAACAGCGGCGGCGGCATCCCCGACCTGGACTCCCTCCCGGCGCCGCTGCGCACCGTCATGGAGAGCGCCTATGGGCACGGTGTCGCCGATGTCTTCCTGTACGCGGCGCCCTGCGCGCTGCTCGCCTTCCTCTTCACCCTGTTCATCAAGGAGGTCGCATTGAAGACCCGCGGCGGACTGGCCCAGAGCTCCGAGGACGCACCGGCCGCGGCCGCCCCGTCGGCCACCCCGTCGGCCGCCACCCCGTCGGCCGCCGCCGCGGAGGCCGTCATTCCGGCGCAGGCCGAGGAGCGGGAGCCCGCCCTGGTGGGCGCCGCGCCGGTGGCCCCGGACGACGAGGCGCACACGCCCTCCTGGGCGCAGCCGGCCGTGGCGACCGCCACCCAGCCGCTGGCCGCGTACGCCTCGGCGGGCGGCGGGGACGGCACCCCGTCCGGGCCGTCGGTGCACGGCTTCGTCCGCAACGCGGAGGGCAGCCCCGTACCGCGCTCCGCGGTCACGCTGATCTCGCTCAGCGGGCGGCAGTTGGGCCGCGCGGTCGCCCAGGCCAACGGTTCGTATGTGCTCAGCGCCCCCGGCGCCGGCTCGTACGTCCTGATCGCCGCGGCCGACGGCCACCAGCCGCAGGCGTCCACGGTCGTCCTCGGCGAGGCGCCGCACGCCTACGACATCTTGCTCAGCGGCACCAGCGGCCTCGGCGGCCAGGTCCGCAGCGCGGCCACCGGCGCACCGGTCGACGGGGCGATGGTCGTCGTCACCGACGTCCGCGGCGAGGTGCTGGCCACCGGAAAGACCGGCGCCGAGGGCCAGTTCGCCTTCGACGAGCTGGCGCCCGGCACCTTCACCGTCGCCGTGAACGCCCCGAACCACCGCCCGGCCGCACTGCCGGTCGAGATCGGCGGCCAGGGCACCACGAGGATCGAGATCGAGCTGCTGTCCGGCGCGCGGGTGCAGGGCGTCGTGCGGGCCGGTGCGCACCGCCGGCCGCTGCCCGACGCACGGGTCACGCTGGTGGACGCGGCGGGCAATGTCGTGGCCACCTCGACGACCGGGGAGGACGGCGCCTACGCCTTCACCGACCTGGACGCCGGCGACTACACGGTCATCGCGAGCGGCTACCCGCCCGTCGCCACCGGCCTCGCGGTCGATGCGCACGGGGTCGACGGCTACGACGTCGAACTCGCACACCCGGGGGACTGAAACACCCCGGACCCGGGGAGCCACCCCGGGGTGCGGGTATGACGGAATGAGCGCGGGCAGGGGCCGTGTCGGTTGCGCAGAGAGCAGGCGACGCCCCTGACGCAGAAAGCCCCGGGCCGGGGCGCGCGTTGAGCGGAGGCGCGTCCCGGACCGGACCGAAGGGCTCCGGCGGCGGCGCTGCGCACAGGCAGGGGACGGCCTGCACGCCGCCGCCGGGGCCCGACACCTCCCCACGCTCACGGCTCGGCTCGTACGGGCCCCTGAGCAGGGACACCACCAGGCAACAAACGGGAGAGGCAATGACTTCGACGGGCGCGGGAGCTGCGGGACTGAGGGCGCAGGTCCGCACACGGGACGGCTGGGCGGTCCAGCACGCCGTACTGACCGTCACCGATATGACCGGCGCGCAGGTGCTGCGGGCCGCGGCGGACGACGAGGGCGCCATCCGCAGCGCGGAGCCGCTGCCGGCCGGACCGTACACGGTCATCGTGACGGCGGTCGGCTACGCGCCGGTCGCCTCCAGCGCGATCGTGACGGCGAGCGGCCGGATGGACGTGGGCAGCGTCGTCCTGGCCCGGCAGGGCGGGGCCGAGCTGCCGCCGCCCGGTGTCTGGACCATCGACCCGATGCACTCGACGGTGGCGGCGGTCGCCCAGCACCTGGGGATCTCCAGCGTGCACGGCCGGTTCACCGAGTTCGGCGGCCGGATCGAGATCGCCGAGGACCTGAACTCCTCGCGGGTCGAGGCGGACATCAAGGCCGCCTCCATCGACACCGGCAACGGGATGCGCGACGGCCATCTGCGCTCCGCGGACTTCCTGAACGTCGAGGAGTACCCGGAGCTCAGCTACCGCAGCTCGGGCCTGTCACCGGCCGGCCCGGACCGCTGGACCGTGCACGGTGAGCTCTCGCTGCACGGTGTCGTCCGGCCGGTGGACCTCGAACTGAGCTACCTCGGCACCGGCCCCGACCCGTGGGGCGGCGTGCGCGCCGCGTTCCGCGCCACTGCCGAACTGCGCCGCGAGGACTTCAAGATGAACTACAACCAGGTCGTGGCGGCCGGTGTCGCGGCCATCGGGACCACGCTCAAGGTCGAGTTGGACATTCAGGCGGTGCAGGGGGAGAGCCTGCCGGTGGCATGACGGCCGGGCCGGGTGTCACTCCCCCGCCCGGTCCCGCATCGCCTCGATGCCCGCGATCTGGAGATCGAGGGCGAAGGCGAAGTCGCGGTCGCGCATCTCCCGTACGGTGGCCCCGCCGCGGGCCTCCATGACCTTGGTGGCGTTCTCCAGCGTCTCCGCGAACTCCGGCAGGCCCTGGACCGAGGTCATCACCTGCTGGAAGTACGCGTCAACGGACACCCCGGCCTCCGCGCAGCGGGCGTTGAACAGGCCCTCGATGGTGGCGAAGCCGTAGACGAACTGGAAGACGGCGGACAGCCCGCCGGAGATCTGCTGGAACGACAGACCGCTCTCCTTCATCACCCGCATGCTGGCGTTGGAGAAGGCGATCGAGTGCGGGCCGATGTTGATGTACGTGCCCAGCAGCCGGGCCACCCAGGCGTGGCCGGTCAGCAGGGTGCGGTATTCGGCGGCCAGTGAGCGCAGATGGTCCCGCCAGTCCCGGCCGGTGTCGGTCTCGTCCGGCAGCCGCACCTCGCCCATGACGCGGTCCAGGGCAAGTTCCAGCAGGTCGTCCTTGGTGTCGACGTACCAGTAGACGGACATCGCGGTGACGCCCAGCTCGGCCGCGAGCCGGCGCATGGAGAACTTCGCCAGGCCCTCGGCGTCCAGCAGCCGGACCGTCGCCGCGACGATCTTGTCGAGGTCGAGTCCGGCCGGCTGGTCCGCCTTCCGTTTGAGCGGGGGGCGTTCGGCCAGCCAGACGCTGTTCGGCCGCTTCCCGGCACGGCCGTCCGTCGCTGCCATGGCGCCCCTCCTTGCCCCGAACGTCTGCGGCGTCAGGGTGTCGTTGTTGATGTCGTTGTTGATGTCGTCGTCGGTGTCGTCGTCGGCGTCGTTGTTGGTGTCGTTGTGGTGTTGTCGTCGGTGCGCGGGCACGTGCGGGCGCGTACGGGTGGTCATACGTGCTGCCGGTGCGTGCCGTTCACGATCACCTACCGCCGATGCTATTCCGCTCCGGCGGCCGCCGCTTCCGCACCGGCGGGCGTGGCCGGCGCCTCCGGGTCCTGGCCGGCCCGCTCCGCCCGGCGCAGCAGTATCGCGGCGACCAGTCCGCCGAGGAACACCGCGGCCGCGCCGACCAGCTGGCTGGTTCCGATACCGGCCGCGAAGGCGTCGTGGACGGCGGTGCGTTCGGCGTCCGTACGGGTCCGGGCGAGTGCCGCGGGCAGCGAGCCGGCACCGGCGGCGGCCAGCGGAAGCAGCGCGACGAAGCGGGAGTTGAGGACCGCGCCGAGGACGGCGACGCCGAGGCCCGTGCCGAACTCCATCAGCGTGCCGTTGACGCCCGCGCCCACTCCGGCCTTGGCCGGCGGGATCGCGGACATGATGGCGTTGGCCATCGCCGGCATGGCGAGCGCGACACCGACGCCCATCACGATCATGCCGGTCAGCATGCCGCCGTAGCTGTCGCCGCCGAGCAGCGAGATGGCGGCGAGGCCGGCCGCGAGCAGCGACATCCCGGAGACGATCATCCCGGGGGTGCCGAGCCGGGGCAGCAGCCGCGCGCTCAGACCGGTGAAGTTGAGCAGGATGACGGTGACGGCGAGCGGCGCCATCCGCAGTCCGGCGTCCAGCGGGCCGTAGCCGAGGACCAGTTGCAGATGCTGGGTGAGCAGGAACATCGAGCCGCCCATGCCGAAGGCGACGAGGATGCCGCCGGCGACCGCGCCGATGAACCGGCGGTTGCGGAAGAAGTGCATGTCCAGCATCGGATACGGGACGCGCAGCTCCCAGAGCGCGAAGGCGGCGAGGCCGGCCAGGCCGATGGCGGCGGAGATCAGCACCCGGCCGGACAGCCAGCCGGTGACCGGCCCGGAGATGATCGCGAAGACCACGCCGACCATGCCGACCATGGAGAGCAGGGCTCCCAGCAGGTCCGGCCTTTCACCGCCGCGGCTGCTGGATTCGGGGACGAGGGCGATGACGGCGGCCAGCGCCATGACGGCGACCGGCAGGTTGACCAGGAACAGCGAGCCCCACCAGAAGTGGTCGAGCAGCGCCCCGCCGATCAGCGGCCCGGCCGCGAACCCGAGCGAGTTGACCGAGCTCCAGATGCCGATGGCCTTGGGGCGCTCGTCGTCGTCGAAGATCTGCATGACGACGGCGAGGGTGGTGGTCACCAGTAGCGCGCCGCCGACGCCCATCCCGGCGCGGGCGGCGATCAGCTGGCCGGGCGACTGGGCGAGCGCCGCGCCGAGCGAGGCGACGCCGAAGAGCACCAGGCCGACGGCGAGCATCTTCTTGCGGCCGTAGCGGTCGGCGGAGTTGCCCGCGGTGAGCAGCAGACCGGACTGCACCAGCGAATAGGCGTTGATCATCCACTGGACGTCGGCGGTGCTCGCGCCCAGGTCCCCGGTGAGGGAGGGGATGGCGACGTTGAGGACGGTGTTGTCGAGGATGACGGTCAGCTGGGCCAGGCAGATGACGGCGAGGATCAGCCAGCGGGCGGCGGTCCGGCCCGGCGGCTGGAGGGTGATGGTGGCGTCGGAGGCCACGGGGGACATACGGGCTCCCTGTACGGTGTATGGGCGGATCATTTACACCGTACAGGGAGTGCTATACGCCGTACATTTAATTTTTGGCCGGGTCGCGGGTACCCGCGGTCAGCAGTAGGTCGGCAGCTCGGTGCCGGTCTTGCTGACCCACAGCCCGTTACCGGAGTCGCCGCCACCGAGGGCGATCTTGGCCACGGCCGGGTTGCTGCTGTCGGAGCCGTAGGTCCACTGGCCCCAGCCGTTGATGTCGAAGACGAAGTGGCCGGTCAGTTCCTGGGTCCGGGGCTGCTCCTCCACCCAGCCGTACTGGCCGTCGGGAACGGTGATGCTCACCTTCTCCGACCAGGTCTTCTGGGTACCGGTGGTGCGTGCGTAGTTGCTCTGCCAGGAGTGGCTGAACTTCGAACCCACCTGTGCCGAGAAGACGTCCTTCACGCCCAGGGTCAGGGTGACGCCCACCTCGGCGGTGTCCTGGATCGCCGAGCCCGTCGTGGTGGACTCGATGCTGGTCTCGGTCTGGGTCAGCTCCTTGGTCAGGTCGCCGCCGGTCTCGTTCTTGTCGGTGTGACCACGGCAGATCGGCGTCCCGTACGTGGGCTCGGAACGGTCGGTGATCTCCCACTTGCAGTACGCGTGGTCCTTGTCGCACTTGGTCATCGCATAGGACGCCGCGAGGCTGTACATGGCCGGGGTCTCCCGCGCGTCCCCGGCGGCCGGGTCGTGGATGCTGAAGAACGACGCCTGGTCGCCGGAGTTGCAGCCGTAGGACCCGACGTGGTTCGAGTGGTAGACGAAGTTCTGCCCGCTGTACCCGCCCTGGGCGTTCATGCAGGAGTCGTCCTTGACCGAGCGGATCATGAACCCGTCGGAGGGCGTCGGCTGGAGGTACCACTTCTGGGTGTCGACGTTCGCGCAGTCCGCCTCGGCCATCCAGCCGAGGTAGTGACCGTCGTCCTGGGCGATGCACTTGCCGCCGTCGTTGACCACCATCTGGAAGCTGCCGTCGCCGGTGTCCCGCAGCTGGAACTTCTGGTTGTCGCCGGTCGGGTCGCCCTTCGGCACGACGTTGAGGTGCCCCCAGTTCGCGGCACCGTCACCGCCCCAGCCCCGTGCGACGTCCAGCACCCGCCAGTTGGGCGCCTCCAGCTTGCTGTAGATCGTCACGCACTGGAGGGGCTGGCTACAGTCCTGGCCGCCATCAGCCCGCGCCTCCCCCGTCCCGAACGGCGTGACGAGGAGCCCGAGGCACATCGTCAAGGCGATCGCCACCGCCGTACCCAAGCGCGCACACAGACGGCCGGATCTCCCGGCCCATCGTGCAGTCATTTCCGGTGCCCCACTTCTTCCTGCTCATCGTGGTGAGGGTGGCACCCGACCGGCACCACGCCTCTTGCTCAGCCACGCGCGCAGCGGAACGCGCCACCGTGCGCGGGTGGGCGCCGGCGGACCGGGCGACCCGTCCAGCGGACCGGACGGGTCGCCGCCCCGACGCGGCGACCGCGCACCACGGTCTCCGTCGGGACCCTCCTGCGGATAGCGGAGAACTACCTGTCTTTGGGTACGTGTTTTCCGTCGCTCGCCGCCCGCCGCCCGCCGCTCGCCGCCCGCCGCCCGCCGCCCGCCGGGACGGTCAGGGTGCGGTAGCGCCCCGTGCGACGGCCCAGACGGCGGCCTGGGTCCGGGAGCTGAAGCCGAGTTTGGCCAGGATGCGCTGCACATGCCCTTCGGCGGTGCGGGCTGAGATGACGAGCTCGGCGGCGATCTCCTTGTCGGTCAGTCCTGCCACGAGCAGCGAGACGACCTGGTGCTCCCGCCGGGTCAGCGGCGCCGGCGGGGCCGACCGCTTCCCGACCGGGGCCGACCGCTCCCCGGCCGGGGCCGGGCGGCCCAGCGCGCAGGCGATCGCCTCGTCGAGGGGGAGGCCGGCCCCGTCGCGTACGGCGGCGTCGAAGGGCGCGTCGCCGAGCGCACTCCGCAGCCGCAGCTCGCACTCGGTGTGGTGCTGGAGCAGCCGGCCCAGGCCGGGCAGCGCGGCCCCCAGGGACAGCCAGAGCGTCTGCGCCGCCCCGAGCAGCCGGGCCGACTGGAGCGGGTTGCCGTCCCGGGCGGTGGCCCAGGCGAGCACCTCCAGGCACTGGGCCGTGGCCAGGAGGTTGTGGTGCGGAAGCTCGCCCCGCAGCGCGTCCTGGAGCAGGGCGATCGCCTCACCGGTGCTCCCGGCCAGCCAGCGCTGGAGCCCGAGCACCCACAGCGCGTACGAACGGGACCAGCGCGCGTCATGGGTGTCGCACAGGGCCAGGCACTCCTCGCCGAGCGGGGTGGCCCGGGGGTCGTCGGCCAGACAGTACGAGAGGGCGAGCAGGAACAGCGTCGTCCACTGGGCCCCGAGGTCCCCGTTGGCGCGGTGCCGGCCGAGCGCGTCCTCCAGCAGGGGGACGGCCCGGCGGAACTCGTCCTGGAAGAGCGCGGCGAGGCCGGCGAACTGCACCGCGTCGGCGAGCGGCCCGGCCTCGCCAAGGGTCTCCGCGAGCTCCTGGCAGGCGGCCAAACGGGCGTGCCCGGTCGCCATGTCCCCGCGCAGAAAGGCCAGCCAGCCGTCGACCCACAGCGCCCTGGCGCGGGCGGAGCTGGGACCGGTGTCCAGCGCCAGGGCCCGGCCGAGCCAGCTGCGCTGCTCCTCCACTCCGCTCACCCCGAGCCGGTGGCTCCACAGCGAGGTGACCAGCTGGAGCCCGGCGCGGTGCTCCCCGGGCGTCCCGAGGCAGAACTCCAGCGCCGCCCGGAGGTTGGCGTTCTCCAGGCGCAGGCGGGCGAACCACGCCATCTGCCGGGGGCCGAACCACTCGGCCTCCGCACGGGTGGCCAA
The DNA here is from genome assembly GCF_057708345.1 of Streptomyces sp. bgisy130. Taxonomy (NCBI): domain Bacteria; kingdom Bacillati; phylum Actinomycetota; class Actinomycetes; order Kitasatosporales; family Streptomycetaceae; genus Streptomyces; species Streptomyces sp. bgisy130. The sequence goes on from NZ_JBYISA010000055.1 coordinate 15,223, forward strand.
CTGCTGGTAGTGGTCGCGGTGTCGGCGGCGTACGGTCTCCCGCTGCGGGCCGGCCCCGCCGTCCTCCAAGCGGGCGCGACCGTACTGCCGGATGGTCTCCAGCATCCGGTACCGCACCTGGCCCTGGTGGTCCTCACGGCTCAGGATCGACTTGTCCACCAGCTCGGTCACCACATCGAGCACCGTCTCGCGGGGCAGCCCCTCCCCGGCACAGACCTCTTCGACCGCCTCCAGGTCGAACCCGCCGCAGAAGACGGACAGCCACGCCCACAGCCGCTGCTCGGGCGGCGTGCACAGCTCGTAGCTCCAGTCGATCGCCGCCCGCAGGGTCCGCCAACGGGGCAGGGCGGCGCGGCTGCCACGGGTCAGCAGCTCGAAGCGATTGTCAAGCCGGTCGAGTATCTGACGGGGCGACAGCACCCGCAGCCGGGCCGCCGCCAGCTCGATGGCCAGCGGAATGCCCTCCAGCCGGTGGCAGATCCGGGCGACCGTCTCCAGGTTGTCCGGGCTGAGGGTGAAGTCGCCGTACACCGCCAGGGCCCGGTCGGCGAACAGCCGCACGGCCTCGTACCGGGCCAGCTCCGCGGGCGGCACCGGGTGGCCCAACTCCGGTGTGGACAGCGGCGGAACGACCATCAGGTACTCACCGTCGACCCGCAACGCCTGCCGGCTGGTGGTCAGCACCTGCATACGGGGCGCCGCCGCCAGCAACGCCCGGACCAACTCCGCGCAGGCGTCCAGGAGATGCTCGCAGTTGTCCAGCACCAGCAGCAGCCGCCGGTCCTGGAGATGGTCGGCCAGCGTCCGCATCGGCGGCCGGGCCGAATCGTGGTCCAGCCCCAGCGCGGCCAGCACCGTCTGCGCGAGCAGGGCACCGTCCTCCAGCGGCGCCAGGTCCACCACCCACACCCCGCCGGGGTAGGACCGCCGCACCTCCGAGGCCACCCGCAGCGCCAGCCGGGTCTTGCCGATGCCCCCCGCCCCGGTCAGCGTCAACAACCGGGTACGGGTGAGCAGTTGGCGCACTCGGTCCACCTCCCGCCGACGCCCGACAAAGCTCGTCAGCTCCGCCTGCACCTCCCCATCCGCCGGGCCCGGACCGGCCCCCGGGGAGCTGTGTTCCGTCCGCTCGGCGGGGTGACGGCGGGTGGCCCGGTGGTCGTTCTCCATGCTGCGTCGTGCCCTCTCGCTCATGTGCCGCGCTCCGGATGGCCGAGACCTGATCATTTTCGGCCATCCGGAGCGCTCTCCCTCAAATAGAGGGGTAGCGGACCGAGAGGTAGCGGACGGAGCGGGAGGGGGAGCGTCGGTGGGTCGTCGGCGGGGTGAACGTACGGGGGTGGACCCCCGGCGTCCTCATACCGGCCTGATTCTTCGTGAGGTGCTGGGTGGTCGCATCACCCGCGCTTCGTCAGGTCGTAGAAGGTGGCGCTGCCGACGGTGACCTTCTTGAAGGTCTTCGCCACCCAGGACGAGATCTGCGACGAGCCGCCCCGGCCGCCGCCGGGGCGGCCCTGCCCGCCCGCGACGAAGTAGTGGATCTTCCCGTCCGCGACATACTTCTTGAACTGGGCGAGGGTCGGCGACGGATCGCTCCCGTTGAAGCCGCCGATCGCCATCACCGGCTTCTCGGTGGCGAGTTGGTAGCTCGCGGCGGTCTGGGAGCCGGTGCCCGCGGCCGCCCAGGTGTAGTCGTCCGCGTCCTTCACCAGCAGCGCCTTGGCCCGGTCGCTGACCTTGGTGCCGTTGAGCAGACCACCCATGCCGCCCATGCCGGGCATCCGGCCGGCGGCGGCACCGCCGGGTGTGCCGCCACCCGGTGCGCCACCCGGTGCGCCACCCGGTGCCCCGCCGTTGTGGCCCGGCATGCCGCCGCCCGGCATCCTGCCGCGCGGGAACCCGCCGCCGGGGCCGCCCATGGCGCCCCGCACCGAGGGACCGGCCGTGATGATGGAGCCGCCCTTCGCCGTGTTGACCGTATTGAGCGTGTACGCCACCGGCCCGGCCAGCGCCGTCACCACCCCGAGCCCGGCCGCGAGCACCGCGATCCGGTGGCCCGTCCGTAGGGGGACACCAGCCGATACGGGTGCTTCCTCCGACGCCGGCGTCCCCTCCACCGCAGGTGCCCCATCCCGCCGTACCGCCAACAGCAGCCCCAGCGCCGCCAGCAGGCCGAGTGCCGCCACCGTCCAGCGGAGCCACGGCAGCCAGTCCGGCGAGCGGTTCAGCAGCACGAACGACCAACCAGCGGTCACCGCCACCGTCCCGGCCAGGACGTAGGCAGCGAGCCGTCCGCCGCGCCGCCACAACAGCGCCGCGCCCATCCCGACCAGCGCGGCGATATACGGGGCCAGCGCGATGTTGTAGTACTGATGGAAGATCCCGGACATGAAGCTGAAGGTCGTGAAGGTCATCAGCAGCGCGCCGCCCCAGACCAGGAACTCCGCCCGCTGTGCGGCCTGTTCGGCGGCGACCGTCCGTCGCGCCCGCCACAGCACCGCCACCGCCGCGACCAGCAGGATCAGCGCCGCGGGCAGCAGCCAGGCGATCTGCCCGCCCATGTCGGACGAGAACAGCCGGGTGATGCCGGTCTCGCCCCAGCCACCACCACCGCCGCCGCCGGGACGGCCGCCGCCCCCGACACTGCCGGTCTCGTTGCCGGTGATCCGCCCGAAGCCGTTGTAGCCGAAGGTCAGCTCCAGGAAGCTGTTGTGCTGGGAGCCGCCGATATACGGGCGGGAGGCGGCCGGCCACAGTTCGACGAGCGCCACCCACCAGCCGCCGGACACCACGATCGCCAGTCCGGCGAGCAGCAGCTGACCGAACCGCCGGCGCAGCGCGACCGGCGCACAGCAGGCGTAGACGACGGCGAGCGGCGGCAGAATCAGCCACGCCTGGAGCGTCTTGGTGAGAAACCCGAGCCCGAAGCAGACCCCGGCCAGGACCAGCCACTTCGTCCGGCCGTCTTCCAGGGCGCGCAGGACGCAGGCGATTGCGCAGACCATCAGCAGGCACAGCAGCGCGTCGGGGTTGTTGAACCGGAACATGAGGGCCGCGACCGGCGTCACCGCCAGCGCGCCGCCCGCGAGCAGCCCCGCGCCCGCGCCGAACCGCCGCCGTACGGCCCGGTGCAGCACCCCGACCGCCGCCACGCCCATCAGCGCCTCGGGCACCAGGATCGCCCAGGAGCTGAGCCCGAAGAGCCGTACGGACAGCGCCATCGGCCACAGCGCGGCCGGTGGCTTGTCGACGGTGATGGAGTTCGCCGCATCCGACGAACCGAAGAAGAATGCCTTCCAGCTCTCACTGCCGGCCTGTACGGCGGCCGAGTAGAACTGGTTGGCGTAGCCGGAAGCGGACAGGCTCCAGAGGTAGAGCACCGCCGTGACCAGCAGCAATGCCAGCAGTGCGGGCCGCTCCCAGCGGGCTGCCGGCTCCGGTGCCACAGGCGTCCAGGGGGCGGGCGCGCCCTCCTGTGTCGCGGGCGGCGGCGCCGGGGTGCCGGGCCGTTGTTGCGGGGTCATCGAGTGCTCCTGGTGAGATCGTTCCGGTCGTACGAGGGGTGCGCCGCGGCGAGGTCGTCCCGGCGCTCGCGATCAGGGAAGACCCAGACGCGAAAGAGCAGGAAACGCAGCACCGTCGCCGCGAGGTTGGCGGCCACCAGCACCGCGAGTTCGGTGCCGTGCGAGGCGGTGCCCCCGGCGGCGTCGAGGGCCGCGAGCGAGCCGCTGGTCAGCACCAGTCCGATGGCGAAGACCACCAGCCCCTGCGCCTGATGGCGGACCGCCCGGTCCCGGCCCCGTACGCCGAAGGTCAGCCGCCGGTTGGCGGCCGTATTGGCGAGCGCCGACAGCAACAGTGCGGCAGCATTGGCCAGTTGGGCGCCCGTCCCGAGGCGGAAGAGGGAGAAGAGGGCGAGGTAGAGCAGGGTGCTCAGCGCGCCGACGGCACAGAAGCCGACCAGCTGCCGGGCCAGCCCGCCGGGCACCCCGGTCAGCTCGCGGTCCCGCGGATCGTCCCCGAACGGCCGGGCCAGCCGGTCCAGCGGCAGCCCGCCGGTCGCCAGCGCCCGCCCCACCCGCCAGACGCCCTTGAGGTCCTCGGCGGCCGTCCGCACGAGGTGCACGGTGCTGTGCGGGTCGTCGATCCAGTCCACCGGCACCTCATGGATCCGCAGCCCGGCCCGCTCCGCGAGCACCAGCAGCTCGGTGTCGAAGAACCACCCGGTGTCCTCGACCATCGGCAGCAGCCGCTCGGCGACCTCGCCGCGGATGGCCTTGAACCCGCACTGCGCGTCGGAGAACCGTGCGGCGAGCGAGCCCCGCAGGATGAGGTTGTACATCCGCGAGATGAACTCCCGCTTCGGCCCCCGCACCACCCGTGCGCTCCGGCTGAGCCGGGAGCCGATCGCCAGATCCGAGTGCCCGGAGATCAGCGGCGCCACCAGCGGCAGCAGCGCGTTGAGGTCGGTGGACAGATCGACGTCCATATAGGCCAGCACCGGCGCTTCGGACAGCGCCCACACGGTGCGCAGCGCCCGCCCCCGCCCCTTCTGCTCCAGCCGTACCGCGGTGACCTCGTCGAGGGCGTCGTCGAGCCGGGCGGCGACTTCCGGCGTACGGTCCGTGCTCGCGTTGTCGGCGATGGTGATCCGGAAGCCGTACGGGAAGGTGCGGACGAGGTGCTCGCGCAGCCGCCGCACACAGGGTTCGAGGTCGCGCTCCTCGTTGTAAACGGGGATCACCACATCGAGGACGGTCGCACTCTGGCCGAGCCGCAGATGCTCGCGTGGTGGCAGGGAGCCCAGCGGGGCGCGGGGCGGCGGTGTCGTCGTCATGCCACGACATTCGCCAGACCGGCTGTCATGGGGGTGTGGTGAGGCTGTGGTGCGGCTGTGAGGGGGTGGGGGGGCGGCTGCTGGTCAGCGTGTTGGGCTGGGGCCTTGGCCGGCTCGTCGCGCCGGAGCCCTGATCGGCGGGTCGCGCCGGGCCCTGACTGGCGCGCCAACCCGGACCTTGCGGCTTACCGACCGGTGCCCGGCGCCGCCCCTCCTGCCGTTCCTCCCGCTGGCCCTCCCACCGTCTTGCCCGCCGTCCCTCCCGCCATCTCGCGCGCCTTCGACGGGGCCGCCGCCGTCGGCAGTGTCACCGTGAAGACCGTCCGCCCCGGCACACTGCCGACCCCGACCGTGCCGCCGTGCGCGGTCACCACCGCCTGCACGATGGCGAGGCCGAGCCCGGTGCTCCCGGCGGCCCGCGAACGCGAGGCATCACCCCGGGCGAAGCGCTCGAAGACATGCGGGAGAAGCTCCGCCGGAATCCCCGGCCCGTCGTCCCGCACCTCCAGCTGGACGCCCCCGTCGCGACCGGCGGCAGCGCCCGCGGCGGCCCGCACCCTGGCGGTCACCGTGGCCCCCTCCGGCGTATGCGTACGGGCATTGGCCAGCAGATTCACCAATATCTGGTGCAGCCGCCCGGCATCGCCGTACACCACCGCCGGCTCATCGGGCAGCTCCAGCCGCCACCGGTGACCGGACCCGGCGACCCGGGCGTCGCTCACCGCATCGACCACCAGCGGTGACAGATCGATGGGTTCATACGCGAGCGGACGCCCGGAATCCAGCCGGGCGAGCAGCAGCAGATCCTCCACCAGCCCCGTCATCCGCTCCGCCTCCGACTCGATCCGGCCCAGGGCGTGCCGGGTCTCCGGGCCCGGCTGCTCCCGCCCGCGCCGGGTCAGCTCGGCGTAACCCCGGATCGACGCGAGCGGAGTACGCAGCTCATGGCTGGCATCGGCGACGAACCGCCGCACCCGCGTCTCACTCTCCTGACGGGCCGCGAGCGCCGAACCGACATGCCCCAGCAGCCGGTTCAGCGCCGCACCGACCTGCCCGACCTCCGTACGCCCGTCCGACTCGGACGCCGGCACCCGGACATGCAGCGCCACATCGCCCTGGTGGAGCGGGAGTTCGGAGACCCGGGTGGCGGTGGCGGCGACCCGGCGCAGCGGCCGCAGCGCGATCCCGACCATGGCGGAGCCCGCGAGCCCGACCGCCGCCAGCCCGGCGGCCGTCACACACGCCTCGATGAGGACGAGCCTGCCGACGGTCTTCTGCACATTGGCGAGCGGCAGGCCGAGCACCAGGGAGCCGTCCTTGCCGGACTCCACCCGGTAGTCACCGAGTCCGGGCAGCTCGGCGGTGTGCGCCCGGCCGTCCCTCGGCACCCTGTTCAGCGCCGCGACCTGCGCCTTGGTCAGGTCCGTCAGCCGCTCCTCGGGCGGCCAGCCGGTCGGGTTGGTCAGTTTCGCTCCCGTCTCGGCCGTCCCTCCGGGCCCGATCCGCGCCCCCACGGCGTCGAGGGGCTGACCTGCCATCGCCACAAAGTCCAAGCTGCCCTGGGGAAGCCTCGGATCATGGGGGCGCGGCATCTGGGCACGCATCACAAAGTCGTGCACCTGCCGGTCCAACTGCCCCTGCATGTAGGAGTACAGCGCAATGCTCGTCACCATCCCGATGACGGCCGCGACGACGGCGATCAGCGCCACCGCGGACACCACGAGCCGGGTCCGGAGGGACCATCGGCGACGGGGGGCGGGGGGCTGGGGGGCTTTTGGCGGGGGTGGGGGGCCGGGGTGCTCGAGGTGGTTGGGGTGCTCGGGGTGCTCGGGCCGACCAGGCTGCTCGGGCGCCGTGGCGGGCTTCCCGCTCACGGCCCGCTACCCGCCCGGCTTGATGAGATAGCCCGCGCCCCGCCGGGTGTGGATCATCGGCGCCCGCCCCACGTCGATCTTCCGCCGCAGATACGAGATGTACAGCTCCACCACATTGGCCTGGCCGCCGAAGTCATAGCTCCAGACCCGGTCGAGGATCTGGGTCTTGCTCAGCACCCGCCGCGGATTGCGCATCAGATAGCGCAGCAGCTCGAACTCGGTGGCGGTCAGATGAATCTCCTGGCCGTCCCGCCACACCTCGTGGCTGTCCTCGTCGAGCACCAGATCGCCGACCGTCAGCCGCGATTCGCTCCGCGCGGCGGCCGCACCGGCCCGGCGCAGCAGCCCCCGCAGCCTGGCCACCACCTCTTCCAGGCTGAACGGCTTGGTGACGTAGTCGTCGCCCCCCGCCGTCAGCCCGGCGATCCGGTCCTCGACCGCGTCCTTGGCCGTCAGGAACAGCACCGGCACATCCGGCAGTTCCCGCCGCAGCCGCCCGAGCACCGTCAGCCCGTCCATGTCCGGCAGCATGACGTCGAGCAGCACCGCATCCGGCCGCCAACTACGGGCACAGCGCAGCGCACCGGCGCCGTCCCCCTCCGCGCGGATGTCCCAGCCCTCGTAACGCAGCGCGAGCGACAGCAGATCGGCGAGCGAGGTCTCATCGTCCACGACCAGCACCCGCACGGGGCTCCCGTCGGCCCGCAACAGCTCCGGCTGCTTCCCCGGCGCACCCCTGGAGGACGACGCCGGAGCCGGCAGACGAAACGACGCTGAGGACGAGGAAGTCACGGTCATGCTCCGGAGCTTGGCCCGCCCCCGTGAGAGCTCCCTTGCGCCTTTCTGTGAATCTCCTGAGAAACCACCAGGCCTTCTCTCCCGACCCCCGACCCCCGGCCCCGGGGCCCCCGCCCCACCCCACCCCTGCCACCACCAGCCACCAACGGCCCACCGTCAGCCGTCAGCCCACCAACCACCCATCGCCTGCCGCGATTCGGTATCTGCCGACCGTCCGTGGACCGACCTGGGCCGCCCCCCGCGCGGTCCAGGTCGATCACCACTTCTTAAGCATCGCACCCGCCACTGACAATCGCCCTGACCAGCACTTTCCTTGCCTCGACGGCTACGGAGGAGCTCCCGCGAGAGCCCTCCGCAGACCCCTCCGCCGCCCCCTCCACAGCCTCTCCGGGCCGCCCGCGTGGGCCGCCCGCCGTGGGCCGCCCAGCCCGCCCGGCCCACCCCGCCCCCAACCGCGTACCGTCGCCGACATGAGACTCCTCGCCCTCTCCGGCAGCCTTCGTGCGCGCTCCTCCAACGGTGCGGTGCTACGCTCCGCGCTCACCTTCTGGGACGGCCCGGCCGCCACCGCGGACATCGGCGCGCTCCCGCACTTCAACCCCGACCTGGACGGCGAGGACGCCACACCCCCGGCCCCGGTCGCCGCCCTGCGCACCGCCGCCGCGACCGCCGACGCCCTGCTCCTCGTCAGCCCCGAATACGCGCACGGAGTCCCCGGCGTCCTCAAGAACGCCCTCGATTGGCTGGTCAGCAGCGGCGAATGCGTCGGCAAGCCGGTGGCGGTGATCACCGCCTCGCCGTTCCCCACCGGCGGTGACCACGCCAACGTCCAGCTGCGCGAGATCCTGCGCATGATGTCCGGCGAGGTCGTGACGGCGGCCTGCCGCGAAATCCCCGCCATCGGCCCGAAGGTCGACCCCACTACGGCACGGCTGAAGGACGAGGCCACCCTCACCGATCTGGAGGTAGCCATGTCTCATCTCGCAGCCGCAGCCGCAGCCGCAGCCGCAACGACCGCCCCGCTCCCCACACCATGAAGGCGGCGGCCCGCACCGCCCTCCGGCCCGCTCACACGCCGAACAACCGCGCCGCGTTCCCGTAACAGACCCCGCGCAGCCAGTCCTCCCCCAGCTCCAGCCCGGCGAGCACCTCCAGCGCATGTGCGTACCCGTAGGGGATGTTGGGGAAGTCGCTGCCGAACAGCACCCGCTCACCGAGGTCCCCGAGCCGGCCGCGCTCCGCCCGCGGGAAAGGCGCGCTCCGCTCGGAGAAGTCCGTGAACGCCATCGTCGTATCGAGGTACACGCCCGGATAGCGCTGCGCGAGGTCCATGAAGTCGGCGTACTCCGGCATCCCCATATGGGCGACGATCAGCCGCAGCCGTGGATGGCGGGCCAGCAGCCGCGCGATCGGCTCGGGCCCGGTGTGCTTGCCCGGCACCGGGCCGGAACCGCAGTGGGCGACGACCGGCACCCCGGCCTCCGCGAGGGCACCCCACACCGGGTCGAGCAGAGCATCGGCCGGGTCGTACCCACCCACCTGCACATGCGCCTTGAAAACCCGTGCCCCGTCGGCGAGTTCGGCGCGCACATACTCTGCGGCACCATCCTCCGGGAAGAACGTCGCGGTCCGCAGACAGTCCGGCGTACGGGAGGCGAAGTCGGCCGCCCAGCCGTTCAGCCACCGCGCCATCCCCGGCTTGTGCGGATAGATCATCGAGGTGAAGGCGCGTACGCCGAAGCCGCGCAGCACCGCCAGCCGCTCGTCCTCCTCGAACCGGTAGGTGATCGGCCACACCCGGCCCACCAGCGGCCCGGCCGCGTCGAAGTACGCCCAGACCTTCGCCATCACCCGCTCGGGCATGAAGTGCGTATGCACATCGATCAGCCCCGGCAGCCCCAACTCCCGCCAGAACGCGCCAACCCGCTCGTCCCCGTCCACCACTCCGGGCCCCTCCCTCACGGTTCCACCACTACGGCCTCGCCCCTACGGCCCCGACCACCACGGCCCGACCCGCCCCTTACAGAGTGCATCCCCCTCCCACTCTGACAGCCGACCGGCAAGCAACACGACCACCTCGGTGCGGCAGCCGACCACGCCGAGCCGGGCCGATCGCCCCCCGGCCGACCACCACCAAACCGGGCCGCGCCGCTCCGCCCCCTACCTCGCCCCGACGCCCGACCACCAGGCCAGCCCACCCCCCCACCTCAGAACAACCCCTCCTGCCCCGCCCCCGGCGCCCCCTCCCGCTCCCGTTCTCCCGCCCCGCGCCCCGCGGCCCGCACCGGCACCGTCGTCACCCGCCCCGCAGCGGCCCCCAAGACCCACCCGGACAACAGCCGCGCATCCATCACCGCAACCACCCCCGCACCCCGACTGGCCCCGGCACCACGGAACCCACCGGCCCCCGCCCGCTCCCCGCCCCCGTTCACATCCCCATCTCCGTCCCCGACCCCGTCTCCGCCCCCCACCAACCGCAGATACACATCGGCCCCCACCCCGGTCAGCACCTCCCCCACGATCTCCGCCCCGGCCGTCATTCCGCCCAGCTCCGCCACCTCGCCCGGAATCCGGTCGAGGCCGAACAGCTCCGTATGGTCGGCGCAGGCGAACTCGACCGGCTCCAGCGTCTCCGGCCAGCCGGCCAACTCCCGTGCTGTGCGATGCAGTTGAGCCAGCTCGGCGGCCCGGTCCGGTACCGGGGGCAGCGCCCCGCGCGCCGCCCGCTTGGCCGCCTTCGTGAACCGGTCGGGCACCGCCAGCGCGCTCCCCAGCAGCGCCTCCGCCCGCCGCGCCGCCATCAGCGGCCCCCGCCCCAGCCATGCGTACGCCACCGCCCCCTGCTCCACCAGCCGGGCCGGTCCGCGCTCGGCGGCCGTGATCCCTACCTTGAGCAGCCCGGGACCGAAGTACGCGAGATAGACCCCGTAGGGCCGCGGATCGTCGGCCATGGTGTCCGCGGCCACCGAACGCGACCGGTCCAACTGGGCGCAACGCGCACACTGATCCCTGGCACTCGCCCCGTCGAGCACCGCCCCATACGGGCACACGATCCAGCGGCCGGCCCGCCGCACCCCCAGACACAGCCGCTCGCCCTGCGCAGCGAAGGCCAGCTGCTTGCCCGCGGGGAGCAGGCTCATCCGCTCCTCGCCCCGCTCGGCGCAATACCAGCCGAGCCGCTGTCCGAACCGCCCCGCCGGCCCCGACCCCGGCCCGCCGCCCGACCAGCGCGGTCCCGTACATCGCCACACACCGCCAGCGTACGACCACCCACTGACAACGCCACCCGCCCACAGCCGGCCTGCCCGGCCCCCGTACGCCAGCACCCCGGCCTGCACACTCCCCGCGCCCCCTCACGCGCACCCCAGCACCCGCCCGAGCCCGGCCCGAGCCCGGCCCCGGCCCCGGCCCGCACCCTCACCTACCCGCCAGCCCACCGACTCCCCTCAGCCCACCACCTCCTCAACCCACCAACTCCCCTCAAGCCACCAACCCACCCCCACCACCCCCCGGCCCCCGAAACGTGCTCCGATACGCCCGCGGCGACACCCCCAGCGCCGTCTGGAGATGCTGCCGCAGCGAGGCCGCCGTCCCGAAGCCCGCCTCGGCCGCGATCCGGTCCACCGTCAGCTCCGTCTCCTCCAGCAACTGCCGGGCCCGCTCGATCCGTTGCTGCGTCAGCCACTGGAGCGGCGAGATGCCGACCTCCTCCCGGAACCGCCGGGTGAAGGTCCGTACGCTCATCGACTCCCGCGCCGCCAGCTCCCGCAGGCTCAGCGGCCGGTCCAGGTGCTCCAGCGCCCAGGCCCGCGCCACCCCGGTGGACGAGATCTGCGGCTCCGGCACCGGCCGCCGGATGTACTGCGCCTGCCCGCCCTCCCGATGGGGCGGCACGACCGTCCGCCGCGCCACGTCGTTGGCCACCGCCGCCCCGTGATCGCACCGGACCATATGCAGACACAGATCGATCCCGGAGGCGACCCCGGCCGCCGTCAGCACCTCGCCCTCGTCCGTGTACAGCACATCCGCGTCCAGCTCGACGGCCGGGAACAACGTGCGGAAGTCCGCCACCGAGCGCCAGTGGGTGGTCGCCCGCCGCCCGTCCAGCAGCCCGGCCGCGGCCAGCACGAACGCACCCGTGCAGATGGACGCGATCCGGGTCCCGGGCCGAATACGGCCCAGCGCCTCGGCCATCGCCGGGCTCAGCCGCCCGGCACTCCGCTCCGCCGTTTGGTCGTAGTCCGCCCCGGCCGCCGGTACGACCACGGTGTCGGCCTCCGCCAGCGCCTCCGGCCCGTGCGCGACATTCACCGTGAAGTCCGTGTCCGTCCGCACCTCACCTGGCTCCAACGCGCAGGTCACCAGCTCGTACAGCGGCTCCCCGGCCGCCGACCGGGCCTCCCCGAAGATCCGGTGCACGATGCCCACCTCGATCGGCAGCATCCCGTCCCGCACCAGCACCGCCACGCGATGCCGCCGCCCGCTCCCCACAACGGCCCGCACCCGCCGACCCGCCCCACCACCACTGCCCCGGCTACCGCTACCGCTCTCCACTACACCCATGGCCCGATCCTTGCACACCATGGCCATCGGGCCACTCGTTCGCCGCCCCGCCCCCGCGGAGAGTGGAGGGCATGAAGGTCCTCTGGCTGTTCGCCCACCCCGACCAGCGCTCCCTGAGCGGCGCCCTCAAGGACGAGGGCCTGCGCGCCCTCGCCGCCCAGGGCCACCAGCACCGCGTCTCCGACCTGTACGCCATGAAGTGGAACCCGGTGGTCGACGCCGCCGACTACGGCCACGACCCGGCCGACCGCCTACTCATCGGCCCGGCTTCGGAACGCGCCTATACGGACGGCCACTTGGCCCCCGACATCCGCGCCGAACAGGACAAGCTCGACTGGGCCGACACCTTGATCGTCCAGTTCCCCCTCTGGTGGTACGGAATGCCGGCCATCCTCAAGGGCTGGTTCGACCGCGTCTTCGTCAAGGGCTTCGCCTTCGGGCTCACCGACCCGGCCACCGGCCGCCCCCAGCGCTACGGCGACGGAAAACTCACCGGCAAACGGGCCATGGTCATCACCACCGCCGGCGCCCGCGCCGCCACCCTCGGCCCGCGCGGCGTCAACGGAGACCTCAACGACCTCCTCTTCCCCCTCCAGCACGGCACCCTCTGGTACACGGGGATGTCCGTCGTCCCGCCCCTACTGATCCCCGGCGCGGACCGCACCACCCCGACCGCCTACGCGACCGCCGCCACCCGCCTGCGCGAGCGCCTGCGCACGCTTCCCACCACCGAGCCGCTCCCGTTCCGCCACCAGAACAGCAGCGACTACGACGACGAGCTCCTGCTCCACCCCGACCTGGCCCGGCTGCCCCCGCCCCGCACCGGTCCGGCCGTCCACTACACGGCCCCGCCGCCACCCGTCCACGGATGATCCGCACACAGAAAACCGCACACAGAAAAGCCGCAGGCCCGGTGGAAGTGATTCCACCGGGCCTGCGGCGTCAGTAGCGGGGACAGGATTTGAACCTGCGACCTCTGGGTTATGAGCCCAGCGAGCTACCGAGCTGCTCCACCCCGCGTCGGTGAAATGAACACTACGCGACTCCCCCGGCAATACCTAATCGTTTTCCGACCACCACCCCGCCCCCGCTCAACTACTGCCCTGCACACCCCTGTTGAAGCTCCTTTGAAAAACTGCCCTCCATGACCCCCACCCATCACCCCACAGCCCCCGCCCACCCCGCACACCCCACCCGCCATCGCCGGCGTCCTACGTGACTTGGCCACCGCCGTCGAACCGGCCCGGGTGACCGTCGTCTACGTCCACGACGACCCCGCGACCGCACTCCGCCGCGCCGTCGATCGCGAGGGCCCCGACTGGGAGACCTGGTACGTCACCAAGCTCGCCGCCTCCCCGGGCACCCGCTCCGTCCACGACCTTCCCTCGGCCGCCACTCACCTCCACCGCGAGGCCGCCCTGACCCGCCGCCTACTGGCCGCCACCCCCTGGAACGTCCTCCCCGTGGACATCACCGACCGCGACGCCCACCACACGGCCCAGCACGTCCGCCGCCACCTGGCCGCCGTCTTGGACGTCACCCCCTGAGGACGTACGGCGACCGCCCAGCCGCACTCCCGGGAGGACACCCGGCAGACCGTCCCGCCGCTCCCGGGGCGGTGCCCGGCCAGGGCCGCCCCGGCGATCAGCCCCGCCGGATGCCGTCGGTCGGTCAGCGCCTACCGCAGCCCGGCCAGACTCCTGGCGACCGCGGGCAGCCTCTCCAGGTTGACGTAGTCATGGACGCCCACCAATACGGCCTCCGAGCGGGCCGGGTCCGACAAGACGGCCACGGCTACTCGCCGTCTCCGTCCGCCGCCACCGGAGCAGCCGCACCGCTCTCGTTCCAGACCCGCAGAATCTGCTCCACCGTCTCGGGAGAGCTGTCATGCAGCGTCACCACCACACCGTCCCGCTCGAGCCGTATCTGCGGCGGCCGGGGCCGCGAGCCCCGCCAGGTGGCCACAGCGGTGATCAGGCTGCCCAGCGCAATGCTGTTGGCGACCACGACATTGACGAGATCCAGCCCCCCGCCCATATGCCCCGGCTCCGGCTGTCCCGCCCCCAGCGAAACCCGTACCTGCCCCCGCAACTCAGGCTCGGCCACCAGCCACCGGTACAACGACACCGCCCCCTCGGCATCCTCCAACCCACCCCCGAACGACAGATTGACCTCCACCACCCGGCCCCTCCCATCGCCACCACTCCCACTCCCACTCACCATAGAAGCGCACCCCCCACCCCGACGGAGTTTTCCCCAGGCCCACCCCTCCCCAAGACCACGGGGTTATCCCCAGGGAGAGGGTCAGGCCCTGCCCGATGGATCAGGGCCGGGCCCTCGGCCGTGGCACGGCGAACGGTGCCGGAGGTCATGCCCCGTCGGGCCGGGCCAGTCCCGTCTGGTAGGCGATGACCACGAGTTGGGCCCGGTCACGGGCGCCCAGCTTGGTCATCGCGCGGTTCGCGTGGGTCTTGGCGGTGAGCGGAGTGACGAAGAGGCGCTCGGCGATCTCGTCGTTCGACAGGCCGGCGGCGACCAGGGTGACCACCTCGCGCTCGCGCGGGGTGAGTGCGGCCAACTGCGGTGCTGCGGCCCGTCCGGGGGGTGGTGCGGGCTGGGCCAGGAAACGGGCGATCAGGGCCTTGGTCGCGGTCGGCGAGAGCAGGGAGTCGCCGGCGGCGACCACACGGATGGCGTCGAGCAGTTCGTCCGGGTTGATGCCCTTGCCGAGAAAGCCGCTCGCCCCGGCGCGCAGGGCCTCCGCGACGTACTCGTCGTTCTCGAAGGTGGTCAGCACCAGGACCTTCACACCGGCGAGATCCTCGTCCTCGCCGATCAGCCGGGTCGCGGCGAGACCGTCGAGGTCGGGCATCCGGATGTCCATCAGCACCAGATCGGCGCGGTGGCTGCGGGCCAGGTCGACTGCCTCGCGGCCGGTTGCGGCCTCCGCGACGACCTCCATGTCGGAGGCGGAGTCGATGAGCATCCGGAAGGTGCCGCGCAGGAGGGCCTGATCGTCGGCGAGCAGCACACGGATGGTCATGGTCAGCCCTTTCGGCCGGGGCGCAGCGGTAGTTCGGCCTCGATACGGAAGCCCCCACCGGGGCGCGGTCCGGCGGCGAGGGTACCTCCGGCGGACTTGGCCCGCTCCCGCATACCGATCATGCCGTGGCCGGTCCCGGCCTCAGGAGTTCCTTCGATGCCCGCGACGGCAGGGCTGGTGCCACGGTTGCTTCCCTCGGTACCACGGCCGTCGTCCTCGACGGCGATCCGCAGGACATCGGTGCGGAAGTCCAGACGGACCCGCGCCGATGCCGGGCCGGCGTGCTTGTGCGTGTTGGTCAGGGCCTCCTGGATGATCCGGTAGGCCGTCAGGTCGGTGATCGGTGACAGCTCGCCCGGTTGCCCGGTGCGCTCCAGCGCAACGTGGAGGCCGGAGTGGCGGAAGGAGTCCAGCAGAGCGTCGAGACCGGCGAGTCCGGGCGCCGGTTCGCGGGGCTCGACCGGGTCTTCGCCGTACCGGAGCAGTCCTACGGTGGCACGCAGTTCGTCCAGCGCACCCCGGCTGGTGTCCCGGATCCGTTCGAGCGCCTGGTAGGCGTGCTCGGGGTCGGTGCGCATGAGGTGGTGAGCCACGCCCGCCTGGGCGTTGACCAGGGTGATGTGGTGAGCCACGACATCGTGCAGCTCCCGGGCGATCCGGAGGCGTTCCGCGGTGACCCGGCGGCGGGCCTCTGCCTCCTTGGTGCGCTCGGCCCGCTCGGCCCGCTCCATGGCGGCGGCGAGCACTTGGCGGCGGCTGCGGACGGCGTCGCCGATGGCCACCGCCATGAGCGTCCAGGCAATCAGGGCAAGGGACGACGGGAGCTTCTCCGCCAGGGCAGGGGACTGCGGAAGCTGTTCCACGCCCGGGCGGAGGAGCAGCGACCCGGTGATGAGCGCGGCTGCTGCGAGTAGGCCGGCGGCCCACGCCGTCCGCCGGCCGGTGCGGATCGCCACCGTATAGAGAGCGACGGCCGTGGCGGCGGGCGTCGGCCTGGGGAGCTGGGACAGGGGCAATTGGGCCAGAGACATGGCCACGGTCACTGCGACCACGGCAAGTGGCCAGCGGCTTCGGACGAGCAGCGGCACACAGGAGAGCGCGAGGGCGGCGAGGGACCAGGAGACCGCAGCGTGGTCGATGTAGGCGAAGGCGAGGGTCAGCGGGGAGGCCAGGAGGAAGCAGGCCACCGCGACGGCCAGGTCGACCATGGGGGGCCGGGCCGCCCGCCGCCACTCCCCCAGCCGGTCGGTCATCTGCACTCTCCCACGGTACGCAGCCCCGGCCGGACCGGCGATGACGGCGGTCCGGCCCTGCGGTGCGTACGGCTTCATCGGACGAGGCGGACCGTGCGTACCGGCCTGTCGTGCGGCAGCCGGCTCACCTCGCGACGCCGTTCCCGGTGAGGTGACTGCGGTACTCGCGCAGGGCGCGTGCGCTGTTCCAGCCGAGCGCGCCCACCACGCGGCCGTCCACCTTGTAGAGCGCGACGAATTTACGTGCCTGTGGATCCCCGTCGACGACTTCGACGGCCGCGTCGGAGGGGCACCAGCCGCAGGTTTGGATCTTGGCGTCGTACTGGTCGGTCCAGCCGAACGGGACCGGTGCGTAGGGCACTGCCTCCGCCGGGCCGGCCAGGAGGTTCCGGGCTGCAGTGATGGCCTGTTGGGTGGCGTTGGTGCGTTGTTCGAGGCGGACTCGGCCGCCGGTCGCGGGATGCGGCCAGTTGGCGACGTCCCCTGCCGCGTACACCCCGGGTGCGGCTCGGCAGGTGCTGTCGCAGAGCACCCCGTCACCCAGCGGGAGCCCGGAGCCGGCCAGCCAGCCGGTCGCCGGCACCGAGCCGATCGCGACCACGACGACGTCGGCGGGCAGCCGGCTGCCGTCGTCGAGGGTCACGGCGGTGACGCGGCCGTTCTCGCCGGTCATGCCGGTGACATGGCGGCCCATGCGCAACCGGACACCGTGGTCCCGGTGCATATCGCCCACCAAACCGCCGACCCAGGTGCCGACTTGCCTGGCCATCGGGGCGGGCTCGACGTCGACGAGGGTGACGTCCAGGCCGAGACCCTGCGCGGAGGCCGCGATCTCGCTGCCGAGGAATCCGGCGCCGATCACCACGACACGGGGACCGGCCAGCAACTGGGCGCGCAGCGTCAGGGTCTCGTCCAGGGTGCGCAGCACATGCACGCCGGCCAGTTCGTGGCCGAAGGGCAGGCGACGGGGGCGCAGCCCGGTGGCGATGATCAGGCCGTCGTATCCCAGCCGGTCTCCGTCCGCGAGGGTGACGACGCGGTCCGTCGTATCGAGACCGGTCGCCCGGCACCCCAGACGCAGGGTCATGTCCAGCCGTTGGATGTCGGTGTCCTGGCGCAGGGTGGACCGATGCGGCTCCCAGTCGCCGGCCAGCACCTGCTTGGACAGCGGTGGCCGGTCGTACGGGAGCTGCAGTTCGTCGCCGACCATGGTCAGCGCCCCGGTGAAGCCCTCGCGCCGCAGGGCGTCGGCCGCGGTGAGACCCGCGGCCGACGCGCCCACCAGAACGATGTGGTCCATGGTGGGCACTACTCCACCACCTCGATGGCCAGCGCGGGGCAGCGGGCGGCGGCATCCTTGACCTGGGGCAGCAACGCGTGCGGCGGGACGGCGTCGAGCAGGACGACGATGCCGTCCTCGTCCCGCTGGTCGAAGACGTCGGCGGCGGCCAGCACGCAGGTGCCCGCGCCGACGCATTTGCCCTCATCGATGAGGATTTTCATGTGGTTCTCCGTGTGGTGTGTGGTTCGGCGATGCGCTGGGTGTGTGGCGGTTTCACCAGGTCACAGGCAGTTTGTGGACGCCGTAGACGAGCATGTCGTCGCGCATGGGCACCTCCTCCACCGGAACCGCCAGCCGCAGCGTCGGGAACCGGTCCAGGAGCGCGGACAGGGCCGCCTTCATCTCCGCACGGGCCAGCTGCTGGCCCAGGCACTGGTGGATGCCGTGGCCGAACGCCAGGTGCGGGCTGTGCCCCCGGGCCACATCCAACAGCTCCGGGTCGTCGGCGACGTGTGCCGTGTCCCGGTTCCCGGATGCCAGGGAGGCGACCACCATGCTGCCTTCCTTGATCTGGCGGCCGTGCAGTTCCACGTCCTCCAGCGCCGTACGGCGGACCCCGAACTGAATGATCGACAGGTAGCGCAGCAGTTCTTCGACGGCGCCGTCCATCAGTGAGGGGTCGGCGCGCAACGCTGCCAGCTGCCCGGGGTTCTGCAGCAGGCACATGGTGCTGAGCGCGATCATGTTCGCGGTCGTCTCGTGCCCGGCGATCAGCAGCAACACCCCCACGCCGATCAGCTCTTCGTCGGTCAGCTCCCCGGACCGGACCAGCTCGCTGAGGATGTCGTCGGTGGGGTTTTCCCGCTTGGCGAGCACCAGTTGGTGGATGAATCCGCGCATCGCGGCCTGTGCCTGCCGGACTTCTTCGGGGCTGGAATTCAGCCGGACGATCGTGGCCGAGTTCCGCTGGAACTCCTCGCGGTCGGCGTAGGGCACCCCGAGCAGCTCGCAGATCACCAGCGAGGGAATCGGCAGCGCGAAGGCCTGGACGAGGTCGACCGGGCCCTCGGCGGCGGCCATCGCGTCCAGCTGCTCGGCGACGATCTTCTCCACCGCCGGCGTGAGCTGCCGCATCCGGCGCACGGTGAACTGCCCGGTGAGCAGCCGCCGGAACCGGGTGTGCTCCGGCTCGTCCATCATGATGAACATCCCCGGCGGCGGCGCCGGTACGTCCTCCCCCTCGGGGCTGCCGGGCCGCAGGATGCCGCGCTTCGCGCTGAACCGCGGGTCGGAAAGTACGGTCCGCACGTCGTCATACCTGGTGACCAGCCAGCCGGCGGCACCGTCCGGGAAGGTCATCGGCGCGACCGGCTCCTGCTCCCGCAGCGTCCGGTACTCCTCCGGCGGGTCGAAGGGGCAGCTCCGCACCGTGGGCTGCGACTTGATGGGCTGGGTCTTCGTAGGCTGGGCATTCGTCACGGAAGG
>NZ_JBYISA010000056.1:0-31565 GCF_057708345.1 Streptomyces sp. bgisy130
GGTTTCCGGAGCGGCATCCCGGCTCCGGTGCGCACCGGAGCCGGGCCTCGGTGGGAAAGGGACGGCGCCTCGATGGCAGACCACCAAGCATCCTCACTGACTCTGCCGAGCGCCCCCGCCTCGGTCCGCACCGCCCGCAGCCACACCCTCGCCGTGCTCGCCGAATGGGGCCTGCCCGACGACTCCGCGCTCGCCGACTCCCTCCGTCTGATCATCTCCGAACTCGCGACCAACGCCGTCGTGCACACCTTCGGCCGGTCCCCGGACTTCACCGTCGAGCTGCGGCTGGAACGCGACGAACAGCTGCGGGTCGGCATCACCGACAGCCACCCCCGCCGCCCGCGCCGGCTGCCCGCCGCCGTTCAGCAGGACAACGGCCGCGGCCTGGTCATCATCCGCTGCCTCGCCGCGGAAGCCGGCGGCCGGCTCTCGGTCGTCCCCACCGAGTCCGGCGGGAAGACCGTCTGGATCACCGTGCCGTGGCCGAACGCCGTCCGCTGAAGACCTCCGCCGCACCCGGCGACCCGTTGGGCTACGGCGCGGGGGCGTGGCGGGCGAAGGCCCCGCGCAACAGGGCGCGCAAGGTGTCCGCGGCCGGTGCCCCGCCGCCGGGCCGGTAGGCCACCGAGATCCGGCGGAGCAGCTCCGGCGGGTCCAGCCGGCGGACGCCCAGCGGCGTCAGCGAGCCCTCCGCCATCATCTCCGGGACCACCGCCACCCCGAGCCCCGCGCTCACCAGCGCACAGACCACCGCATAGCTCGGGGACTCGCAGCGCACCGCCACACTCGCCCCGGCCGCCGCCAGTGCCGCCTCCACGGCACGCCGGTTCGGGTTGGCCGGCGCCATGCTGACCAGCGGCTGACCGGCCAGCTCGGCGAGCGGCAGACGTCCGGCGCCCGCCGACAGGGCATGGCCCGGCGCGGTGACCAGCACCAGTTCCTCGGTCAGCAGCGGTTCGAGCCGCACCCCCTCCGGCGGGGGCATCGCCTCGCCCGGCACATACTCGTGCGTCAGCGCCAGATCGACCTCGCCCAGCGCCACCGCCGCGCTGGCCTGCGGAGGTACGTACTCCGTGACGCTCAGCTCCACATCGGGGTGCGCCCGCCGGAACGCGCTGAGCGCGGGCGGCAGCAGATGCGTCCCGGCGGTCATGAACGTGCCGACCCGCAGCCGGCCGCCGGACAGCCCCGTCAGCCGGGACAGCTCGTGCCGCGCCTGATCCAGCTCGTCGAGCACCCGCCGGGCCCGTACGAGCAGCAGCTCACCGGCGGCCGTCAGCCGTGCCCCGCGGTGGTGGCGCACCAGCAGCGCCGTCCCCGCCTCCCGCTCCAGTTTGGCGAGCTGCTGGGAGAGCGCGGGCGCGGTGTAGCCCAGCCGGTCGGCGGCTCTGCTGATCGAACCGGCCTCCGCCACCGCCACCAGAGCGGCCAGCCGCGTGGGGTCGTACATAAGAACCTCTTTAGGCTCCCCAAGAACATTGCCACTCCCTATTAAAGGCTCTGACCAGCGAAACTGCTCCCATGGACGGACAGCTGATCGCTTTCACCGGAGTCGCCGCGGGCATGGTCGCCATGCCGGGCGCGGACTTCGCGGTCGTGGTGCGCAACGCACTCGACTCGCGCCGGGCGGGGGTCGCGGCCGCCGTCGGAGTGGCCGGCGGGCTGCTGGTGCACACCGCACTGGCGGTCGCCGGACTCGCGGCCGTGCTGGTCGCCGTGCCCGCGCTCTTCGGCGCCGTCCAACTCCTGGGCGGGCTCTACCTGTTGTACCTGGGAGTCGGCGCGCTGCTCGGGGTCGTCCGGCACCGGAAGACGCACGAGGAGGCCACGACCGGCCCGCCCGCGCCCCAGGACGGCCACCCGCCCGCGCTCCTGGGTACCGCACAGAGCCTGCGCCAGGGCTTCCTGACCAATGCCCTCAACCCGAAGGCCCCGGTCCTCTTCCTCAGCCTGCTCCCGCAGTTCGTCCCGGCCGGCGAGCCCGCGCTGCCCCGCACCCTCCTGCTCGCGACGATGGTCGTCGCCATGGCGCTGGTGTGGTTCCCCGCCGTCGCGCTGCTGGTCGACCGCCTGGGCAGCTGGCTGCGCCGCCCCCGGGTCACCCGCGCCCTGGAAGCCGTCACCGGAACGCTGCTCACGACGCTGGGCGGCATCCTGCTCATCGAGGTCGTGCTGGCCTGAAGGATGGGCACGGGCAGGGGGGGTGAGGTCACCGGCCAAGTGAGCCCATCCCACTGACAATTGATCACACGTGAGACGAAATGCCGGTCAGCCCACCCGTCCGTAGGACACCGCGCCGCTCCAGATCCGTTCCAGCCGCACCACGCTTCCGGCCTTGGGGGCATGCCACATCCGGCCCCGGCCGGCGTAGATGCCGACGTGGTAAATGCCGCCTGCGGAACGGAAGAAGACCAGGTCGCCGCGTCTGCGCAGGGAGGCCGGGAGATGCCGGGTGCGGACGTACTGTGCGGCGGCGGTACGGGGCAGGGCCCGCCCGGCGCGCTTGAACGAGTACATCGTCAGCCCCGAACAGTCGAAGCGGTACGGCCCTTGGGCGCCGTACTGGTAGGGCGCGCCGCTCTTGGAGGCCGCGATCCGCAGCGCGTAGGCGGACACGGAGGCGGCTTCGGCGTTCCCGGCCTCTCCTGGGGCGAGGGTCGTCCCGCCCAGGGTGACCAGCGTCAGAGCGGTGACGGTGCCGGCACGTGCCAGCAGATTCGGCGTCTGCGTGCGCACAGTCATGCGCAAACCCTTCGTCAGCCGCCTGCGAAGGAAGACCTGTCGGGTTCGGGCAGGCGAAGATGCCCGGCCGTGCGTACGGCTTCACCCCAAGGAGTCTCGGCCCTGAGGCCGGGACCCCGTCTTGCTCGGGTCCTCCGCTCCCGCCGGTCCACAACGTCGACCTGACATCCGGTACGGCGGCGGGATTAGGCGCCCGTCCGGACCGCCCCGTCGCTGTGGCGGGGTCTTGCCGTCGAAGGGATCGTCACGCACCCGCCACCAGAATTCCGAGCTGAAAATGCCGTATGTGACATGCGTCACACTTCGCCTGAATGGTTACTTTTGTTCCCTCAAGTGCCTTGGCGCGGGGCGCCGCACCCCCTGGACCAGGGGCGAAACATCAGAGGTCCAAGGAATTGCGTCTCCCCGCGCAATTCGTCGCCTCCTCACATCGGGTCCGGACGCTACGCCGTATGCGCAGCTCCGTGTGCGTGTCGTGTCAACTCTCCGTGGCCGGCGGCATCGTCACGAGCCCGGCCCGGCGTTCGCCCTCCAGTACCCGCAGCGCCCGGGTCAAGGTCTCGCGGTGCAGTTCGCTCTCGCCCCGGTCGTGCATCAGTGTCAGCGCGTCGCGCAGTCCGGCGGCCTTGCCGACCAGCGCCTGGGCGGCCCGCAGTCCGGTGTAGGTGTCGCCGCCCCGGGCCGGGTTGATCCTGCCCAGCAGGTCGAGCACCTCCAGGTAGCGGTCGATCAGCTCACCCTCGGCCCGTGTCAGGGCGGGCAGCGGCGGCAGTTCCGGCAGCAGCATCCGGGCTCACCGTGCGCCGAGTTGGGGGACGGACTGCTTGCGCTGACGGGTGAGCCCGTCGATCAGGCCGTACTCCCGGGCGGATTCAGCGTCGAAGATCTTGTCGCGCTCGATATCGGCGGCGATCCGTTCCCGGGGCTGTCCGGTGTGCTCCGCCAGCATCCGCTCCAGCATGTCGCGGGTGCGCAGCAACTCCTCGGCCTGGATCTGGAGATCGGTGGCCTGGCCCTGGACGGGCTCGTGGAGCGACGGCTGATGGATCAGGATCCGGGCGCCGGGCAGGGCCAGCCGCTTTCCGGGGGTGCCGGCGGCGAGCAGTACCGCGGCGGCGGAGGCGGCCTGCCCCAGGCAGATGGTCTGCACATCGCACGACACGAAGCGCATCGTGTCGTAGATGGCGGTCATCGCCGTGAAGGAGCCGCCGGGGGAGTTGATGTAGAGCGAGATGTCCTGTTCGGGCGCGGCGTGTTCGAGGTGGATGAACTGCGCCATCACGTCATTGGCGGAGGCGTCGTCGACCGGGGTGCCCAGGAAGATGATGCGCTCACTGAGCAGCTTGGAGTACGGGTCCATGGTGCGCGTCCCCTGGGACGTGCGCTCGGTGAACTCGGGAAGGACATAGCGGGCCATCGGTCGCAGCATGAGGTGTGCTCCTCTCTCTGTAAAAAATGTACAGGATGTACGTCCAGTTAGAATGGGAGCATGGCCTACGAAATTCCGGTGACGCAAGCCCGGGCGGAGCTGGCGGATCTGATCAACCGCGTTGTCTACGGCGGTGAGCGGGTGGTCGTCACCCGGCACGGCAAACCGCTGGTGGCGCTGGTATCCGCCGCTGACCTGGAGCTTCTTGAGGAGCTCGGGCGGCGCGCGCAGGGTGCGGAGGACGAGCAGGTGATCAGCACGGTCTCCACCGTGCGGCAGCTCCCGTCCGCTCCGGGCGAACGGCGGCGGTTCGGGATCGCCGCGGAACACCGCGACCCGGCTGCCGGGGACCGGCGGCCGGGTCGCGAGAGCTGACGGTCAGCGCGTGCTGACCGTGCGGGGGCGCGGGTGGTTCAGGAGCTGAGCTCCCACAGCGCATGGGCGATGGCGTCGGTGTTGTTGTCCAGCGCCTTGTCGTCGATGTTCTTCGTGGTGTCGCAGGACTGGTGGTAGCAGGCGTCGAAGGCCTTGCCGGCCTCGCCGCCCCAGTTCTTCGCCTGCTCCTCGGTCTTCTTGTAGTCGGCGCCGGAGAAGAGGCCGCCGACGGCGATGCCCGCGTCCTTGAAGGAGGCGTGGTCCGAGCGGCCGTCGCCCTCGGTCTCCTTCTCGGTGGCGATGTTCTTCTTGGCGAAGAAGTCCTTGAAGACCTTCTCCAGGCGGGTGTCGTCGTCGTAGACGAAGTAGCCCGGGTTCGGCGAGCCGATCATGTCGAAGTTCAGATAGGAGTCGATCTTCGACTTGTCGGCGCCGAGCTTGTCGACGTAGGCCTGCGAGCCGACCATGCCGTCCTCTTCGTCGCCGAACCAGGCGAACCGGAGGTGCTTGGTGGGCTTGAGATCCGCCTTGGCGACGGCGAGCGCCACCTCGAGGATGCCGGCCGAACCCGAGCCGTTGTCGTTGATGCCGGGGCCCTCGGAGACCGAGTCCAGGTGGGCGCCGGCCATCACGGTCTTGCTCTCGTCGCCGCCCTTCCAGTCGGCGACCAGGTTGTAGCCCTTGGTGCCGCCGCCGTCGAACTCCTCGACCTTGGTGGTAAATCCGGCCTTGTCGAGCTTGCCCTTGATGAAGTCGACGGACGCCTTGTAGCCCGGCTGGCCGTGGGCGCGGTTGCCGCCGTTGGCGTCGGCGATCGACTGGAGCTGGTCCAGGTCGGCCTTGACGGACTTGACGTCGATGTCCGGGGCGGCCGCCGGCGCGGTCCCGGCATAGGCGCCGGCCGCGGTGAAGACGGTGGCGGCAACGGCGGCGACGGCGCCGGTGGCCAGCGCGGTCCGGCGTATTCGCTTGGAACGAGTCACGGTGTTTGCTCCGATACTGGTGTGGGGGGATGGAGCTGTTTGACGCGCACATGAGAATTGCGATCACTTTGCAAACCGTCAAGAGCGCATACCGGACAGTCGTGTTCGGCGAGCGAGCCGGTTCTGGTTTGCGCCGATAGTGGCGATTCATGGCGCCTGGCTGCCATCTGTTCCGTGGGTCCCGGCGGGCGCAAGGGGTGGAATGCGCCAGCACCTTGCCGGTGCGGCCCGTGAGGTGACGGGCCGGCAGCCGCCAGGGGAGACGGTGGTCGTGGCGTAACGGGCGGTGATAACGCCGCGTTACGCCGGGCGT
This sequence comes from Streptomyces sp. bgisy130, assembly GCF_057708345.1. NCBI lineage: Bacteria > Bacillati > Actinomycetota > Actinomycetes > Kitasatosporales > Streptomycetaceae > Streptomyces > Streptomyces sp. bgisy130. Next base: position 5,843 of record NZ_JBYISA010000056.1, read on the forward strand.
AAGAAGGGGTGTCGACAGGCCCCTGGTTGTAACGCCGCTGAAATCCCGCCGAACTAGCCTCCTGGCGTGGGGCGCTTGATGGCCAAGTGCTGAAAGTCGGTTTGCTCCTCCTTTAATTGCTGCGTGATACATCTGGCGTCACAGGTGTTCCCACGCCTGTGACCTGGGCGAATGAGTCCGGGTGGGAAGACTGTGAGGTGGAAGGTATGCAACTGACCCCGCATGAACAGGAGCGCCTGATGATTCATGTGGCGGCAGACGTGGCTGAAAAGCGCCGCTCCCGGGGGGTGAAGCTGAACCATCCCGAGTCGATCGCGCTGCTCACCGTGCACATCCTCGAAGGCGCCCGGGACGGCCGTTCCGTCGCCGAGCTGATGTCCTCCGGCCGCAAGGTGCTCACCCGCGACGAGGTCATGGACGGCGTCCCCGAGATGATCCACGACGTACAGGTCGAAGCCACCTTCCCCGACGGCACCAAGCTCGTCACCGTTCACGAACCCATCAACTGAACGGGGAGCGCGGAACATGATCCCGGGCCAGATCCTCCACGCCGACGAGCCGGTGCGCCTCAACGAAGGCATGCCCCGCACGCGGCTGACCGTCCTCAACGCCGCCGACCGCCCCGTCCAGGTCGGCTCCCACTACCACTTCGCCGAGGCCAATCCGGGCCTCGACTTCGACCGCGCGGCCGCGCACGGCAAGCGGCTGAACGTCCCGGCCGGCTCCGCCGTGCGCTTCGAGCCCGGCATCCCCACCGAGGTCGAACTCGTCCCCCTCGGGGGCAAGCGCATCGTCATGGGCCTGCGGGGCGAGACCGGAGGAACCCTCGATGGCTGAACTCACCCGCCAGGCGTACGCCGACCTCTTCGGCCCGACCGCCGGCGACCGCATCCGGCTCGCCGACACCGACCTCGTCATCGAGATCACCGAGGACCGCTCGGGCGGCCCCGGCCGGGCCGGCGACGAGGCGGTCTTCGGTGGCGGCAAGGTGATCCGCGAATCGATGGGCCAGTCCCGCGCCACCCGCGCCGAGGGCACCCCCGACACCGTCATCACCGGCGCGGTCGTGCTCGACCACTGGGGCATCGTCAAGGCCGACGTCGGCATCCGTGACGGCAGGATCACCGCCCTGGGCAAGGCCGGCAACCCCGAGACCATGGACGGCGTCCACCCCGACCTGGTCATCGGCCCGGAGACCGAGGTCATCGCGGGCAACGGCAAGATCCTCACCGCCGGTGCCATCGACACCCATGTGCACTTCATCTGCCCGCAGCAGGCGGACGAGGCGCTGGCCTCCGGTGTCACCACGATGATCGGCGGCGGCACCGGACCGGCCGAGGGCAGCAAGGCAACCACCATCACCCCCGGCGCCTGGCATGTCGCCCGGCTGCTGGAGTCGATGGACTCGCTCCCGGTCAATGTCGGCCTGCTCGGCAAGGGCAACACCACCTCCCTCGCGTCCATGCGCGACCAACTACGGGCCGGGATCCTCGGCTTCAAGATCCACGAGGACTGGGGCGCCACACCCGCCGTCCTCGACGCCTGTCTGACCGTCTGCGAGGAGAGCGGCGCACAGCTCGCGATCCACACGGACACCCTCAACGAGGCCGGCTTCCTCGGTGACACCCTCGCCGCCATCGCGGGCCGTTCGATCCACGCCTTCCATGTCGAGGGCGCCGGCGGCGGCCACGCCCCCGACATGATCGCGATGGTCTCCGAGCCGAACGTACTGCCCGCCTCCACCAACCCCACCCGGCCGCACACCGTCAACACCATCGAGGAACACCTCGACATGCTGATGGTCTGTCATCACCTGAACCCCGCGGTCCCCGAGGACCTGGCGTTCGCCGAGTCCCGGATCCGGCCCTCCACCATCGCCGCCGAGGACATCCTGCACGACCTCGGCGCCATCTCGATCATGGCCTCGGACGCCCAGGCCATGGGCCGGATCGGCGAGGTCGTGCTGCGCACCTGGCAGACCGCGCATGTCATGAAGCGGCGCCGCGGCGCGCTGCCCGGCGACGGCGGCGCGGACAACCACCGGGCCCGCCGCTATGTCGCGAAGTACACCCTCAACGCGGCCATCGCCCAGGGCATCGACCATCTCGTCGGCTCCGTCGAGGACGGCAAGCTCGCCGACCTCGTCCTGTGGGACCCGGCGTTCTTCGGCGTCAAACCGCAGCTGGTCATCAAGGGCGGCCAGATCGCCTATGCGCAGATGGGCGACGCCAACGCCTCCATCCCCACGCCGCAGCCGGTCCTGCCCCGCCCGATGTTCGGCGCCACCGGCCGGGCCCCGGGCAGCAACTCGGTCAACTTCGTCGCCCCGCAGGCCCTGGAGGACGGCCTCCCCGAGCGACTCCCACTGGGCAAGTCCTACGAGGCGATCCACAGCACCCGCGGCATCACCAAGGCCGATATGCGCAACAACGACGCCCTGCCGCGCGTCCAGGTCGACCCGGACACCTTCACCGTGACCATCGACGGCGAAGTGGTCGAGCCCCGCCCCGCCGCAGAACTCCCCATGGCCCAGCGGTACTTCCTCTTCTGAGGGCACCCATGAGCACCCCGACGAAGGACACGTACCACCGATGAGCCGCGCAGCGCTGCTCGTCCTCGCCGACGGCCGGTTCCCCGCCGGCGGTCACGCCCACTCGGGCGGCGCCGAACCGGCCGTCGCCGCGGGACGCATCAAGGACGCCGCCACCCTGGAGAGCTTCTGCCGGGGCCGGCTGCACACCGCGGGCCTGGTCGCCGCGGGCCTCGCCGCCGCGGCCGCGGCCGGCCACGACCCGCTCCTTCTCGACGACGCCGCCGACGCCCGGACGCCCGTCCCGGCGCTGCGGCAGGTCGCCCGGCGGCTCGGCCGGCAGATGATGCGGGCGGCCCGCGCCACCTGGCCGAGCGCCGCACTCGACGCACTCGCCACGGCCCGCCCCCGCGGCGCCCACCAGCCCGTCGTCCTCGGCCTGGCCGCCCGGTCCGCCGGTCTGCCGCCGCTCGATGCCGCGTACGCCGTCGCCTACGAGAGCATCAGCGGCCCGGCCACCGCGGCGGTCCGGCTGCTGAGCCTGGACCCCTTCGACGCCACCGCCGTGCTCGCCCGCCTCACCGCCGACCTCGACCGGGTCGCGGAACAGGGCGCCGAGGCCGCGCGGCGGGTCGCTTCCGAAGGTGTCGACGCACTGCCCGCGGCCTCCGCGCCGCTGCTCGACATCACCGCCCAGCAGCACGCCGCCTGGCCGGTACGCCTCTTCGCTTCCTGACCCGCCGGCCCTTCTGCCGGACTCCACCACCGCCCGCGGCCGCACCCACCACCGGAGTGACCATGCACCTCGACCACAAGGACACCTTCCCCGAGCGCTACACCTACAGCGCGCCCGGGCCCGTACGGCCGGATGGCACCCGGCGGGCCCTGCGCATCGGGCTGGGAGGTCCGGTCGGCACCGGCAAGACCGCCACCGTCGCTGCGCTCTGCCGCGCCCTGCGCGACCAGTTGTCCATCGCCGTCGTCACCAACGACATCTACACCCGCGAGGACGCCGAATTCCTGCTCCGCGAGGCGGTGCTGCCCACCGAGCGGATCTCCGCCGTCGAGACCGGCGCCTGCCCGCACACCGCCATCCGCGACGACATCTCCGCCAACCTCGAAGCCGTCGAGGACCTGGAGGAGGCGGTCGGCCCGCTGGACCTCGTGCTGGTCGAATCCGGCGGCGACAACCTCACCGCGACCTTCTCCAAGGGCCTGGTCGATGCCCAGATCTTCGTCATCGACGTCGCCGGCGGTGATGACATCCCCCGCAAGGGCGGACCCGGCGTCACCACCTCCGACCTCCTCGTCGTCAACAAGACCGACCTCGCCCCCTACGTGGGCGTCGACCTCGAAGGCATGGCCCGCGACGCCAAGGCCCAGCGCGGCGAGCTGCCGGTCGTCTTCACCGCGCTGAAATCGGTGAACGGCGTCCAACCCGTGGCGGAGTGGGTCCGCGAGCGGCTGGCCGACTGGGCCGCGGGCCCGGCGTGACCACCGCGCTCCGCACACCGCCGCAGACCGCCGCCGCTCCGGCCGCCGGTCTGCGCGCCACCGCCCGCATCGTCGCGCGGGTCGACGAGGAGGGCGGCACCACCCGGCTGCCGGTCCTCGAAGGCGACGGCCCGTTCGCGCTGCGCCGGGTGCGCGGGTCCGGCGGGCAGGCCCGGGTCTGTGTCGTGGGCGCCATGAGCGCCCCTCTCGGCGGCGACCGGCTGGCCATCGAAGCCACCGCCGAGGCGGGCGCCGCGTTGCACCTCACGGCCGCCGCCGCGACCGTCGCGCTGCCCGGCCGCACGGCCGACCACGCCACCTACGACGTACGGCTGACGGTGGGCGACGGTGCCCGGCTCGACTGGCTGCCCGAACCGCTGATCTCCGCGGCCGGCAGCGCCCTGCGGATGACCACCACCGTCGAACTGGCCCCCACCGCCCACCTGGTACTGCGCGAGGAGCAGGTCCTGGGCCGCAGCGGCGAGGAGACCGGGGCGCTGCGCAGCCGGATCGTCGTCCGCCGGGGCGGCCGGACCCTGCTCGACCAGGAGACGGCGTACGGGCCCGGCGCCCCCGGCTGGGACACCTCGGCCGTCCTGGACGGACACCGCGCCCTCGGCCAACTCCTCGTGGTGCGGCCGGAGTTCACGCAGTGTCCGGCCGAGGTGCGGCTGCTGGGCGGCGCGGTGGGGGAGCGGTCCGGCGACGGCGCGGGGCAGGGCGTACTGGCACCGCTCGCCGGTCCCGCGGCCCTGGCCACGGCCGTCGCCCCGGACGCGCTCCGGCTGCGGCGCCTCCTGGACGAGGCCGCCCGGAGCGCCGCCGTCGAGTGACGGCGGCAGGGCGACGGCGGCGGTGTGGCGGGGCGGCCCGGCTCAGACCTCCAGGTCGGACTCCAGCCGGGCAAGACGGTGCCGCGCGAGTGCGAGATTGGCGCGCTTGCGGTCCAGCACCAGATAGAGGAAGAGCCCGCCGCCGTTCTTTCCTGTCACCGGGCGGATGATGTGGTACTGCGCGGTCAGGGTGATGAGCATGTCCTCGATGGCGCCCTGGAGTTCCAGCATCTCCATGGTGCGCATCTTGGCGCGTACGACATCGGTATTGCCGGCCGCCGCGATATTGAGGTCCAGTGCTTGATTGTCGCCCAGGGTGGCCAGCGCCATACCGCTGGTGTAGTCGACCAGGGCGACGCCGACCGCGCCCTCGATGGTCGACATCGCGTCGGCGAGAGCGGATTCCATTTGAGCCATGAGGGGTCAGACCTTTCGATTTCTTGACGGTGTTTCAGCGGTACTGAAGTTCAGCGGTTCCGGTCCCGGTGTTCAGCGGTTCCGGGGCTTCGAGGTGTCCGGCGTTCCGGGGGTTTTCTGCGTGTGTGCGGGGACGGTTGGGGGCGTTGTCGTGTCGGGGTGTGCTCTTATCGGTGGGGCGCCGCGTCCACGAGGGCGCCGATGCGTTCCGCGGCCTTCCGGGCCTGGAGATGGAGCCGCCCCACATTGGTGTCCGTGCTGGCCACGGCCGTCAGGACCGCGCGGCGCCCGGCCGAATAGGCGGCTATGTAGCCGGTGGCACCGCGGGTCAGGGATTCCTCGAAGGCGCCCTGGCCGGTCGCCTCGGTGAGGCGTTTGGCGACGCCGATCGCGGCGGCGGTGAGCGCGGCCAGACCGTCCGGTTCGATATCCGGCAGATCGTGCGCGATCACCATGCCGTCCACACTCGCGACCATCCCGCCCTGGAAATGGCGCACTTGATCGCGCAGTGTGTGCAATTCATCCCGTATCCGGGGTTCGATCGTCATCAGTCTCCTTTTCCGGGCGCGTTTTCCGATGACGCGCCTCATGGTGTGCACCGTCTTCGTGCGTCAGGGCTCACAGGTTTTCCTCCAGCGCCGTACGCAGTCGGACAAGGAGGGCAATATCCGGATCGGCGGTATCGAGGAGGTCCGGAACCGGTAGTTGCCAGGTCGGGGTCGGGCGTCCTTCCGCGGCGGGGGCGGCGGGCCCGTCCAGGCAGGCGCCGGGTCGGCGCCGGGGAAGCGCCGTCGGCGCCGTAGGCAGCTGGACGAGACCGGCGGCGGCCAGACGGCGGATGTCGAGCAGGGTCGCGAACGCGGACTGGCCCAGCAGCCGGGCCAGTTCCTGCGGGGTGAGCCGGCCGTCGGCGCGGTCGAGCAGCCGCCGCTGCCGGCCCGTGGTGGGGGCGGCCGAGGTGCGGCGGACGGGTATGACGGGGGAGGAGTCGACCGCCGCCCACGGGTGGAGCCGGTCGAGCAGTGCCCGGCGGCGGGCCGTCGCCTGCTGGAGTGCGCCGGCGCTGATCGGCCGTACGACACCCAGCCAGTGGGCGGACCCGGGCGTGAAGGAGGTGGACTCGGGCGGCAGCGGCAGGGCGAAGAACGCCGCGTCGAGCAGGGCGGCGAGATGGCATATCTCCAGTTCGCTCTGGGTCAACCAGCCCTCGCTGACCAGGTATTGCGCGCCCTGCTGCTGTGGCCCCGCCCGCTCGACGGCGTACTGCCAGCCCTGTGGCGGTACCTTGCCGGCCGCGATGAGGCGGATGTCGAGACCGGGGGCGGCGGTGCCCTCGATGCAGTAGACCGCGCCGTCGAGGAGGTAGAAGCAGCCGTGCGGACCACGGAGGGCGCCGGTGACCCGCTCGGCGGCGCACCGGTCGAGCAGCCCTGCCGGTGCGGGCGGGGGAGGGGATATGGGCAGGCCCATGGCTGGTTCCTTTAGCGTGCGTGCGGTGTGGCGGAGCGCGTGCTCAGGGCGCGACCAGCTCCGCCGCCAGATCGCGCAGCCTGAGCCGCGCGACGGCGAGATTGGCCTGGGTGCGGTCCAGCCAGAGGTAGAGGTAGGTCTGACTGTCGAAGGCCGTGTGCACAAAACGGATGAGGTGGTAGCTGCTCTCGGCCGTGATGATCAGGTCTTCCAGGGCCGGGCCGCCGGCGCCCGAGGTGTCGAAGGTGGCGTTGCGCGCCACGGCCTGCACCACCTCGGCGGTGTCGGCGGCGGCCGCGTCATGATCGCCGTGCGGCGCCTGGCCCGCCGTGCCGAGTGTGAGACCACTGGTCCAGTCGATCAGTCCGGCGCCCAGAACGCCCGGGATCCCCATTGCCTGGGACAACACCTGATCGATACCCGGCACTTCGGATCTCCTTCGCGACGGCTCTGACAGCGCGAAAACGCCGAAGCCCTCCCGTGGCAGTGAGTGGGAGAGCCTTCACGGAAGGTTACTGAAGCTGTGCGGCTGGCACATGCCTGTGGGGCAGGTCTACGGCAATTGACGTATTCTCGCCCCTGCACGCCCCCTTGGCGGCCATCGCGCCGTACCGCACTCCGACAGCTCGTCCACCGTGCCACGCGCCCCGCCGGGCCGCCCGGCCTGCGGGTTCGCCGTCTCTTTCGGGCAACTGTCGTAAGTACGGACCAAGTTGAGGATGCCACTACGGGGTTCGCGTGGCGGGGGAAAGTTCGTGATGGGGCGGCGGGCCTTGGCCGGAATGGTGAGGTTCCGCTGCGAGGTCCGGCCGTTCGCCGGCAGTCCGCCCGCGCCGGGGTCTGCACCGCCGGGTGCGGAGGCGTCCGGAAGGCGTGGCCGGACGGCCGGTATGAGCCCGGTGGGCGTCTGCGGCGAGGCAAGAAACCTACAGGTTGGTAAAGAAGTGTGGGCCAAACCTGTTCAGGAGGGGACGGCGCACGACAGGATCCCCCTGTAAGCCTGTGATCAACGCCGCCACAAGTGGCGCACCATGCAGGGGGAATTGACCACGTGAGAAAAACAGCAGCGCTCGGCGCCGCCGGAACTCTGGTCTCCGGCGCGCTTCTCGCCGGAGCAATAACCGCCACGCCCGCCCAGGCGGGTGAGCAGCACCAGCGCGGTTCGGCCGAAGCACGCGGTGTCGCCACCGCCGCCGCGCGCGCAGCCAAGAAGGGCATCGACTGGCAGGACTGCCCCGCGGACTGGGGCCTCAAGTCGCCGGTCCAGTGTGGCTATGTCACCGTCCCGGTCGACTATGCCCGGCCGAACGGCCGCACCATCAAGATCGCCGTCGACCGTGCGCTGAGCACCGGCGGCAAGGAACAGCGCCAGGGCTCCCTCCTCTACAACCCCGGTGGCCCCGGCGGTTCGGGCATGAAGTTCCCGACCCGCATCACCACCAAGAACCCGCTCTGGGCCAAGACCGCGAAGGCGTATGACTTCGTCGGCTTCGACCCGCGCGGCGTGGGCCACTCCGCGCCGATCTCCTGCATGGACCCGCAGGAGTTCGTCAAGGCGCCCAAGGCCGATCCGGTACCGGACAGCGAGGCGGACAAGCGCGCCCAGCGCAAGCTCGCCAAGCAGTACGCCGACGGCTGCGCCGAGCGCAGCGGCCGTCTGCTGCCGTACATGACGACCCCGAACACCGCCCGCGACATGGACGTGATCCGTGCCGCGCTCGGTGAGAAGAAGCTCAACTACCTGGGCGTCTCCTACGGCACCTACCTGGGCGCGGTCTACGCGACGCTGTTCCCCGGGCACGTCCGCCGGATGCTCGTCGACAGCGTCGTCGACCCGTCCCGCGAGAAGGTCTGGTACCAGGCCAACCTCGACCAGGATCTCGCGTTCGAGACCCGCTGGGGCGACTGGAAGAAGTGGGTGGCCAAGAACGACGCCACCTACCACATCGGCAACACCCCTCAGAAGGTCCAGGCGGCCTGGGAGAAGCTGCGGGCGACCGCCAAGAAGAAGCCCGTCGGTGGAGTCGTCGGCCCCGCCGAGCTGACCGGGTTCTTCCAGAACGCCCCGTACTACGACTCCATGTGGGCCTCGGTCGCCGAGGTCTGGAGCGCGTACCTCGCCGGTGACAGCAAGCCGCTGGTGGAGAACGCCGGTCCGAACCTCAAGGACACCGCGGGCAACATCGCCTCGGAGAACGGCAACGCCGTCTACACGGCCGTCGAGTGCACCGACGCCAAGTGGCCCACCAGCTGGCAGAAGTGGGACCGCGACAACACCCGCATCCACCAGCGGGCACCGTTCATGACCTGGTCCAACGCCTGGATGAACCTGCCCTGCGCCACCTGGCCCGTCAAGCAGCAGCGGCCGGTCGACGTCAAGACCGGCAAGGGTCTGCCGAACGTGCTGATCGTGCAGAGCGTCCGCGACGCGGCCACCCCCTACGGCGGCGCGGTCGAGCTGCACCGTCGCCTCAAGGGCTCCCGTCTGATCACCGAGCGGGACGCCGGATCGCACGGTGTCACCGGTCAGGTCAACCCCTGCATCAACGACCGCGTCGATGCCTACTTCCTGTCCGGAAAGACCGACGCCAAGGACGTGACCTGCGCCCCGCACGCCACGCCCGAGCCCAGCAAGCTGTCGGCGGCGAAGTCCCTCGTGGGGGGCTTGGACCTGCCTTCCGTGCGCTGAAGATGACGGCATGGATGCCGGCATGATCGGCGCCGGCACCACATGACGGCACGCAGGGGCGGCCGGGAACCTTCCCGGCCGCCCCTGTCGTTGCGGCCCGTTTCCCCGTCTCCCCGTTTCCCCGTCTCCCCGCTCCGGCGCTCAGGCCGGAAAGACCTCGGCGAAGGCGGCCCGGGTGGGGGAGTCCTCCCGGCGGTCTAGCACGGCGAACACGACCCGGTCGAACCAGCCGGAGAACCGGCCGCCGGGCAGCAGCACCGCCGCGAACGCCCGTGCCACATCTGCTGGTTCATTGCGGAACACCCCGCAGCCCCAGGCCCCGAGCACCAGCTGACGGTGCCCGCCGGCCGCCGCGACCTCCAGCACCCGCTCGGCCCGTACCGCCAGCGCCGCGGGCACCCGCCCCCGATCGGCCGGGCTGCGCCGGGCGAGCACCCCGGCATTCGGCGCGGCGGCCGTCAGAAAGCCCGCCTCGTACGGCACCTCGAGCAGCCTGCCGCGGTCGTCGCGGAACACCGGCACCCCGGGGGAGAGGATCACCCGGTCGCTGTAGAAGGGGCTGGGATCGGCCCGATGGGCGGCGTAGAAATCCGGGGCCTCGCGCACACAGGCGTAGAGCGCCGACCCACGGCACAGAGCCTCCTCCTGGGCCTGCGCGCCGTTGAGATAGCCGCCGCCGGGATTGCGCGCCGAGGCGAAATTCAGCACCGCGAGCGGGCCCGGGCCGGACTCGGCCAGCCGCCGCCCCGCCGTGAGACTGCCTTCCCCCGTCACCTCGAAGACCGTGTCCACGCCCGGCGGCCGCCCCGCCACGGCGACCGGCTCCGGACCGTACAGCCGGGTGCCGGCCCGGGCCCGTCCGACCGCCGCCGCGATCTCCACCAGCCGTCCGCCCGGGGCGCGGTACGCACCCGCCGCGACGATCCGTTCCGTCTCCTGAGCCATGCCACGCAGTCGGGCGCTCATCGTCGGCACCCCCGTATCCGTTGCTTCACAGCGATCAAGGTACGGGCCCGCCGCGCGGCCCGCGAACGGATATCGCCGGCCGCCCGGCGCGCTCCTCAGCCGTTCCCGCCCCGCCCCGCCAGCCACCGGTCCTCGGCCGCATACCCGAACAGCTTCTCGTCCGGAGAGAAGCCGGCCATCCGCGGGAACAGCTCCCACCAGTCCCGCCCCTTGACCCGGTCGGCCAGCCAGGCCACCGTCGCCGGAAGTGACTCCTCGTACGTCGTCACCGCGCGATAGCCCAACTCGCGCTCCGCCGCCGTCATGTCGTAGACGAGGGGATGGGGGACCGACCAGGGGGTGTCGCCCACGTCGGAAGACGGCGGGGCACCCTCCACCCGCACGATCTCGCTCTCCGGCGCGCCCATCACCGCGTCCACCGCCGCCGAGATCTCGGCCACCGTCGGCGCCTGCGGATCGGCCGCGTTGAGCACCCGCGATCCGGGACGGCGGGCCGCCAGCCGGACCAGCTCCGCGAGGTTGTCGACATGCACCGGATGGAAGCGGCTGTTGCCGCCGTACGCGAGCACCCGCACCCGGCGCCCGTCCAGCACCCGCTTGACGAAGTACAGCTCCCGGGGCAGCGGACTGTACGGGCCGTGCACGGCGACGGCCCGCAGCAGCGTCACCGGCAACCGGTCACCCTGCGCCAGCAGCGTCCGTTCCAGCGCGGCCTTGCGGGTGCCGTAGTCCTTGTCGCCGGGCGGCACGGTCGGCTGGGACTCCTGGACGGGCAGCGGATAGACCGGGGAGCCGTCCGGTTCGTCCATCGTCGCGAAGCTGCGCCCGCGGTCGTCCTCGTACACCGCGCAGCTGGAGATCACCACGGCCGATCCGATCCGGTCCGCCAGGGCCGTCAACTGGTCCGCATGTGCGGCGTCGTACGCCACACAGTCCAGCAGCACGTCACAGCCCTCGCCGATCAGCCCGGCCAGGGCCGCGTCGTCCTCCCGGTCCATCGTCACCGAGCGGACCTCCCCGGGCCAGGAGGCATCGCGCTCGCCGTGCCGGGACGCGGCCCGCACCTCCCAGCCGTCCCGCGCCAGGGCCCGCACCGCCGCACGCCCGATCTGTCCACTTGCCCCGATCACTACTGCGCTGCCTGAGGTCATGCCGGGACCCTACGGTCCGTCAGACCATGGCCGGCGCACGGTTCGCCCACGGCGCAAGGCAGCCCCGGGTGCCGGACCCGCGCCGCCGCTCAGCGCGCGGACCCCTTCCCGCCCCCGTGCCCCCGCCGCCCCTGGGCCCGCGCCTGTGCCTGCGCCTCGGCCTTGGCCTCGCCCGCGTAGGTGTCGACGTACTCCTGCCCGGACAGCGTGAGGATCGCGTACATGATCTCGTCGGTGACGGCGCGCAGCGCGGTGCGTTCATCCGCCAGCCCGGCATAGCGCGAGAAGTCCAGCGGCGCGCCGAAGCGGATGGTGATCCGCATGGCGCGCGGCAGCCGCCGGCCCGTCGGCTGTGCCTCGAACGTGCCGATCATCGCGCACGGGACCACCGGCACCCCCGCGGTGACGGCCATCGAGGCGACGCCGGTACGCCCCTTGTAGAGCCGCCCGTCGTGCGAGCGGGTGCCCTCCGGGTAGATGCCGAGCAACCGGCCCTTGCGCAGGACCGCGAGCCCCGAGGAGAGCGCCGCCTGCGAGGCGCGGCCGCCGGACCGGTCGACCGGAATCTGCCCGACCCCCCGGAAGAACGCCGCGGTCAGCCGCCCTTTCAGACCGGGCCCGGTGAAGTACTCCGCCTTGGCCAGGAACGTCACCCGGCGCGGCACGATCGCCGGCATCACGAAGTGATCGGCGAATGACAGATGATTGCTCGCGATGAGGGCCGCGCCCTCTTCCGGCACATGCTCCAGCCCCTCGATCCGCGGCCGGAACACCAGCCGCAGCAAGGGCCCGAGAAGGAGGTACTTCAGCACCTGATAGAGCACAGCGCAGCTCCCTGATCCGTCGGCCCGCCTGGGCGGCTAGCTCGTCCCAGGTGACGAGCGGGCCCGGAGACGGCCAGTGAGTTTATGGGCAAGTGCCGCGGCGGGTAACCACCTTCGGCCCGATCGATGCTGACTCCTTCCCACCGCCGGGCCGCTCCGGTGGACACACCACGGCCCCGGCGGGACGCTGAGAGACGCCCGAACCCGCACCGGCATGCCGCTTGTTACCTTTCGGTACCCCCTTTGGCATCCGCGGACAACTTTCCCCTCGCCCTGAACCGCGGTGAGTTGGCGCGCCGTACTGTCCGGCAACCGAGCCCACCCCCACGGTCCGGGCCGAGGACAGGAGTCATGGATGTCCCGCAAGAAGAAAGCCGGCCGGCGCCAGAAGATCATCGTCGGTGTCAGTGCCGCGGCACTGGTCGGCGGTATCGCCATCGTCACCACGGGCACCAGCCAGGCGTCGGCGGCATGCGACGGACTGGCCACCGCGCTGAGCAACAATCAGAAGTTCATCGCCGACCAGAAGGCCAATCCGGATGCCCAGTCGGCGGCGCGGATCGCCAACCGGGAAGCCGTGATCAAACAGATCCAGTTGCAGCAGCGGGAAGCGGGCTGTTCCGGGGACGGGGGCGCGGACGCGGGCGCCCCGCCGGCGGCGGACCAGCCACCCGCAGACGGTGCGGGGTCCGCGTCGCAGGAGCCGTCCGGATCGGCGCAGCCACCCGCCTCGGCCGACCCGCCGGCGTCCGATGACGCGTCCGCCTCCGCCGCCCCGCCGGACGGCAAGGGCGATGTGGTGTGCCCCGGCTCGACGGTGACCCTCTCCGGCGAGGGCGGCGCACCGGCGGCGTCCAGCGGCGAGTTCCCCACCGGGACCAAACTGAAGGTGACCAACCTGGACAACAACAAGTCGACGACCGTCTCCGTCACTTCGGCGTCGGGCAGCTGTGTGCTGCTCAACAACGCGGCCTTCGAGCAGGTACGTGAGGACGGCAAGTTCCTGATCCGCCGCGCCCGCATCGAGCGCGTGGGGTAACCCCGGTCCGGTGGCCGGCAGCGGAGCCGCCTCCTCCGTTGCCGGCCACCCTCTCTCCTGGACGGCATCCGCAGGCCGTACGGGCGACCTCACGGCGTGGCCGCTTGCCCGCCGGGGCGCGGCGAGGTGCCCTGGGGCCGCCGGGCGCCGCGTGTCCTGTCGGGCTCCCGCATGTGACCCCACCCGAGCGTTCCCAGGAGACCGCGATGCCCGTGAGCCGTCGACGCCGATCCGCCCTGCCCGCCACCGCGCTTGCCACCCTGTCCCTCGCCCTGCTCTGCGCCGGTCCGGCCGGCGCCGACGAGCCGCCGGCGCCCGACGGAGACCAGGGCCTGGTGCTCACCATGTCCGGCGCGGGCAACACCTGGACCCGGGGGGTGCGCCTCAGCTGCCCGGACATCCACCGCCGACATCCGCACGCGGGCGCCGCCTGCGACGCGCTGACCTGGGCCCGCGGGGACATGGACGCCCTGCCCGGCGAACCGCACAGCTGCACCAGGGAGTACGACCCGGTCACCGCCACCGCGACCGGCACCTGGCGCGGTGTCCCCATCAACTGGCGCAAGGAGTTCCCCAACGCCTGCACGATGGACTCCGCCACCGGGGCCGTCTTCCGCTTCTGAACGGCGCCCCGCGCCGGCGGGCTCAGACCGGCCGGGCGGCCACCACCCCGATCGTCACCAGCGCCACCACCACCCAGGAGAACCAGACCCAGCCATTGGCGCCCAGCGCCACGGTGTAAGCGGTCGCCGCCACCAGCCCGCCCACCGTGCACACGGCCATCGTTTTCGCAGATCCGGGCATACCCGCACCCTCCTCACGGCGGCCGGGCGCCGAGGGAAACGACGCGGGCCGCGGCCATGGGACCATCGTCCCCGGCCGCGGCCCGTACCGCCAGAGTGGCGACGCGCCGTCACTGCCCCCGGGCGTTGAGCGAGGCGAGATAGGCGTTGTAGTCGGCCAGATCCTTGTCGCCGTTGCGGTCGGCGGCCCGGTCCGCGCGCTGCGACTGACGCTCCTCGGACTTGTACCACTGGAAGACCAGCGCGATCAGCACCACCACGGACGGGATCTCACTGAAGGCCCAGGCGATCCCGCCGGCGGCCGACTGGTCGGAGAGCGCGTCGATCCCGAGCGAGGCGGGCGGGTTCAGGAAGGTGTCGACCATCGGCTCGGTGGCCATCATCAGCGCGATACCGAAGAACGCGTGGAACGGCATGCCCGCGAACAGCTCCAGCATCCGCATCACATAGCCGGGCCGGTGCGGGCCCGGGTCGACGCCCATGATCGGCCAGAAGAACACCAGGCCCACCGCGAGGAAGTGCACCATCATCCCGATGTGCCCGGCCCGGGACTCCATCAGGAAGTCGAACAGCGGGGAGAAGTAGAGCGCGTAGAGGCTCGCGATGAACAGCGGGATGGTGAACGCCGGGTGCGTGATGATCCGCATGTAGCGGCTGTGCAGCAGCGCCACCAGCAGTTCGCGCGGCCCCTTGCGGCCCCGTCCGGCGGTGGGCAGGGCGCGCAGCGCCAGCGTCATCGGAGCCCCGAGCAGCAGCAGGATCGGCGAGAGCATGCTGATGACCATGTGCTGGACCATGTGCACGCTGAACATCGCCATGCCGTAGTCATTGAGCGCGGTGCACATCACCAGGGCCACCGAGACCACGCCCAGGGCCCAGGCGACGGTCCGGCCCACCGGCCAGGCGTCCCCCCGGCGCCGCAGCCGGATCACCGCCCAGCCGTACAGTCCGAGCCCCAGCAGACAGCCGACGAGAAAGACCGGATCACCACCGAACTCCAGGCCTCTCCCCAGCGTGAACGGCGGCAGATCCATGTTCATGCCGTCCATGCCGTGCCCGCTGTGATCCATCCGCTCGCTCCTGATTCGTACCAATGCTCCGGCGACAAGAGTAGAACCGCCCCCGGCCACGGGAGCGGCCGGGGGCGGTTCGTGCAGCGCGGAACTATCGCGCCGGGGGCATCGGGGTCACAGCACGCACTCGGCCTCGTCGTAGCGCTCCACGGGCACCGTCTTGAGCGTCTCCACGGCCTCGGCCAGCGGCACCAGCGTGATGTCGGTGCCGCGCAGCGCGGTCATCATCCCGAAGTCCCCGCGGTGCGCGGCCTCGACGGCGTGCCAGCCGAAGCGGGTGGCGAGCACCCGGTCGTACGCGGTCGGGGTGCCACCGCGCTGGACGTGCCCAAGGATGACCGGACGCGCCTCCTTGCCGAGCCGGTCCTCCAGCTCCACGGACAGCTGCCGGGCGACCCCGGCGAACCGCTCGTGCCCGTACATGTCCTTGCCGCCGACATCGAAGGACATGGTGCCCTCGCGCGGCTTGGCACCTTCGGCGACGACCACGATCGCGAACTTCTTGCCCGCCTCGAACCGCTCGGAGACCCGCGCGGTCAGCTCCTCGATGTCGAAGGGCCGCTCCGGCACCACGATCGCGTGCGCACCGGCCGCCATGCCCGAGTGGAGCGCGATCCAGCCGGTGTGCCGTCCCATCACCTCGACGATCATCACCCGCTGGTGCGACTCGGCGGTGGTCTTGAGCCGGTCCAGCGCCTCGGTGGCGACGCCCACCGCGGTGTCGAAGCCGAACGTCACATCCGTGACCGCGATGTCGTTGTCGATGGTCTTCGGCACGCCCACGATCGGCAGCCCGGCGTCCGACAGCAGCCGCGCCGCCTTCAGCGTGCCCTCGCCGCCGATCGGGATGATCGCGTCGAGGCCCAGCTCGGCGACATGGCCGCGGGCCCGCTCCACACCGTCCCGCAGATGCGCGGGCTGCACCCGGGACGACCCGAGGATGGTGCCGCCGCGCGCCAGGATGCCGCCGACGGCATCGAGGTCGAGCTTGCGGTAATCGCACTCCAGCAGGCCCTTCCAGCCATCGCGGAAGCCGATCACCTCATCGCCGTGATCAGCGGTGGCGCGGTGGACGACGGACCGGATGACGGCGTTCAGTCCGGGGCAGTCGCCGCCGGAGGTGAGGACACCAATACGCATTGCTCGAAAACCCTCTGCAACTCAACCGGGGGCCCGGACCCCGTCGTCCGGTTGGATTCCGCTCACCCTACAAGCGCGGGGTCACCCGGCACACGTACGCCCGCAGTGCAAGACTGCGGGCGTACGAATGGGCGCGGTGGCGCTCAGGCGGGCGTGGTCGCCGCGGCGATCCGCTCCTGGCGCAGCGCCTCGTACCACTGGTCGTCCACCGGCGGCAGGGCGTTGACATCCAGCGCCAGCTTGATCAGCAGGTCGGCGATATGCGGATTACGCGCCATCACCGGACCGTGCATGTACGTACCGAAGACGGTGTCGTTCCACGCGCCCTCGTAGCCGTCGCCGACGCCGTTGCCCTTGCCGAAGCGCACCTTGGCGAACGGCCGGGCGGTCTTGCCCAGATGCGTCACGCCCTGGTGGTTCTCGAAGCCGGTCAGCGGCGGCAGCCCCAACTGCGGGTCGATATCGGCGAGTACGTCGCCGACGCAGCGTTCGGCCTCGCCGCGGGTGCTCACCACGTCCAGCAGCCCCAGACCCTGCTGCCGCTCGCCGAGGTCATTGATGAACTCGTGGCCCAGGATCTGGTAGCCGGCGCACACCGAGAACAGGATCGCGCCGTTGGAGACCGCGCGGCTCAGCCCGCCGTCGCGGATCAGCCGCTCGGAGGCCAGCCGCTGCGGCCGGTCCTCGCCGCCACCGATCAGATAGATGTCGCCGGAGGTGGGGATCTGCTGGTCGGACCGTACGTCCAGCCGCTGGACGTCCAGACCGCGCTGGCGCGCCCGCCGCTCCACCACCAGGGCGTTGCCCTGGTCGCCGTACGTGCTCAGCAGGTCCGGGTAGATCCACACCAGACGCAGGCTGTTGTCACTCATGCTCGCTCGTCCTTGTCCGCGCATCGTCAGTTGCCCACCCGTCGGCGCAGGTCCTGGAAGGCCGTGTAGTTGGCGATGACTTCGATCCGGCCGGGCGGCGCCAGCTGCACCGCCTCGTCGAGGCTCTCGCAGACCTGGAAGTCGAGGCCCGCGACCTCCAGCCGCACCGCCAGGTCCAGCTTGCGGTCGCCCAGCACGAAGATCGGGTGCCCGGCCAGCCGGGTGTAGTCGACGTCCCACAGCCAGGAGGTGTCGGTGCCGTCCGCGCCGCGCGCGTTCACCGACATGATCACCGGGGTCGGCGGCGGGTCGATCAGCGAGAACGTCTCCAGCCAGCCTGCCGGGTTCTTCGCCAGCAGCAGCCGCAGCTCCCGCTCCATGAACGTGACCACGTCATAGCGCCCGGCCACCGCCTGCACCGAGTACATCCGCTCCAGGGCCACCTGCGGCGGCACCCCGAAGGCGGCGGCGACCGCGGCGGACGTGGTCGCGTTCGCCTTGTTGGCGCGCCCCGGCAGCTGAAGCTTGATCGGCCACGCGCTGCCGTGCGGGTCGAGCACATGATCGCCGGACAGCGCCCAGCTGGGCGTCGGACGGCGGAAGCCGCACTCGCCGCAGAACCAGTCCTCGCCCGGCCGCTGCATCACACCACCGCACGAGGGGCAGGACCAGGCGTCGTCCTTCCACTCCTGCCCGGCGGCGACCCAGACCACGTTCGAGGACGACGAGGCCGCCCACACGATCAGCGGGTCGTCCGCGTTGGCGATGATCAGCGCCTTGGAGCCGGACAGCCCCTCCCGCCAGTGCTCGGCCAGCATCCGGGTCTCCGCGGCGCGGTCGAGCTGGTCGCGGGAGAGGTTCAGCAGCGCTATGGCCTTCGGCGTCGTATCGCGTGCGACACCGGCGAGGTACTTCTCGTCCACCTCGATGACGCCGTAGCGGGCGTCCGATCCACCGGCCAGCGCGGACGTGATACCGGCCGGCATGTTGGCGCCGAGCGCGTTGGAGACCACCGGGCCGCTGGCCCGCAGCGCCTCCGCGATCAGCCGCGTCGTGGTCGTCTTGCCGTTGGTCGCCGACACCAGGATGACGTCCAGGTGCCGGGCCAGCCGCGCCAGCAGGTCGGGGTCGAGCTTCAGCGCCACCCGGCCACCGATCACCGATCCGCTGCCGCGGCCCGCCGCGCGCGATACCGCCGCCGCGGCCTTGCCTGCCGTCACGGCCAGCTTGGCCCGCGGCGACAGCGGCTCCGTGTTGCCTGCCATCGTCTTTGATCCTCCTTGCATCCGGCGCCCGCCTGCCGTGGGGCTGCCGTGGAACGCCTCCTCCGCAGCCGATGACCGGCCGGGGCTTCGGTCGGGGATCAGCCTATCGAGATCCGGCCGCAGCCCCGAACCCCGCCACCCGTGCGGCGACATCCGCTGTGTGCAGGACCGTACGCTTGTCCCCATGCGTCCCCGCACCATTCCCGGCAGTTCCGGCCATGTCCGCCCGCTGCGATTGCTGGGCGATCCGGCCCTGACCGAGCCCTGCCAGGAGGTCACCGTCTTCGACGACGAGCTGGCCCGGCTGGTCGAGGACATGTACGCGACGATGTACGCCGCGCAGGGCGTGGGCCTCGCCGCCAACCAGATCGGCGTCCCGCTGCGGGTCTTCGTCTATGACTGCCCCGACGACGAGGACCGCCGTCACCTGGGGCATCTCGTCAACCCCCGGCTCATCGAGGCCGACGGCCCGGTCATCCGCGGACCCGAGGGCTGTCTCTCGCTCCCCGGCATCGAAGCCGGCACCCCGCGCCACGACCATGCCGTGGTGACCGGGGTCAGCGTCACCGGCGAGCCCGCCACGGTGACCGGCACCGGCTTCTTCGCCCGCTGTCTCCAGCACGAGTGTGACCATCTCGACGGCGGTCTCTACGTCGACCACCTGACCGGGCTGCGCCGCCGGCGGGCGCTCCGGGCGGCGGCGAAGGCCCCGTGGGCCGCGCCGGCGGAGGCGCCCGGCCGCTGAGCGACCGGCGCCGCCCGCCGTTTCACCGGCCGGCGCTCAGAAGCCGGGGCCGTCCGCGCGGTCGTCGACCGTGGCCAGCTGCCCCCAGAGCAGATCGGCCAGCTGCTTGACCAACTGCTCGCGCGAGCACGGGCGTTCGCGCAGCCACCAGTCACCGGCGTGCTGCATCATGCCGACGATGCCATGGCCCCAGACGCGCGCCGTCAGCTCGCCGCCCGGACCCAGGTCGAGCCGGTCGCTGATCACCTTGGCCAGCTCCTCGCCGAGCCGGCGCAGCAGGGGGGCGGAGTGCCGTCCGACGTCGAAGCCGGACTCGGAGGCGTTGTCCTCGTCCGACGGGTGCATCAGGAAGCGGTACACCTGCGGCCGGGCCTCGATCGCGAGCAGGTAGGCGTCGAGGGTGGCCTCGACCCGGTCCCGGCGCAGGACGGGTGCGTCCAGCGCGGTCGCCAGATTGGCGAGCAGGGCGTCGGTGTGCCGGACGGCGAGCGCGCGGTAGAGCCCGCCCTTGTCGCCGAAGTGCCGGTAGAGGATCGGTTTGGTGATACCTGCCTCGGCGGCGATGGCGTTCATCGAGGCGTCCGGGCCGTCGCGCAGCACAATGCGCTCGGCGGCCTCCAGCAGCTCCCGCCGTCGGCGCTCGGTCGCTGTCTTCTGGCGGCCGCTGTGCTCGGTGCTTTCCATGGTCGTGCTCCCCACCCTTGTGAATCCGTGGCGCTGGCGCAACGTAACACCCGATCTCCACGGCGATTTCGTTCCCAGGGGAGTTGACAGCCTTTACTGGCGAGTAACACACTTCGGGTTACCGCTAGTAACACCGCACTGCCGCAGCAGCTGGAGGGGACATGGCCGAGTTCACCATGGAGCTCAATGACGAGCAGAAGGAAGTCCGTGACTGGATTCACGGCTTCGCCGCGGATGTCATGCGCCCCGCCGCCGCCGAGTGGGACGAGCGGGAGGAGACCCCCTGGCCCGTGATCCAGGAGGCCGCCAAGATCGGCCTGTACTCCCTCGACTTCTACGCCCAGCAGTTCTTCGACCCGACGGGCCTAGGCATCCCCATGGCCATGGAGGAGCTGTTCTGGGGCGACGCCGGCATCGGCCTGTCGATCGTGGGTACCGGCCTGGCCGCCGTCGGGGTGCTCGCGAACGGCACCGAGGAGCAGATCGGCACCTGGGTCCCGCAGATGTACGGCGATGTCGATGACGTCAAGGTCGCCGCGTTCTGCTCGTCGGAACCCGACGCCGGCTCGGACGTGGCCGCGATGCGCACCCGCGCGGTCTATGACGAGGCCAAGGACGAGTGGGTGCTCAACGGCACCAAGACCTGGGCCACCAACGGCGGGATCGCCAATGTCCATGTCGTCGTCGCGGTCGTCGACCCAGAAGCCGGCTCCAAGGGCCATGCCTCCTTCATCGTCCCCCCGAACACCCCCGGTCTCTCCCAGGGCCAGAAGTTCAAGAAGCACGGCATCCGCGCCTCGCACACCGCCGAGGTCGTCCTGGAGAACGTCCGGGTCCCCGGTCACTGCCTGCTCGGCGGCAAGGAGAAGCTCGACGAGCGCCTCGCCCGGGCCCGCGAGAACGCGAAGAAGGACGGGCAGGAGCGGGTGAAGAACGCCGCCATGGCCACCTTCGAGGCGTCCCGGCCCGCCGTCGGCGCGATGGCGGTCGGCACCGCGCGGGCCGCCTACGAGGAGGCGCTGGAGTACGCCCGGACCCGCTCCCAGTTCGGCCGCCCGATCATCGACAACCAGGGCGTGGCCTTCCAACTGGCCGATATGCGCACCCAGATCGACGCCGCCCGCCTCCTGGTCTGGCGCGCCTCCTGGATGGCGGTGACCGGCAAGCCGTTCACTTCTGCCGAGGGCTCCATGTCCAAGCTCTTCGCCAGCGAGGTCGCCAAGAAGGTCACCGCCCAGGCCGTACAGATCCTCGGCGGCAACGGCTTCACCCGCGAATACCCGGTCGAGCGGATGCACCGCGACGCCGCCATCTACACGATCTTCGAGGGCACCAGCGAGATCCAGCGCCTGGTGATCGCCCGGACGCTGTCCGGGATGCCGATTCGCTAGCCCCGTACGGACGCGTGCCTGCGCCCCGCACGCCGCGGGGCGGCTGCGTCGTGAGGCGCAGGAAAACCCCATGAGCTTTGTCAGCGGGGCGGGTTACAGTGCTCGCACATGCACCTCCCGGTGCGCAGGCCCACGGCTACTTCTTCCAAAAGTCCTGCCGCAGGCCGTTCTTGATCTCGGGAGGCGCAGCACCGGGGTGCCCGGTGCGCAGGCGGGGGATACTTCCACTGTTAATGGGGCGGTCGCGGGTTCGAGTCCCGTCGTCGACTTCGGGTCGGCGTAGCTCAGTTGGCAGAGCACCTTGTTTCCTCGGCCGACTCTGATCTCGGGCACCCCACTGCTGAGCTTCCCCTCCATGTGAGGGGTCCACCTTTGTCCCGCTTCAACATCCGTGACGCGCCTGCCGCCGCCGGTTCACCGGTGACCACCACCGGCAGGCGGATCCGCACCCACCAAGGCGGCTCCGGCTATCTGCGCGATGCCAAGTCGGAGCTGTTCCTGCTCGCGGTCGCCAACTTCGTCGGCACCGACAGCTTCTACGAGACCGGCGGGCAGCGCGATGACCGCTACACCCAGCTCATTCGGCAGCTCGCCGTCGAGGACCCGGCATGGACCGCGGAGATGCTCGGCTGGCTGCGGGGTCCCGGCAACATGCGCACCGCGGCGATCGTGGGCGCGGCCGAGTACGTCAAGGCCCGCCTAGAAGTCGGCCGCGGCTCCGGCGGCCCGGCCGGCGCCTCCGTGCCGGACGAAGCAGCGGGGTCCAACCGCAAGGTGATCGCCGCCGTCCTCCAGCGCGCCGACGAGCCGGGGGAACTCCTCGCCTACTGGACCTCCCGCCACGGCCGCCGCATCCCCAAGCCCGTCAAGCGAGGCATCGAGGACGCCATCGGCCGGCTGTACAACGAGAAGTCCCTGCTCAAGTACGACAGCGCGGTAAAGGGATTCCGCTTCGGTGACGTCATCGAACTCATCCACCCCGCTCCCCGGGCCCCGTGGCAGGGCGACCTGTTCGAGCACGCCATCGACCGTCGCCACCAC
Organism: Streptomyces sp. bgisy130; assembly: GCF_057708345.1. Taxonomy (NCBI): domain Bacteria; kingdom Bacillati; phylum Actinomycetota; class Actinomycetes; order Kitasatosporales; family Streptomycetaceae; genus Streptomyces; species Streptomyces sp. bgisy130. The sequence goes on from NZ_JBYISA010000056.1 coordinate 28,270, forward strand.
CGCGAAAAGCCGATCCCGGAGTCTCTGCAACTGCTGCACAACCGGGCCGAGATAGCCGACCGGCCCGTCGAGAAGCGCCGCGCCCTCCTCGCCCGCCCGGACGCGTCCGAAGTCCTCCAGCAGGCCGGCGTGACGTGGGAGGCGCTGGCCGGGTGGCTCCAGGGGCCGATGGACGCGGCGGCGTGGGAGGCGGTCATCCCGTCCATGGGGTACATGGCGCGGCTGCGGAACCTGCGGAACTTCGACGAGGCCGGTGTCTCCGACGAGGTCGCCGAGACGGTGGCGCGCAAGCTCGCCGACCCGGATCAGGTCGCCCGCGCCCGGCAGTTGCCGATGCGCTTCTACTCGGCCTACCGGGCTGCGCCTTCCCTGCGCTGGGGCCACGCCCTTGAGCAGGCATTGGCGCTGTCGATGGCGAACATCCCGGAGCTGCGCGGCCGGACGCTGGTGATGGTCGATACGTCCAGTTCGATGAACGCCGGGTTCTCCCGCGACGGCACACTCATGCGGTGGGATGCGGCGGTGCTGTTCGGTGTCGCGCTGGGGCAGCGGTGCGAGAGCGCGGACGTCTTCTCGTTCTCGTCCAGCCGCCGGCACTGGGGCGACGCTCCCGGCGCGGCCACGAAGGCATTCCCGCTGCGGCGTGCCGAGTCACTGCTGCGCGCGGTCGGCCGCTGGAAGGACGGCGGCTGGTTCCTCGGCGGCGGCACTGACACGGCCGCTGCCCTCCGCGCGACCTTCCGCGGCCATGACCGTGTCGTCATCGTCACCGACGAGCAGGCAGCACACGACAGCCGCGAGGTCACCGAGTCCGTCCCTGCCGCGGTGCCGATGTACACCTGGAATCTCGCCGGATACGAGGCCGGACACGCGCCGTCCGGCAGCCGGCACCGGCACACCTTCGGTGGGCTCACGGACCAGGCGTTCCGCATGATCCCGCTGCTTGAGGCCGGCCGGGACGCCCGGTGGCCGTGGGAGCAGCCGGTGAGCTGACGCGTCTTTTGCGGGCGAGCGCCCCTGGCGCGGGCCGCCGGCACGAAAAGAGGGCCCCACCCGGCCGCCGGGTGGGGCCCTCCGCATCTCTGGATATGGCGCGAAGCCGCGCATCGGGCGATGGCCCGGTGGGCGGCTTTTCGTCGTGCCGGAGGTGTTTCGGCGGCAGTCGTGACCTGCGCCCGTCCAGCGGGCCGTCCGGTTCGAGGTGCCTCGCATCCCCTTGACGACAGGAACGCTGCGCTCTACTTTCCTTCCATAAAGCAAAACATTAGTTCCACGATACGGAATCCGGTCTCTCCGCCGCTTCGCTGGAGCTTGCCCGTGACAGGTCGACGCAGGAGTACTCGATGCCTCGAATGACAGCCGCCCGCGCCGCGGTGGAGATCCTCAAGCGGGAGGGCGTGGCCCACGCCTTCGGAGTGCCGGGTGCCGCGATCAACCCCTTCTACGCGGCGCTCAAGAGCGCGGGCGGGATCGATCACACGCTGGCGCGCCATGTCGAGGGCGCCTCGCACATGGCCGAGGGCTACACCAGGACCCACCCGGGCAACATCGGCGTCTGCATCGGGACCTCCGGACCAGCCGGCACGGACATGATCACCGGTCTCTACTCCGCGATCGGTGACTCGATCCCGATCCTGTGCATCACCGGCCAGGCTCCCACCGCGGTGATCCTCAAGGAGGACTTCCAGGCCGTCGACATCGCCTCGATCGCCAAGCCGGTCACCAAGGCCGCCACCACCGTGATGGAGGCCGCGCAGGTCCCCGGGGTCTTCCAGCAGGCCTTCCACCTGATGCGCTCCGGACGCCCCGGCCCGGTCCTCATCGACCTGCCGATCGATGTCCAGCTGACCGAGATCGACTTCGACCCCGAGACGTATGAGCCGCTGCCCGCCTTCAAGCCGGCCGCGACCCGCGCCCAGATCGAGAAGGCCGTCACGCTCCTCAACGCGTCCCGGCGCCCGCTGATCGTCGCCGGTGGCGGCATCATCAACGCCGACGCGTCTGGGCTGCTGGTGGAGTTCGCCGAGCTGACCGGCATCCCGGTCGTGCCCACCCTGATGGGCTGGGGCATCCTCGCCGACGACCATGAGCTGAACGCCGGCATGGTCGGCCTCCAGACCTCGCACCGCTACGGCAACGCGAACTTCCTGGAGTCCGACTTCGTCCTCGGTATCGGCAACCGCTGGGCCAACCGCCACACCGGCAAGCTGGACGTCTACACCCAGGGCCGCACCTTCGTCCATGTCGACATCGAGCCGACCCAGATCGGCAAGATCTTCGCCCCGGACTACGGCATCGCCTCGGACGCCAAGGCCGCGCTGGAGCTCTTCGTCGAGGTGGCCAGGGAGCTCAAGGCCGCGGGCAAGCTGCCCGACCGCAGCGAATGGGCCGCGTCCACCCAGGAGCGCAAGGCGCAGCTCCAGCGCCGTACGCACTTCGACAACATCCCGATGAAGCCGCAACGTGTCTACGAGGAGATGAACAAGGCCTTCGGCCCGGAGACCCGTTACGTCACCACCATCGGCCTCTCCCAGATCGCCGGCGCGCAGATGCTGCACGTCTACAAGCCGCGCCACTGGATCAACTGCGGCCAGGCCGGCCCGCTCGGCTGGACCATCCCGGCCGCGCTGGGTGTCGCCACCGCCGACCCGGAGACCCCGGTCGTCGCGCTCTCCGGCGACTACGACTTCCAGTTCATGCTGGAAGAGCTGGCCGTCGGCGCCCAGCACAAGATCCCGTACATCCATGTCCTGGTGAACAACGCCTACTTGGGACTGATCCGTCAGGCGCAGCGCAATCTCGACATCAACTTCCAGGTCAACCTGGAGTTCGAGAACATCAACGCGCCGGAGCTGGGCGTCTACGGCGTGGACCACGTCAAGGTCGCCGAGGGCCTGGGCTGCAAGGCGATCCGGGTCACCGACCCGAGCCGGCTGGGCGCCGCCTTCGAGGAGGCCAAGAAGCTGGCCGCCGAGCACCGCGTCCCGGTCGTCGTCGAGGCCATCCTCGAACGGATCACCAATATCTCGATGAGCGGTTCCGACATCGCCAGTGTCAACGAGTGGGAAGACGTCGCGACCGAGCCCGGTCACGCACCCACCGCGATCAAGCCGCTCAAGGTCTGACGCCGGACCGGCACCGGACCCGGTCCGGACAGTGGGCCGGAACCGGACCCGGTCCGGGCGGTGGGCCGGGCGCGGTGTGAACCCCCGTGCCCGGCGTCAACGCCCCACCCGTAAAGCCCCGGACGGCACCTCGCCGCCGTCCTCCCCTTCCGTGATGTGAGAGAGGCACCG
>NZ_JBYISA010000057.1:0-31281 GCF_057708345.1 Streptomyces sp. bgisy130
ACACCCACCACTGACAAGAGAGGAGGGGAAGGAGGGTTGTCGAAGTGCCGGGCAGCCCTTGACCATGGGCGCTGACCTGTGGCTTTAGCCTCTCGCGCCGGAGAGGACGGCGTAGGGGGGTTGGTAGGGGAAACCGTAGGACGCACAGCAGGAGGCACGCTGCGCGGGAAGCCCTCAACACCAAGGTGCTTACCACCGGGCTGAATGCGGGCGGGTGCTCAGAGCAGCGCGGCGGCCGTCCCGTGTGCCCAGGCCCGCCGCTGCCCTCTGGGAATTGCCGTCCTGCCGGCGCTGTTGCATCGACCGAGGACCGGCGTCGCATGGTGGGCACAAGGTCATCCGCCCCGACAGGACCCGGGCCCCGGGAGCGCGGTACGCCCGCCGCGCACTCAGACCAGGATGCATTTCCGCAGGAGGACTTGTTCATGACTGACCGGCCTTTGACACTCATGGCAGTGCACGCCCACCCCGACGACGAGGCCACCGGAACCGGAGGGGTCCTCGCGCGGTACGCGGCGGAGGGCATCCGCACGGTTCTCGTGACGTGTACCGACGGCGGTTGCGGTGACGGACCAGCCGGTGCCAAGCCGGGCGATGCCGGGCACGATCCGGCGGCCGTCGCCTTGATGCGCCGTCAAGAACTGGAGGCCAGCTGCGAAGCCCTGAAGATCAGCGATCTGGAAATGCTGGACTATGCCGACTCCGGGATGATGGGCTGGCCGAGCAACGACGCCCCTGGATCCTTCTGGCAGATGCCCGTGGAGGAAGGCGCCGCCCGACTCGCGGAGCTCATGCGGCACTACCGACCCGATGTGGTCGTCACCTATGACGAGAACGGCTTCTACGGCCACCCCGACCACATCCAGGCCCACCGCATCACGATGGCGGCGCTGGAGATGACCGAGCTGACACCGAAGGTGTACTGGACGACGACGCCCCGCTCGATGATGCAGCGGTTCGGGGAGATAATGCGCGAGTTCCATGCGGACATGCCGGAGCCGGATCCGGCCGAAGCCGCCGCGATGGCTGAGATCGGCCTCCCCGACGATGAGATCACCACGTGGGTGGACACCACCGCATTCAGCGGCCAGAAGTTCGACGCACTGGCCGCACACGCCAGTCAGGGCGAGAACATCTTCTTTCTCAAGATGGGCAAGGAGAGGTTCGGCGAGTTGATGGGCATGGAGACCTTCGTACGTGTCCAGGGCGCCACCGGCGGGGCCGTACCCGAGAACGATCTCTTCGCCGGACTGCGCTGATCCGAACCTCCGGCCGTCCGACCGGGGCCTGGAAAAGGTCATCAGCGCACAGCACGATCGAGCGCGTCACCCACCCTGAGGCAGGTCCACGCGGTTCCGCTCCGGCAGCCCGCGACACGATCAGCCGGAGCAGTCTCCGATCGGTCTCGCGGAGCCGCGTTCTACGGCGCGGTTGTGCTGCCGGGCCCAGATGAGTTCTCATCTGGGCCCGGCTGTCATACGGATCAGCGCGCGACGAGGACCGTCGGTCCGTCGTGCGGGTCTTCCGGCGGTTGATGCCCAACCAGGTCGCGGCCGTTGCCGCTGTGGTGACCACGGCAAAGGTGGCGAGGTTGCCTCCGGAGAACATCTGCTCGTCGTAGAGTCCTGCCCGGACAGGCACGGAGAAGGCGGAGGAGAGAGCTCCCCAGCCAGGCCTGCTCAGACCGCTTCGTCACGGTGACTGATTGCCCGCACCCGTACGACCCTCCTGACTCCCGATGGCGAGTCCAGGTAGTCGAGGAACGCCACACGACCCTCGACGATGCAGTGCGCAGCCTGCGCCGGCCCGCCGACTGGCAGCAAAGCCGCGATCGCGTAGTCACCTGGGCACGTTCGGCGCCGGCCGACTTCGAACTGCTGATCGTCGACCTCCAGACCACTGGGCTCCACACCCCCTACGCCGTTCAGATCGCCGCCACCGATCGGCACGGAACCCTCGTGCTGGACCACACCATGAACCCTCAGGCAGCCATCGACCCCGGCGCCACGGCCCTCCACAAGATCGCCTCCCCCGACGTCACCGGGGCTGAGACCTTCAGTGCCCTGCTACCGCGCCTCACCCGTGCCCTGCAGGGCCACCGATGTCTGGCGTACAACATGCCCTTCGACCGCCACGTCATCGAACGCGAACTCAACCGCCACTACGCCCGTCCCGCAGCCGCACAACGCTGGCTCAGGAAGTGCCGGTGGGAAGACGCCATAGTCCCTTGCACGCAGTGGCGCGGACTGTGGTCAGCCAAGCGCAACGCCTATCGGTACCAGCCACTTGGCAGCCAGTACGACGCCTTGGCGAACTGCCACCTTCTGCTGGATCGGCTCACGGCCATCGCCGACAGCCAGGAATGGGCCTCACGGGAAGGTCCTGTCGCGTGCGGGGCGGTGCGCCAGGACGCTCGACCACGGCTGCCGTCAAGATTCGCGCGCGTGAGGTGGAATTTCATCCGAGCGTGCGCGGATTCGTCATCTACCGGGTGAGCAGACCACGCTCCGCGCGCTGTGTTTCCGTCGGGCGGTCTTGCCTGACGGTGACGAGAACACGGGTTTCCGCACCGTGGGCCGTGTGAAATGGTCCGCGGGAAGCCCTGAGCGGGTCGGCTGACGCGAAGCGTCTACTGCCACATAGGGCGTTTATGCGACTTTTGGTGGTCCCGAACAAGCCGCAGAGGATTGCGAGTTGACACTGTGGGTACCCTGAAGGGCCCTTCAGGGTACCCACAGTGTCACTCAAACAACCCCCTGACCTGCGGGAAATGCTTTTTGAGTCTCGAACACCCCTGTCCAATCTGGGTGTTACGCCGAACAGCGGCGATGCCGAGACCCACGGAGGTATTTCCCGATGAGCAACGAGACGCAGAACGGCCCCCAGCACGGCCTCCCCAGCGAGAACGAACGGCATTGGCGGATGGTCCACTGGCAGTGGCGCAGACCCCGGCTGCGGGAGGTCACGGGCAGCCTGACGGCCCTTCCTGTTGTGGCCTCGGTCGCCGGATACGTACCGGAAGGCACTGCGGCGCACCTCGCCGCCGGTTGGCTCGCCGTCAATGCCGTGGTTGGCCTCGCTGCCCGCTGCGTCAGGCGCAATCGGAGTCTGCTCCCAGTCCCTCGGCTCCAGCGCCTCCGGCGGGGAGGCGAGCACCGCGTGGGCCAGCGCCAGGTTCGCCTCCCGGTCGAGCGGCATGTGTTCGTCGAGGAGCCCTGGTGAGCTGAACAGGACGCTGGGGGACGTCGTGCAGCCGCTTTCGTCTGCTGTGTTCCGCGACTCGGCCATGGACGGAAGGTAAAGGCGGTACACCGAGAACAGTGCACACGATGCGTGTGCATCGTCATTTCCGCTCGTTGGAGCCCGTAGCTCGTGGGCAGCCCGCTCAAAGGCCGGCCCCGGGCCTGCCCTGCCCCGGCACGTGCAGGTGTCGCTTGCGGCTGTTGGGGACCAGCCCTGCTCGGCCGCGGTGTCCAGGGCGGCGATCGCGGCGTCCGTCAGCGCCGCGATGCCTGGCCTCGCGCTGCTTCTGGGCGAGGTACGCGGCCGACTTGGCCTTCTCCTTAGCCCGGTAGCGGGCATCGGCGGCGTCCTGGCGCGGGTTGCCGATCGTCTCCAGGAGCGGCTGCATGTGGCTTCGGCCAGGCGCAGGAACGCCGGCCCCGCCGGGCCGTGCTCGCGCAGCCGCTGCAGTCCGGTCACCACAATCGGGATCTTGTGGGAGTCCACATGAGGGTCCGCCCGCCTACTGACGGACCCTCATGACGATCGGGACAGCCCTTAGCGCTGCGCGAGAGTGCATGCCTTCCGCGCGTGACCGGACCGAACTCCGATCTTCCGGAGCTCATAGATGCACCGCTCGTGCTTGTAACGCATTTCCCTGCCATTGTCGAAGTCAGACGTATAGCTGCACCAGTGGTACACCTTGGGACCGACCCTGTACCCCTTGTCGAGGAGGTACGCCCTGCACATCGACGAGGTTGCCGAAGCGGGTGTTGCCATGGCCGTCGACACGCCCAGGGATGCCGCGACGACACTGATCGCTACGAGGACTCGACGGACGGCGTAATTGGACATTTTCATCCTCCGATATCAGTCGTGACTCATCGGGCTCCGATTGGATGCCCGACGTGGTGTTCTCACCCATTCCTGGTCGCCGGTGAGAACGCAGAGCAGTGGCGCGTACCGTGTCCGGCGTTCGGCACCGTAGGCGTCGGTCATCTTGTGGCGGATCTCCGGCGCCTGTGGTGCTGGCCAGGTCTGGATGAGGTGCTCTTCGACAGGCTCCTCGTCGAGTTCCAGGTCGGCGATCTCGGCGGCGCGGTCGCGCCCGCGGGCGTGGAGCCGGACGCGGTACCGGCCTGGGCCGGCTGCGCACAGCGGTGTTTCCTGCGGGTCTCGTCCACGGTGCCGCCGAGGCTTTCGAGGTCGGCTTCATCGGTGTCGAACTGGATGCTGACCTCGATGGCCTCCTCCCAGTCCTCCAGGTTGAGCGGGGGTTCGGTCGCGCGTGCGTCGACAGTGATCCGCACCGGGCCGTCCTCAAGTCCGGTGGCGATAGTTGCTGCGCCGCGGCCCGGCCAGATCAGCCCGTTGCCTCCGCCGGTTTGCAGACCTTCGACGTGTGCGGTGGGCTCCGTGATCCAGTATCCGGAGTCGGTGACGCACAGGAGCGTGGTGATGATGGTCATGGGTCTATGGGACCGCAACCCAGAAGCAGTCACCGCCCAGAATGCGATTCTCGCGGTAGAAGTCGCGCGGGATGTCGAATCGACAGTGCCGGCCGCAACCTGTGCTATCCCTAGCTGAATGAGGGCGCTGCCAGTCAGCACGAATGCCTCGTGTCGACAGCCTGCGGATGCGGCGGCGACATCGTCCGAGCAATTCCCTCGTCCTCAACGGAACCTGCAAATGATCAGCTGAGAGAATGCCAGTGCGCAGCTTCGAACTCGTGTCGGTCAAGTGGCCCGTCTATCAGGCGCACTTCGGTACGCCGCCGCCGCGAACGTAGACGTTGCTGACCCAGCCGCCATGCACTGGCCCCTTGGGATCGAGGAAGGTCCACCAGGCGCTGGTAGCTCCCCCAGCGGTCACCTTTTGCCCCTTCTTACGGCAGGAAGCCCGCGCCTCTACGTTCGTCACTCGACCCCGGAGACGGCATCTGCTGGACGGGTAGTTCCGGCAGTTGTTCGCCGACTCGTACGCGCGGACGGCGACGTCTGTGCCCCGCACAGAGACCCTGACTGTCCTCCACGCGTGCTCTTGGTCGATTTCCACCCCGGGCGTGGAGTATGCCGTCGACGTCGCCGATGCCGGGGCCGCCGGGGTGAAAACGGCCACATGGCCACCTGGATATCCGGCCGGGGCTGCTGCCGCCGTGCCCGCGCTTAGAAGGCCCAGAGCCATTCCAGCGGCGACTCCCACGCCTAGCTTGTACTTCATAAAACCCTCCCCCATCCTCAGAAGATTCTGATTGGCGACTTCATGATCCGGGCGTCGGTACCGGAGTCACCATGAGTCTGGCGGACGGATGGCGGGGCGTCGTTAGCGATGAATCCACGAGTTCTTAGCGATTTGTCTACTCGGTTAGGCGCAGAAATTCGTGGTGGTAGTCCTTGGGGGGTGCCATAAGCGGAGCGGAAGGGCGTGCATGAAGTCGGCGGGCCTTCACCCCCGGCACGGTCGAGGTGGAGTGGGCGCGGGGCACGGCACGCTCGCCGAAGCATCTGCTGGCGCCGAGGCCGCGGCGCACCGCAGGGACGCGGTGGACAGCGTGACCGAGCTGGTGGCGGCGCAGGCCGATCACCGGCAAGCGATGTGGCTGCGGGAGGAGGCGCAGCTGGCCGGCCGCGTCACCGTCCTGCTCTCCCTCCCTGGCCGGCACTGCCAAGGCCACCGTCGGTGCCACCTACGCGATGCGCAACGCCCTCTGATCGCGCCGCACTCGACACCGCCCGCGCCAGCAACGCCGCCGGGGGCTCGTCACCGCGGCCGGCGGACTTCTCGGCGCCGTGTAGGCCAACTTAGCGGAGGGCTGAACGGCGCTGTTAGCGATGCTGCTGAGCCTTTGCCCCTCCGGGGCGGGATGCGCGCGGCGGACGTCCCCCACATCCCAGCTCCTGGGTTGCGGTGAGTGCGAGCACAACGGCCGTAGTGTTCAACAACCGGGCCCGCGAGGGGTCGGCAAGCCGTCCGGAAGCGGGCTTCCCGCATCCATCAAGGGTATTCAGAAAAGGCAAGTGCCCAAGGGCCAGTGCGTCGGTGGCGATCAGCTCGCTCCGCGGGGTCCGTCTACTCGGCGATGCGGCCGCCCTGGTGGCGGTAGTCGCTGGATGGGATGCGGAGCGGTGCACAAGGCGCGGATGCGGGTGGCGCGCTGGGTCGGATCGCGAGGTCACGGGCTGTGTGTTCGAGCAGCACTGTCACTGTGGCCGATGGGCGAAGCTGCGGTATTCCCTGGGTGACATGCCGTAGGCCCTTCGGAAGGCGCGGGTGAAATCGGCGGCGTGTGTGAAGCACCAGCGGGCGGCGATGGCGTGGATGGGGGTGGTGCGCATGGCGGTCTGTGCGAGGTCGCGGCGGGCGTGCTCCAAGCGCTGGCCACGAATCCAGGCAGCGATGGACTCCTCTTCGTCCTCAAAGAGGCGGTACAGGTAGCTGCGGGAAATGTGGTGCGCGGCGGCGATGGTGCACGGGGTCAGCTGCGGGTCGTGCAGATGCTGCTGGACAAAGGCACGGATGCGCAGTACGAGGGCCTGTCGGTGGGTTTCCGGGGGGAGGGAGCTGTCTGCGTCGAGGACGTGGGCGAGCAGCGCGGAGAGGAGGTCGACCGCCACGGTCCCCAGGCGGGGTCCGTCGTCGGGCCGGTAGGAGCCGGAGTCCCGGGCAACTTGGGTGAGGAACTGAGCGAGTAATGCACCGACGCCCTCACGCCCCGACAGCCGCCGCATGAGCAGTCCGTCAATGGCGTTCTCCGGCAGTGGCAGCAGTTGTCGGGGGACGAAGAGTCCTGTTCCCGAGACAGTGCCTTCGCCGTAGCTGGTGACCGCTCGCATGAGGTGGGGTCGTGAGGTGTCATGGAGTACCAGGTCGTACCGTTCGTAATCCGCCTCGTGATCGGGGCCGCTGTGACTCATGGTCCCTGTTAAGGGGAGCGAGAGATGGTACAACCCCGGATCGGACTGTCGGATTAGCTTCTGCGTCCGCCTCAGGGTCATCGAAGGGTGCTCCACCGTCCACAGACGTACGCCCCCCAGCGCCAGGATGCGCTGCGACGCTGCGAAGTCCACCGCCTGATCGCTTTCGACCTCGGCCGTATACGTCTGGGAGACATGGTCACGCCAGCAATCAAGCCGGTCTGACACGAGCACGTCCTGTGTGCTGAAAGCCTTCTCGATCAGCATCTCTTCCTCCTCGGCTGTATCACGAGCCCTTGAACAGCGCATGCCTGCTCCTGATACGGAAGTTCAGGAGTTCAGTGCCTGCTTGCATTCCCAGGCCGGCAACGGGCCGGGCGAAACCGCACTGGAGCACTACGAGCGGTTGGCGGCGTGCTCCCGCAGGAAGGCTCCGGCACGAGCGGCGGCCTCTTCCTTCGTCGCGTACCAGGTGCCGTCCTCAGCGGCGCCGCGCGCGCCGTCCGCGCCTTCGCCCGCCCAGGCCCAGCCGCCGGACGACGGGTCCTGCACCAGTTCGGCTGTGCCGCCGAAGAGTTCGAGCGCCGCGGCCGTCTGCGCCACCGCGGCTGCGGGACGGGGAACTGCGTCGGGCCACTTCTTGCGCGCGCCCTGGCGGGTGATGCCCCAGACCGCACCCATCTGCTCGTAGCTCGCGCCGTAGGAGCCGGCTGTCGCCGCCGCGCGCGCCGTCAGCTGCTTGACCTCCGTATCCACCACCTTCCAGGCGGCGAGGACGGACAGAGTCACATCAACCGGGTCCGCCTCCCACATGCGGGCAGTGGACAGCCCTGACTGGCGGGAGCGAATGGCCGCTGCGAGCGGGTTAAGGGCATCAGTAAGGGCCTTGCCCAGCTCGGCCCGCTCTTCGGAGGTGATCCCAATCGAAGTCATGCGACAACTTTAGTTACCACTACCCCTCCCGACAACTCTAGTTCCGGCCACTCTGTCGGGCAGCACCGCGCCAAGGCCGACGAAGTCGTCCGCCGCGCGGTGGAGAGTGACGCGGCCGCGCTGAAGGAGCTGAGGATGCTTGATCAGCGGGCGGACTGCTCGCAGTTCAAGCCGGTGCTGGAGAAGATCCGTGTCCCGAAAGCTGGGCCGGGCAGGCCCCGCAAGAAACCCGACAGCGTCGCGGCCGACAAGGCATAAAGCAACGGGCCCTGTCGTGAGTACCTGCGGCGCCGCGGATCCCCGGTGACCTTTCACGGCAGATGTCTTGGCGCGGACGGGGCATCGCCCTGCTGGGCCGCCAACCGTGAGCTGACCAGCACCGGCAAGGGCGGCCGCCCTCTCGTGTCACCTGGGCTCTTTTTCCGGCCTAGCCGGCGCTTGGGATGCCGGGCTTGAGCTGGCCCTGGCCCGAACCGGAGTAGAGGTAAGGGACGTTGTTCGGCCACAGAGCCATGAGGTCGGCGTGGCCGTCGCCGGTGAAGTCGCCGGTGGCGATGTGCTGGACCGATGCCCAGCTGTTATCGCGCCACATGGTGCTGGGGACGGCCTTCAGGGCGCCGTCGGTGTCGGCCTCGTACCGGTGGAGCGAGCCGTCGTGCCAGACGGCGAGCAGCCCGTCGAGGCCCGACGGTGACCGCCAGGCGGTGAGGTGCTTGATGGTGGTCCAGCTGTGGTCGGGCCACATCGTTCCGGCGCCGGTGAGCATACCGTTCTTGGTGCCCTGGTAGAGGTGGATGGAGCCGTCGTCCCAGACGGCCGCGATGTCGCCGACCCCGTCGCCGGTGAAATCGCCGCCGACGACCTGGCGCATCGAGCCCCAGGTGCCATCGCCCCACAGCCTCTGGCCGTACGCGAGCATGCCGTCCGGCTTCGCGTCGTACGCGTACAGCGAGCCGTCCTTGCCGACCACGGCCACGTCGCTGCGGCCGTCGCCGTTGAAGTCGCCGGAGGTCATGGCGGCGGTGGCGTTCTTCGAGAACGGCAGGTCGGCGGCGTCTGTGCCGACATCGAGAGAGTTGCGGTCGATGTTCAAGGACACCTCGCCGTAGGTCTCCTGCGTGTTTCCGGCGTACTGATGGGCGCGCCGGGAATCCGTCCACTGGTCGCAGTCCTCGGGCAGGCCCATCGAACGGTCGTCGGTGTCCGGCGAGTTGTCCCAGTTCGCCGTCCAGAGCACGTCGGGCATCGTGTACTTGCCCTTCCCGTACTGGAACGACAGGGCCTGCACGCCCGAGGACTTGGCGACGTACGCGCCCGAGCGGTAGCCCTCCTCGTGCAGGCGGTCCGTCCAGCCGGACAGATAGGACAGGACCGGGCCGTCCCACTTGTCCCGGTCGTCGTAGCTCTCCACGTCGTTGTAGAGCACTGTGCTCTCGCCCAGTCCCAGGGAGCGTGCCGCGGGCACCGCGCCGTCGGCCTCGGTACGACCCTGGCGCTCCGCCGCGGTCCGCGAAGTGGGCAGGGAGTGCCTCGAGGTGTCCCAGGGTTGGGGACCGACCCAGATCGGCATCAGGTGCCAGCCGTCGGCCGACTGGTCACGGATCCAGTCGGTGGTGAGCTGCGGCTGGGCACAGGCTCGGGCGCTGCCGCCGATGTAGATCCCGACCCCTTGGTACGGGGACTTGTCACGCCAGGTCTCCATCTGCGCGGGAGTGGGTGCAGTACAGGCGTCGAACCCCCTGCCCTTGAAGGCGCCTTGGGTCACCGGCTCGGCGCTGCGCAGCGCGGCCCGCTGGGCCGGTGCGGCGGGCGCAGCGAGTGCGGCAGACGCTTCGACCGGGCGCTTGGACTGCTGGTGGCCGCCGGACGCTTGGTCCAGCACGGAATTGACGACCGCCGAGGTCACATCCGGCGATGTTCCGTATCCGATCGTCGCGACCAGCTTCTGCTCCTTGAGCACGAACCGGATTTCACCGCTCGGCGCCTTCGGCAGCGGGTCCGGCAGGCGTTGGTTGGCCAAGACGGTCACGGTGGGAATGTCGGCCCGGTCGGCCGCACCGTCGAGCGGCTCCACGTGCACACTGTCTGCGCGGTCCGGAGCAACCCGGGAACCCGCGCAGTCCGCCTGATCCCTCGGGTGTCCGAGGTACAGCGTCGGCGTGTCCAGGCGCAGACAGGCGTGCGGGCTCTTATCGAGGTCGACCACCTTCCACTCCTTGGGGACATCGAGCTCCGCACCCCGGTAGGCGACCTGACGGCCCGTGGGCGGATCGTCCGCCACAGCCATCGCTGCGGTCTGGCTCACGAGGACGGCGGCGCCGAGCGCCGCCACCATTCCTCGGCCGCGACTCGACAGCCGTATTCGACCCGGTATGCCTCTTCGGTTGGGCATGTCTGTCCATCACTCCTGTGGACTGAGAGCCCCGTCGGCACCAGGTCCGGCGGGGCACTGCAAGAAGGGCTTTATGTTCTACGGAGTGAGTGGATCGTCAAACATGACGCGGCCGGCAGGATGTCAACAACGGCAACGCGGGCAGGCCCCACACGTCCACCACAGCGGAGGTCTTCGCCATTGACCAAACCGAGCGGCTGTTAACCACCCTCGTGATCAGTACATCCAGTGACCTGAATCGGAGGCTCGTCGGCAGTAGGCTACGACCTTTTCTATCCTCCCTACCTCCATTGTCACGGCCGTAGTTGGCGCAGGCACGCCATGTTCAGGCGCGGTGACCAAGGGCGGCTTCAACGCCCTCTCCTACGCCGGCCTGCGCGCCCACGCCCTTGTGCTGCGGGATTTGCTCGGCCCTTCCTCCCGGCTGGCCGCCGCCGGCCTGGTTCACCGAGGCACCGGTAGCCACCATGCTTCAGCGGGCCGCGGCCGGACAGCCCACCGCCCACGGCGCCCTACACCTCGCCGTTGCCGCTGAAGTCTGGTTGCGGCAACTGGAGACCGCCCCGGCCTGGTGGGAGGTGAACTCCCATGTGGCGACTGCGCGAGAGCACCCTGCACTTTCATCCGCAATCTGATCAAGGAGATCCATTGATCGCTCCGCCCCCGCCCCGAGCCCGCCTGGCGCAAGAGCAGCTACAGCAGCGGAGCCGGCAACTGCGTCGAGGTCGCATCCATCGGCCCCGACGCCGAGGCCGTACGTGACTCAAAGAATCCGGCCCAGACCCCGTTGCGCCGGGATGCGGCTCCTGCTGGGAGTTGGACGAGAAGTACGGCCGGTGGCACCTCACAGGGGCCGACGGCCCTGCCGGCCTCGTGGAGGGGATCCTGACCGACGGCAGGCCGGTCGACGGAGCCCCGAACACGGCGCGGTCCTGTCGGGGCATCGCCTTGGGCCTGGCCACGCGCCGGTACCGGTTCTACAGCTGTGCGTTGGACGTGCCGCGCGCGGGCGTCAGCCACCGCGAAAGCATGACCCTGCACCAGGCGGCGACGCCGGGCTGGGAGGATTGGGGCGTCGCCTACGCCTGGGGTGGCGACGAGGAACTGCGCCGCCTGATCTTTCCCGGACTCCCGCCCGAACCAGCAAAGGCCGAGGCCGTAGAGGTGAACCCGGCCTCACGCGACTACTGGTTCGTCGACTGGGCCCCAGACGCCCGCCAGATCACGGTCCGCCACGACGAACTGATCGCCGACGCCTGCGCCCACGCGACCTGCCTCGTCAGCGTCATACAGATCAGGAACCGGGTTGCGGTCACAGCAATCGGTCGACGAGCCCGTCGATGTAGTCCGGGGTGAGCGGGACCATGCCGAACAGGACGCGGATGTACATCGGGGCCAGGATGTGGTCCAGCACGTCGAGCGCGTCGGGTGCAGGCTCGCCGCGTTCGCGGGCACGATCGAGCATGGACTGCAGTTGCCGGGTGCGTTCATCGCGGAGGTCGTCACGAGCCTGCAGGCCCTGCTGACCGATGCTCGACAGGGCGACGGCCAGGCGCACCAACAACAGACCGTCGGGTCCGGTGATCTCGCGGGCCACTTGGGCCGCGTAAGTACGCAGGTCGCCGGCCAGGCTCCCGGTGTCAGGCATCGGCGACTGCGCATTGAGTCGGGTGAGCGCCACGTCGGTGAGCAGAGTTTCCAGGCTGCCCCACCGGCGGTAGATGCTGCTGTCGGCCACGCCCGCGCGGGCTGCGACCTCGCCAACGGTGAAGTTGCCGTAACCGCGCTCACTGATCAGGTCGGTGACGGCCCAGTGCACCTGTGCGCCAACGCGGGCGCTGCGCCCGCCGGGCCGCCGGGCTCGCTGTCGCTCGTTCATACCCTCCACCTTAACGCAGCCACGGATTGCGTTTATGGGCCGACCCTCCCTATAGTCACCTAACGCAGCCACTGGCTGCTTTAGATCGCTCAGATGTATCGCCACCCGCGACGACCGCGGCCGGGCGCAACTATCGATTGAGGGGGACCCCATGGCTGCATCGCATGCGACCGCAGGCAGTCGATCAAGCCGGGCCGTGCTGCTCACGGTGACCTGCCTGGGCCAGTTCATGGTCCTGCTCGACAACACGATTGTTGGAGCGGCGCTGCCCGATATGCAGCACCGGCTGCACACTCAGCTGACCGGTCTGCAATGGATCGTCGACGCGTACGTCCTGCTGGTCGCCATGCTGTTGATGTCCGGCGGCATCTTCGCCGACCGGTTCGGCCGCAAGCGGGTGTACCTGACCGGCGTGGCGGTGTTCACGGCCGCGTCCCTGGTGTGCGCCCTCGCGCCCTCGGTCGGCTGGCTGATCGTCGGCCGGGTGCTGCAGGGCATCGGGGCAGCGGCACTGAGCCCCGCCTCGCTCGCCCTGCTCGCCGCCGCCTACCCCGTGCCGCAAGAACGAGTGAAGGCGATCGGGCTGTGGGCCGGATTCAGCGGAATCGGTCTGGCCGCAGGCCCCGTGGCCGGCGGCGTGCTGACGGAAGCCCTCAGCTGGCCCGCCATCTTCCTGGTCAATCTGCCCATCGGCGTGGTCCTGCTGCTGGTCGGCCTGCGCCACCTCGGCGAGTCCCGCAACCCGAGCGCCCCCGCGATCGACATCCCGGGCACGACGCTGTCGATTCTGTCGGTGGGGCTACTGACCTACGGGCTGATCGAGGGTGGTGCCCGCGGCTGGACCTCACCGCTGATCCTGGGCGGCTTCACCGCCGCGGTGATCCTCCTCGCCGCCTTCGTCGCCGTCGAAGCGCGTCGTTCCGCTCCGATGCTGCCGCTGCGGCTGTTCCGTCAGCGCCTGTTCACCGTGTCCAACACCGCCATGGTCGTGGTGGGGTTCGCGCTCATGGGCTCGTCGTTCTTCTTCTCCCAGTTCTTCGTCTACGTCCAGGGCAGCTCGATCCTGCGAGCCGGCCTGCAGACCCTGCCGGTGTCCCTCGCCATGGTGATCGTCAGCCCGTTTGCGGGCCGGCTCGCCGCCCGGTACGGCTTCCGCATCGTGGTGACCACCGGTCTGAGCCTGGCCGGAGGGGGGCTGGTGGCGCTGGGCATGGTGCACGCCGACACCAGTTACGCGAACGTGTGGTGGCGGCTGGGAGTCGTCGGCATCGGCTTCGCCCTGACCCTGTCCCCACTGACAGGCGCCGCCATCCAAGCGGTCACCCCGCAGGAAGGCGGCCTCGCCTCAGGCATCAGCAGCACCACCCGGCAGATCGGCGCGGTGCTCGGCGTGGCGGTACTCGGAGCCGTCGTCCGCACCCGGCAATCCGGCGGCGCTTCATTCGAGGCCGGCCTCAACAGCGCCTTCGTCGCGGCTGGCGCCATCACACTAACCACCGCCGTGTTCACCGGCCTGTGGCTGGCCAGGTCCAAGCCCGCGGAAGGCTCTGCAGTGACCCACCGTTCCACCGATCCAGATGCGGTCACCGCCTCGAACGAGGCATCTGTGAACAGCCGTTGACACCAACCGCCTTGGTCGAAGTCCCACCGCACCAGGGTGTTCCGACCCTGCCATGGCGACGCCCCCCGCCAGGACCGTGTGCACCATCCCGCAACCACCACGTAAAGGACCCCGGCCTTGTCTCCCGACCCGACCGCCGTTCACCCGCTGCCCGCACACGACCGCGTGGTGTTCCTCAACCCGCTGGTCACCTCACCCACGCCGCCACCAGCACCCTGTCGTCCAACGCCAGGCTCCACAGACCGACTCTGCGCACGGGGGCCGTACACTGCCGCCCCGGCGAGGTGATCGGTCTGTCGAACTGACGCGAACGGCGGGCGGCCATGGCGTATTTGGCGATCAGGGTGTGCCCGTAGGGGACCTCGAACTGGAGCGGGTCACGGGCGCCGAAGGACAGGTTCGCGGTGCGCCGCCCGGCCTTGATGTCGGCGCGGGCGGTGGAGCCGTAGACCAGGAGTACGGCGTTGGCATGGCCGGCGGCGATCGCGTCGGCGGCGTGCGCGGCGAGCACTTCCCAGGTGGCGCCGCCCACCGAAGTCGAATCGACCCAGGTGGGGCGCAGTCCCAGCTACTCCGCGACCTCGGTGGGCGCGAGGGTGCCCAGACCGGCCGAGGCGAAGCCGTCGATCACCGAACGGTCCAGCCCGCTGTCGGCGAGTGCCCGGCGGGCGGCCTGGGCGTGCAGGGCGTACGGGGTGGCCCGGTCCACGCGTCCGCAGTCGGACAGCCCGACTCCGGCGACGGCGACCTTGCGATTCCCGTAAGTGGTCCCTGACATCATGAATTTGACGGTACGTCAGATTTGTTCGGCGGGCAGGGCGCGAAGTGCCAGGCGGGCAGCCCCGTCCGCCTGGTGGGTCGCGGCCGGGCCTCCCGCCCTGCTCCTTAAAGTGATTATCCGAGATATCGCGCGACCTTTAAATACTTTCCCCGGGTGGGTATTCTCCGTTTGCGTGTGCATTTCGCTGGCCGGCTTCGCGGCCGGTTGACTGCTCGCTGTTTGCCCATGCGGCGGAGCAGACATTTCCATGCGCGGGACAAAGATCGTCCCGCCTTCTTTGGGGAGTGTCATGTTCGCCTTAGCGTCACCATCTTCGCAGCATGCCCGGGCACCCTACGCCGCATTGAATGCCGCGTTTGCCGCAGGTGCTGTTATCCCCGTGGGGAACACCCCGGAGGGAATTACCCTCACCCCGGACGGGGCCCGCGCCTATGTGGCCAACCGGGGCTCGAACACGGTGAGCGTGATCGACACCGCCACGAACACTGTGATCGACACCATCGCCACGGGGGCCGGTCCCACCGACGTGGCGATCAGTCCCGACGGCACCCGCGCCTATGTAGCCGTCTTCGACGACGGTCTGGTCAGCGTCTTCGACCTCGCCTCGAATACCCTCGTCACGGACATCCCCGTAGGGGCCGGGGCGACGATGGCGGCGGTCACCCCGGACGGGACGCGCGTCTATGTGACGCGGCAGACCACCGATTCGGTGAGCGTGATCGACACCGCCACCAACACCGTCACCGGCACCGTGACCGTCGGGACCGGGCCGACCGGCGTGATTGTCACCCCGGACGGGACCCGCGCCTATGTGGCGAGCTTCTCGGGTTCCGTCAGCGCGATCGACACCGCCACCGACACCGTCGTCGCCACGATCCTCGCCGGCGACGTCCCCATCCTGCTGGCGGTCAGCTCCGACGGGGCCCGCGTCTACGTCACGAACGCCGGCAGTTCCTCGGTGAGTGTGATCGACACCGCCACGAACACCACCACCGACAACATCGGCGTCAGCGCCCAGCCGCGCTTCCCGGCGCTGAGCCCCGACGGCGCCCATCTGTACGTGCCGAATTCCGGACCGGACACGGTGAGTGTGATCGACACCGCCACCCGCACCGTCGTCGAGAACATCGGCGCGGGAGACGGCCCCACCGGCATCGCCGTCTTCCCCGATGGGACACGTGCCTATGTGGGCAACGTCAATGCCGGCACCGTCGACGTCATGGCGACGAACGTGATCCCCGACCAGGGGACCATGGCAGGCGGAACCACCGTGACGCTGACCGGTCACCACCTGGCCAACGCCACCGCCGTGCACTTCGGCACCGCCCAGGCCGTGATCACCGCCAATACGGCGACATCGGTGACCGTCACCTCCCCCGCCGGCGCCGGTGTCGTCCCCGTGACGGTCACCACCGCGGGCGGCACCGGCACCCTCGGGTCCTTCTACTACATGCCGACGCCCGCCCTCACCGGCATCAGCCCCGACGCCGGCCCCGTCTCGGGCAGCGACCAGGAGATCGTCATCACCGGCCGCAACCTCGCCGGAGCGATCGACGTGTACTTCGGCAGCACCCGAGCCGTCATCCAGAGTGTCTCCAACACCCAGGTCACCGTCAGAGCCGCCCATGCCCCGGCCCCGGGCGCCGTCACCGTCACCGTGATCACCAGCGGCGGGAGCGCCGACGGCCCGTTCTACACCTACGTCGACCACCCCACCATCACGGACGTCAGCCCCAGCGCGGGGCCGACCTCCGGCGGCACCGGGGTGACGATCACCGGCACCGGCCTGAATTACACCGAACAGGTCACCTTCAACGGCACGCCGGCGCCCTTCGCGGTCATCTCCGACACCACCGTGACCGCCGTGTCCCCGCCCAGCGCCGCCGAGGGCACCTTCGACGTCACCGTCACCACCCCCGGCGGCAGCTCATCGGGATCGTTCACCTACGTCTCCCCACCCGGCGCCTGACCCACCCGCGCCCGCCGCGTCCGGGCGGGCGCCGCAGCCGGACCGGAGCAGCGAGATCCCGTCGGCCTCCTCTTCGGCTGACCGACCGGTGACATCCGGATCACCGTGACCAGCAGTCACGGGAGAGCTCTTAGGTACCGAGCTCGTCACCGGGCGCCAGGTCAGCGGGCCTTCCCTTCAGACAACTGATAGCGCCAGTCCCCGGCTGGACGGGGGTTCCAGCCGGGGCCTACAGCCCGTGTGCCCGATGCCCCTCAGCGAAAACGCGGCAGCCTGATCCTTCTACCCGCCGGAGGGATACAGATGTCCTAGTCTGCAGTACCCGGGAGTCGCGGAACTCTACGGTGCCAGCGTGAACGTCCCCGTCGCATCCTTGCAGCCCGCGGCGACCGTGCGCAGGGCCTTGGTCTCGGCACGGTCAGCTGCCACCGCAGCTTCGCTGTGACCCAGTCCAGTTCGCCGCCCCAACGTCACCCTGACGAGCCGAGGCCACCGTGAGGGCGCTCGCCCCGGCGTGCAGAGCGGGCGAGGGCTTTACCCAGCTCCTTGAGATTGATGGGCTTGGTGAGGTAGTCATCCATCCCGGCTTCGATGCAAGGCCCCCGATCGCCCTCCATTGCATTGGCGGTGACTGCGACGATGTATGGGCGACCTTCGCCCGGCCAACGCGAGCGGATGCGCTGGGTCGCCTCCAGCCCATCCATCTCTGGCATCTGCACGTCCATGAGTATGACGTCGTAGGGTTGACGTTCGAGCGCCGCCAATGCCTCCAGACCAGTGCTCGCGACGTCGGCGCGGTAACCGAGTTTGTCCAGCAGCAGTATTGCCAGTCGCTGATTGACCGCGTGGTCTTCTGCCACGAGGATCCGCAGAGTGCCCTGGGGAGCGCTCCGATGCGTCCCTGGTGCGCGCTCTACGGCAGACGCAGCACCGGCCAACTGCCCTGTGAAGACGCTGATGATGGTGTCGAAGAGCTGGGATGACCTGATCGGCTTGGTCAGGTAGGCGGCTATCTGGGAGTTGGGGAGGTCGTTGCGCTGCTGACCGAGCGAAGTCAGCATGATGAGCGGGATGGAGTGATGCTGCTGGGTTGCCTGGATGGTTTCGGTCAGGGTGGGTCCGTTCCTCTCCGGCATCTTTGCATCAACGATTCCGAGGTCGAAGTGGGCTCCGGCCGAAAGCCACTCGACCGCTTCGGTCGGTGACTCGGTGGTGATCGGCTGCATGCCCCATGACGCCATCTGTGTCATCAGGATCTGGCGGTTGACCGCACTTCCGTCGATGACGAGCACCCGTTTTCCCGCCAGCTCCGGCCTTTCCTCTGGCACAGGGTCGCGCCGCCGGACGTCTGTGGCCCCACCCTCGACGGTGAAGCGGAACGTCGAGCCCTCACCTTGCCGACTGGATACGAAGATCGTCCCGCCCATGAGTTCGCATAGGCGCTTTGAGATGGCCAGGCCAAGACCGGTGCCACCGTAGCGGCGGGTCGTTGAGGCATCGACCTGACTGAACAGATCGAACAATCCTTCAATTCGATTGGGCGGGATGCCGATTCCTGTATCCCGCACAGCAAAGTGCCATCGGCACTGCGGGGACGCATCCGACCCGTCGCCGGCATCCAGAAGCTCAGCGTCGACCGTAACAACTATCTCGCCTCGTTCGGTGAATTTCACCGCGTTACTCAGCAGATTGAGCAGCACCTGCCGCAGGCGGGTGACGTCACCCACCATGCCCGCGGGCGCGCCCGGGTCAACCAGGCAGGCCAACTCGATGTCCTTCACCGCCGCCTCGGCGGCCACGAGTTCGAGCGTGGCCTCAACACACTCACCGACATGGAACGGCTGGTGCTCAAGCTTGAGTTTACCGGCCTCGATCTTCGAGAAGTCGAGGATGTCATTGATCAACGTGAGCAGGGCCTCCGCGCTCTCACGGACGGTGCCGGCAAAGTCGCGCTGCTCGTGGTCGAGCTCCGTGTCGAGCAGCAGTCCGGTCATGCCGATGATCGTGTTCATCGGGGTGCGGATCTCGTGGCTCATTGTCGCCAGGAAAGCACTCTTGGCGCTGTTGGCACTCTCGGCTGCCTCCTTCGCCTGCTGCAGTGCCTCCTCAGCACGTCGCCGGGCTGTGACGTCCGAGAAGGTGACAACCGCCCCGCAGACCTCCCCCTTCTCCCTGATCGGGTAAGAGGTGCAAGCTACAGGAAAGAGGACCCCATCACGCCGTCTGAACATCTCCCCCTCGGTCTGGCGCCCACGGCCGGTCCGATACGCCGCACAGATCGGACATTCCTCGATCGAGCAGCGAAGCCCGTTGCGGTGGGTGTGACTGCACAGCTCGTGCATGTACTTGCCGACCAGGAAGTCGGGTTCGTATCCCAGTATTTCGGCTGCTGCCTTGTTGACGAAGGTGGAGTTTCCTTGAAGATCAGTAGCGTAGATACCTTCCGCGGTCGATTCCAGCAACAAATTGACGTTGCGTGCCGCAGTCTCTGCACGCATACGGTCCACGACCCGGCCCAGCTGCGTGCCTACGTTTGCCATCAGGTCGAGCAATGCCCCGTCGGGCTCGGCCGGCTGGAACGAGAAAAACTCCAGCACGGCGACGACTTCGTCGCCCACCAGCACGGGAAATCCCATGGCGGCATGCACACCGATGTCGTCAGCATGTCCGACCCCGGAGAATTCGGAGGTCTTGGTCACATCAACGATCCACGCAGTTTTGCCGCTGGCGAATACGCGTCCGGGCAACCCCTCCCCCGGGGTCAGCGGGCTCGCTTCCCTCGCCTGCCGGAATGCTCGAAGCTCAGCAGAGTCACCGCAGTGCCAGACCGGCGAGGGGACCAGCTTGGCGCCCTCGGCTCGTGCCGCATCAGGGGCGAGCCAGTATGCATGGCCCACCTGCCAGCCGGTGTAGCCACAGACAAGGTCGAGGACAACCTGCGTCGCCTCAGTCAAGTCAGCGGCCTCATTGGCGGTGACCGCGACGCGTTGAAGCAGCTCGAGTTCCCCGGTTCGGAGCCGCACCCGCTCAGCCATGCCGTTGAAGCGCATGGCGAGTGAGCTGATCTCGCTCATGCCCCCGACTGGCGCACGCACACTCAAGTCGCCCTCGGCGATGCGCGCGGTGGCGTGGTCGAGCATGCCGACCGGACGGATGATCGCTCGCCGGGCCCCAACCGCGACGACCGCCATGCCGCACAACATCACCACTGCGACGCCGACCGCTGCCGACGAGTACGCCGTCGCCCGGTCGACTGCCTGCGCGGTTTCTCGGTGGGTACGCACGTCGACAAGATCGAACACGCGCCCTATCGGTTGCATGATCTGAGCCTTGGCGTGACGGTAATCCGCGCTGTAGAGCAGTGCGGCGGCCCTGGCCCGGCCGGCAGCCGCCCTGGACGTTCCAGCTGTGCTGTCGATCTCGGCGAAGGCTGTCTCTTCGATTCGCGCCAGAGCGTCGGAGCGCGACCGCGCCGTCTTGAGCAGGCTCAACTCTTCACCGGTGAACCCTGCCCGCGCGGCCAGCGTATCGAAGCTGACGGCCGGTCCAGAGGAAGTGGGCCGCCGTCCGGTGTCGGTGACCACGTCCCAGTAGACACGGTCGTACTGCTCGGGGCGCGGGGCTCTACCGTCACGAATAGCCAGGATCTCGACGAAGTAGTCCCGGTAGCGTGATTCTCCGGTGACCGCGTACGTCCTTGCCATGCGGGTCAGGTCATCGGAGGTCTGGCGCAGTTCGTCGGCCAGGCGCAGCGATTCCGACCGCCGGCTCTCGGCCCGTGCAGCGTCCTGCATGCTCTGCACGGCAACCACGCTCAGGGTAAGCACAACGGCAAGCAATAGGGCATTGACCACGACGAAAACACGCACGAGCATTCGGAGCGACACACTCACCCGCCGCCCCACAGAACGCTTCATCGCCACCACCCCTCCGACAGGACACCTAGCGTCTCTCGTCGATCTCGGTGTGTAGCTGGCTCTCACACCCCAATGAGCCAGGTGCCATTTGCCAATTCCCAGGGTATCCAACCAGTGACCGGTGCAGCGGGTCGGCGAGCTTCCCTGCGAGCCCGTTCGCGGTAGTGGGTGAGGCGTCGAGCGACAGCCCTTCAATGCGGTCCGGCGGTATTCCGATGCCTGTGTCACATACCAGAACAGGTCGAAGCTGCTTATTGTCATTGAATGCACCAGCGCTTTCAAAGGCCCTGTCGAGCTGCCGGCGCAATTCGCTGGCGTCCTGGGCAGGAACCCGCTGTCTGTGCGAGCTCTCTCCGATCGGCAACGTTGAGGAAACCGTCACGCAGCCGCGCCTCTGCGGTGTCACCGAGGTGGGAATCCGTTCCATCAGCCTGAGCTCGGTCAGGAGCAGACAGGCCATGGTGTAGTAGGTGTCCAAGTCCGGACCAAGAATTATCTTGCATGTGGCGCCCATGTAGGCGAACTGCTGCAGCAAGTTGGAAATGGGCCGGGTGTCGGCCGCAGCCACGGCCCGCGGCGAGTGGGTGGCCTTGATCTTGGCCCACTGGTCAGCCATGGCCGACGGTAGCTGTGCCGTCCTGCCGGTACCGGATATCTCGCCGTGTGTGGTCTGCACACTGCCCCCAACCGATTGTTCACGGCAGCCAGGTCGGAGAACAGCCCGTCGATCCGCTTTTCCAGCAGCTGTGCCTGATGCGCGGCAGGCGGTTCCTCTGTGGCGCGACGCGACAGCGTCCGGCGCTGCAATACATTTTCGATCAGGGCACTGAGCGGGCGCAGGTACTGCGCCCCTGTCAATTCAGCGCGAGCAAAATTAATCCCTGAGTTCCGCTGATTTAGGAGGAAGAATTTACGAGCACCGGAGGGAGTATAAACGCCACCCAGATCGCAGCGATTTTATGCCATATCCGCGGCCTGCACCGCCGCCTTCTCTCTCCGCGCGGCATCTCGTAGGTCACCGCAGGTGCGCCCCGGATTCATCCGGCCCCTCGCCAGTCACCGCAGCGTGGCGGCTCTTCATCGCCCTCCTCCCGCGATCAGCTCTCCCGTGGCCGGCTGCTGGGCGCCAGATCCTGTCGAAGGTCTGCCAGAGCCTGTCGAGCATGGCGGTAGGCGGCTTCGGTGTCCTTTGCGGCCGACGTCGTGCCCTCGGACAGTTCGCCGTGTGCTGAGAGTTTCTCCAGCTCCTGGCACAACGACCCCAGCTGCTCGAGCCCGAAAGTCTTGCTGAACGATTTCAGCGTGTGCGCGGCACGGTGTACCTGTTCTGTCTCGTTGTCCTGGACCCCCTGGTGGATCTGGTCGATCAGTTGGGGAGAGTCCTCCAAGAACATGTTGACGAGCTCGATGACGAACGGAGCTTCGAGCGATTCCACCAGCTCATGCACGACCTGTGGGTTCAGCACGGGTGGGGTTTGCATGCTTTCGTCCTCCGATCAGACTGCCGCCCTGGTAGTGGCAAGGCACTCTTAGGACCAGCACGTGGCGGTTAAGTCGTTTCCCGAGCTTGATCGGTCCACTTCGGGTGACCCCTTCTCGTTGTGCATACGGGGAATCACTGAGCACGGACGCCCGGGCACGACCTGTTGATCACCGGCCTGGTGCCATCGGGCCTGAACCGCACGTCGAAGGCGAGCAGGACGACATCAAAGGCTTCCGTACGCATGACGCCCGGTGCCTGGTGACTCTCGGCAGCCTCTGTAGGGACTCCATTGATTTCCAGCCGGTAGGTCACCATCATGCGGTTCATCCAGTGGGCATCGACAACCGGCACTCGGCGTCGTTCCGGGGTCACGGTGTGCGCCCCGCTCGCAGGCGTTCACGGAATTTCCAGGCCAGGTCGGTTGATCTCATGTGAACCCGGGTTGTGGTTGCGCTCCGGATCAGACTCGAACTTGGCCGGGCTGGGGGCTGCTCGGCCAACTGGCGCCGGCTGCTGATATCGAGTTTGTGATGGGAACTGGCCGGATGCGCGTCGACGGTCTTTTGCGTGACAAGCAGGGTTTGGGCGATCGCGCGGTTGGACTGCCGGCGGCAGCCACCTCCACGACGCGCCGTTCACTGGGGGTAAGGGCCTAGATTCCGACCGCAAGAGCGCTGCACGGGTGGGTATCGCATGCCTCGCGCTCGGTGTTGATCTGTTGGACTAGCGACTGTGCGCCGCAGGCGAGGACCTCATTCAGCACGCGCCGGGCGTCCGTGCGTCGGCCGACGCGTCGTAGTGCAGCGCTATATTCCGCGGTTGCCTTGGCGTGTTCCAGGCGGACCGGCAAAAACCGGAGCTGATAAACGGCCTGCTCAAGGAAGGCCATCTGGCCACGGTGAACTAGTCCGGCGATACGCAACACTCGTCCGCGGGCCAAAGGCGCGCCCCGTTCGCGGGCCAGTCGCAGTTCCTCCAGCGCTAGCGGCTGGGCTTCCTCTTCCCGATCCAGCTGATGCAAGCATAGCGCGGCCTCGGACTGCCAGAGCAGGGCCGCAGGATTCTGCCCTGGCAGTCCGAGGCCGCCAGGAATGCCTCTCCTGCGGCCAGTGCAGCCTCAAAGGCGTCTCCCGACTTCGCCCGCAGGCGCAGACGACAACACCGTCAGGCCACACGGTCTGCCAACCCACCGGTAACGGGTGCCCACAGCGGTGCCCGGGCGCCCGGGCACCGCGGGTGCCGGCTACTGCTTCGGTAGCAGGACGCTGTCGATGATGTGGACGGTGGCGTTGGCGGCCTGCACGTTGCCGCAGACGACCTTGGCGGAGTCGTCGACCGTGTAGGACTCCCCCGGAGCCGGCCGTGGTCAGCTTGTTCTTCGCCAGCGTGTTGAAGGAGCCGTCCGCGAGCTGCTTGGGCGCGATCTCGTGTTGAGCCGGGCAGGCCATACCACCACGCTCTGCGGATACCTTCGGGCCCCAGTCTGCGTTGTCCACTCGGCGAGGGCCTGAGTCGTTACCGCTTGCCGTGCCGCTCACCGACCGGCCTCCGCCAGCGAGTTCAGGGTGGTGGTGAAGCGTGAGCCGGGAGGGCAGCAGGCGGCGACCTCGGCGACGTCGGCGGCGGTGTCCACATCACGCAGCACCGGCAGGTCGCTCACGCTCAGCCCCGCTTCGGCAAGTCGGCGCCGCTGGATCGCCCCAGTGCGGTCGGTGGACATCGGCACGCCGCGCACAAGGGCTGCGGCGCGCACCGGGTCGGCGAAACCCAGCGCCCAGAAGCCGCCGTCCGCGGCCGGCCCGAACCAGGCATCGGTGCCGTCTCGGCCGACCCCCGCAAGGAGGTCCGTGGTCAGTTGGGGGGTATCCATCCCGACCAGGAGTGCCGGTCCACGGTCACAGCGGCCAAAGGCGGCCGCGATCCGCTCGTCCAGGCCGCCGGCGCCCTGGGGCACGATGTCGAATCCGGGCGGCAGCCAGGGGCCGGGAACACCGTCGAGAACAAGGACTCGGCGCCGGACGGGGGCCCTGAGCACCGTGTGCAGGGTGTCGGCAAGGGCTGCCTCGGCCAGAGCAGCCGCCTCCTGGGGCGTGTAGGGCGGGGTGAGCCGCGTTTTGACCCGCCCCGGCACCGGTTCTTTGGCGATGACCAGCAGCGTGTCCGTAAGCCGGGCGCTCATCGCCCGGTTCCTGGGGTGATCGCCGCGGCCCCCCGGTCGGTGACGGGCCGCTCGGCAAGGACGGCGCGCATGTCCCGTACCGCCTGCCAGGTGCCCCGCCAGGTACCGGTGACCTTCGAGCGGCCGGTGCGCGGGTGATACGGCACATCCGTCTCCGCCACGCGCCAGCCTGCGTCGGCGGCGCGGACCACCATCTGGAGCGGGTAGCCGGAGCGTCGGTCGGTCAGGTTCAGAGCGAGCAGGGCCTGGCGGCGGGCGGCGCGCATCGGGCCCAGGTCGTGCAGCGGTAGTCCGGTACGCCGGCGGATCAGACGGGCCAGCTCCAGGTTGGCCAGGCGGGCGTGCAGTGGCCAGGCGCTGCGTGTAACGGGCCTGCGGCGGCCCAGTACAAGGTCGGTGGAACCGTCGAGGACGGGCCTGCCGACAGCGGGCAGAAGTGCGGGATCGAGGGAGGCGTCGCAGTCGCAGAAGCAGACGACGTCGGCGGTGGCGGCGGTCAGGCCCGTGTGGCAGGCGGCGCCGAAGCCGCGTCGCGGCTCGTGGACGACATACGCCCCGAGGGCGCGGGCGATGTCCGCCGAGCTGTCGACGGAGCCGTTGTCGACGACGATCGCGCGCCAGCCCGAGGGGATTCGGCCCAGCACCCACGGCAGGGCCTCGGCCTCGTTGAGGCAGGGCAGCACCACGTCCACAGGAGAAGCCGAAGAAGGGGATGTCTCGGTCATGCCACTCACACTACGGAGACAAAGGAGGTATAGGGGCAGAAGGGAATTTACGGATCGCTGTCGTCCTCTGATGCTTCCGCCGAATGCCGAAATGCCGGTGCGAGACGCGGTGGCGGTGAATCCGTGCTGGAAGGGGCCGGCCCTTCGTGTTCGTCGGGGCCGGCATTCGCGCCGGAGGGAAGGTCAGCCGGCTCGCAGCGAGGCCGTCGCGAACTCCGCCATTCCCTCCACAAACGCGACCTCCGGCTTCCAGCCCAGTTCGTCACCCAGCCTGCGCGAGGATGCGGTGATGTGGCGGACGTCGCCGAGCCGGTACTCCCCCGTGACAACCGGCGTCCGCCCGCCGTGCGCCGCTGCCAGGACGGCGGCCATCTCCCCCACCGTATGCGGCTCGCCGCTGCCGGCGTTGTACGCCTGCATGGCCCCCTCCGGCAGCCCGGGCAGACCGTCCAGGGCCGCGAGGTTGGCCCGGGACACGTCCCTGACATGGACGAAGTCCCGCCGCTGGCCACCGTCCTCGAACACCCGCGGTGCCTCACCGCGCTCCAGCGCGGACCGGAACAGCGCGGCGACGCCGGCGTACGGGGTGTCACGCGGCATCCCGGGCCCGTACACGTTGTGGTAGCGCAACGCGGCCACCCGCCCGCCGACGGCGCGCGCCCACGCGAAGGCAAGGTGCTCCTGCGCGAGCTTGGTGGCGGCATAGACGTTGCGCGGATCAAGTGGGGCATCCTCGGCCACCAGGCCGGGCGCGAGCGACTCACCACACCTCGGGCAGGGCGGTTCGAAACGTCCTGCCTCCAAGTCGGCCACCGTGCGCGGCCCCGGCCGTACGACACCGTGCCCCGGGCACTCATAGCGCCCTTCTCCGTAGACCACCATCGAACTCGCCAGCACCAGACGCCGCACCCTGGCCCCAGCCATACCTGCCAGCAGCACCGCGGTGCCCAGGTCGTTGCAGCCCACGTAGGCGGGGGCGTCGGCGAAGTCCTTGCCGAGCCCGACCATCGCCGCCTGATGGCAGACGGCGTCGACCCCCCGCAGGGCTTCGGCCACGGCCTCCGGGTCGCGGACGTCCGCATGTCTCCAGTCCACCCCGTCGGGGATCCGCGGGGACGTGCGGTGCGCGGCAGACAACAGCGCGTCGAGCACGCGCACACCGTGCCCGGCGCCGGTGAGGGCGGTGACGACGTGCGAACCGATGAAGCCCGCACCTCCAGTTACCAGGACCAACATGCCACCGACCGTACGGCCACGGGCCCGCCCGGCGACCGAACGGCGCCGGAACATCAGTCATGCGTAAGCCTCCTGCCGCAGGCTGGGCCTCGCCGGGCGGTGCGGCCGCCACCGTCAGCAGGCCGAAGCCCGCGCGGGCCGCGATCCGCTGAAGCCCACCGGCGCGCGCAGCAGCGCCCTGTTCGGCTGTCGGGGTGGTCGTCGGCGACCGATCGTGCCGCTGCCGCCGGCTCGGCCGCCGGGCCATCACGATGAGCAGAACACCGCTGGCCGGAGCGAGCCGCCCATACCGCGAACGATGTGATCCGCTGTGTCGAACCGTAAGGTCAGCGAACGGTCAGCCTTCCCGGCTCACGCGGTGACGACGAGTGCGCAGAAGCGGGAGTGCCGACGCGATGTGTGGGCGGTGGTGGCCGCGGTCGTGCTGTTTGCGCTGGCGGTGCTCATCGGAAGACTCCTCAACAGGACCGTTTACGGTTCGGAGGGGATTCTGCGGCTGGGGTGGCCTCCGCTGTATGCGTGGTGGCTGCCGCATGTCGGTCCGGGGACGCCGGCGGCTCTCGCTGTCGCCGCGCTGGTGGTGGTCTACGGCCCGCCGACTGCGCGGCGCCTGTCGTGGCGGGCGCTGGTGCCGGCCGTCTGGGGCGCGGCAATGGCATGGACATGGTCGCTGGCGCTCGTGGATGGTTGGGGGCGTGGCATCGCCGAGCGGCTGACCACCGGTTTGGAATACCTGCAGTCGGTGAACGGCGTGCACGATGTGCCCGCTTTCCTCCGGGACTTCACGCACCACATCCTGGTCGGCTCGCCCCACCTCTGGCCGGCGCATGTGGCCGGCCACCCGCCCGGCGCACTGCTGACGTTCGTCGGCCTGGACCGCATCGGGTTGGCCGGCGGCGCCTGGGCGGCAGCCTGGTGCATCACCGTCGGGTCGTCGTTCGCGGCCGCGGTCGTGGTGACCGTGCGGGCGCTGTGTGGTGAGCAACTGGCCCGGCGAGCGGCCCCGTTCCTGGTGCTGGCCCCGGCGGCGGTGTGGATCGGTGTCAGCGCCGACGGCTATTTCGCCGGTGTCTCCGCCTGTGCGGTGGCGCTGCTCGCGCTGGCGGCCACCCGCACCACGCGCATGCCCGGCCTCGCGGCTGTGGGCGCCGGTCTGCTCATGGGGCTTGCCTGGTACCTCTCCTACGGCCTGACGGTCCTCGTCGTGCTCGGTGCCGCCGTCCTCCTCCTCGCCCGGTCTGCCCGCCCCCTTCCGTTGGTGATCCTGGGAGTGCTGCCGTGGGTGGCGGCCTTCACCGCCGCCGGGTTCTGGTGGCTTGACGGCTACACCGCCCTCGTCGAGCGCTACTACCAGGGCGCCGCCAAGGTCCGCCCATACGGCTACTTCATCTGGGCCAACCTGGCCGCTCAGGTGCTGACAGTGGGCCTGGCCACGGTCGCGGGTCTGTGCCGAGCCGCCGGACCTCTGCGGCCGGCCGTGCGAGGGATGCGGCGTAGGTCACCGGCCGGGCGTGGTGCACTGTCGGTGCTGGTCGCCGCGGCGTTGTGCATGATGCTGCTCGCGGATCTGTCCGGAATGAGCAAGGCAGAGACCGAACGGATCTGGCTGACCTTCGCGGTCTGGCTGCTCCCCGCCTGCGCGCTGCTCCCACGCCGGGCTCATGCCCGGTGGCTGGCCGCCCAGGCCGTCCTCGCCCTCCTCGTCAACCATCTTTTGCTGACCGGCTGGTGACGGCTGCACGACCTGGGTCCGGACCGGGAGCAGCCATCCCCCAACGGGGGTGCCCGCTGCGGCAACTTCCCTCAGCCTTGATGTCGCGTGTGTGCCGGGCGAGAGCCGGCGGACCGCTTCAGCTCGAGGAAGTGGCGGTCGCCGACCGACCAGTGTTCGCCCGGCTGCCACCCGGTGACCGCTGCCGTGCGACGCAACGCGGCAACGCCGACACCGGCCCAGGGGAAGGGCATTCCAAGGCGGCCACGGCCGTCATCGAACCGCACACGCAACCGTTCGTCGACGTCCTGCGAGGCCGCCTCCACCAGTAACAGGCTGCCACGAGGAAACACCAGGCTCCCGATCCGCTCCAGCAAGGCCGGCGGGTCGCCGCCGATCCCGATGTTGCCGTCCATGAGCAGCGCCGTATTCCAGAGCCCCTCACCGGGAAGTCGTTCGAAGACGGATCGGCACAGCGCCGCGCCTCCGGTGTCGGCGGTCCGCGCGACGGCGGCACGGCTGATGTCGATGCCGAGCACGAGGTGGCCGAGCGCCCGAAGGGCGCTGACCAAGCGCCCCGGCCCACAGCCGATGTCGAGGACCGCCCCCTTGCACCGCCGCAGGACGCTCATGTCGGCGGGGTCCGGAGCGGCACACCAGCGGTCCACCTCTGACGACAGCACTCCACCTGTAGAGGGGGCCGCGGCCGTCCTGCAATGCGTGCGCATACGGGTCCTCGTGCCGGGGGCCGGAGCCCAGCGGCTGCTCTGGCGCATGCTCTTCGGTGCTCACCGGGCAGGTGCCTTCGCGTTGCGGAGCCGATTGCGCTGGGTGGCGCCGGTGGTATCCGTGGGCATCAGGACGTCCCACAGCGGGCCGGGATCCGGTTCGGTCAGGCCGACGGCCCGGAAGCCCGGGGCGGATTGCCTGGCCAGGACGGCCGGTGTGGTGCGTTCGGGTGCGTGGGGCATCGGGATTTCCCTGCCGGCCCTTTCTCGGAACTGGCGGCCTTGGTTACGCCTGGTGTCGGCCGGGCGCCTTCGGAGGGGCTTCGTGCGCTCTCGGCCGGGGCGGACGCCCACGCCACATGGCGACCAGCAAACACACTGCGGAGGCGGCGAAGAGGGCAGCCGTGATCAGCAGCCAGCGGCCCCAGAACACGTCGGCCTGTAGTCCGGTGTACGAGGTGAAGCCCGGGACCCGGTTCAGGATGAGCGGATACCAGACGAGGAGCAGCAGGAGGGCCACGAAGGCGGGCACGCGGAGGTAGTTAATCCGGCCTGTCAGCGAGGGCAAGTGGTCCGTCGCATCCCTTCTGCGCCGGAAGACGCATTGCACCACTCGGTCGGTGATGGTGTAGAGGGGGAGAAAGACCAAGTCGTGCAGGAGCGCGGCGCCCACGAACCAGAGGACGACGCCGAGCGTGTCTCCGTTCAGCAACCGGAGTCCCGCATAGCCGGCCAGCGCGAAGGAACACAGCACGAGCAAGAGGTGCAGGGGGGAGGCGCCGTAGCGGGTGCGGAAGCCCTTCACTGTGCTGCTCCGAAGGTGAGGCGAGTGACCCATTTTGTGTTGTGCACGCCGGGGTTGGCCGGGACGATGATCCGCGCCGGATAGCCGTGGTCCGGGGAGAGGTCCGCGCCATTGACCCGCAGGGCGAGCAGTGACCTGGGGTCACGCACCTGGTTGTCGCGCAGGTGGGTGGAGCTGAAGGCTCCTCCGCGCTGGGCGGACTCGACGAAGACACCGGGAGGTCTCTGCCGCTGTCCGACCAGGGCTGCCAGGTCGGACAACCGTACCCCGCTCCAGTGCTGGTCGTCGGTGGACCAGCCCTCCACGCAGGCGATCGGCAGGGCTGCCGTGTGCTGCGGCAGCGCCAGCACCTGCGCGCGGGTGAAGATCCGCTCCCGGCCGGGGCCGCGTACGACCAGGCGCCAGTCAGGCCCGATGTCGCGGGCACGGATACCCACCCCCGCCGCGGTCTTGTTGATCTGAAAGCCATTGGGGCCCTTTCCTGGCTCCTGCCCGTGCGGTGCCAGCAGCGCGGTCTTGCGCAGGGCCCCACCGATGCTTTGCCCGGCCGTCACGACGAGCAGTGCCAGCGAGCCGGCACCCACCAGGCCGAGCGCGCCCCGCCGCGACATCGTGGGCGGCGCGGGGTGGGGAGTCGCCAGGCCGGTGTCATCCGCCGCTTCGGGCGTCGTGCGTGCGGCGGGGGTACGCACGACGCCGCGGAAGCTACGGCTGCGCAGCGCCCTTGCCATGGTGGGAATCCGGAAGGCGACGTGGACGACGAAGGCGCCGATGAAGACCCAGGCGCCGTAGAAGTGCAGGGTGTAGAAGGACCCGGGGAAGATGTAGTGGAGCTGGATGTTGAGCACACCGGTGACGAATTCGAACAGTGCCCCGCCCACGAGGAGCAGCAACGAGAGCCGCTCCAGTGCATGGCTCAGTGAACGCACCGGCGGCCAGGTGAACAGCTTGGGGACGACCGACCAGAGCTTCGCCAGCAGGATCGGGATCAGCACCACGCCCAGCGTCACGTGGATTCCCTGGGTGAGGCGGTAGAGCCAGTACGGGCTGGTCGGCCAGGAGAACAGGTAGAAGCCGAGCCAGCCCTTCCCCGGCGTCTTGTCATTGCCCGGTGCCAGGTTCGGGTTGTACGCGGCGTAGGACAGCAGTCCGGTCACGAACAGCACGGTGATGCCGACCAGGAGGATCAGCCCGAACACCGACGTCAGCCACGGTCCCCGCAACGGACTGCGCCAGAAGCCCGGCTGTGTGGGGCCCGGCGGCGGAGTGTTCAGCAGTGCGGCGAGGCGTCGGCGACGACCGGCACGGGGCTTGGCAGCCTTTTCGGTGAGTGGGGAGGCGCCGGCGGCCCGTCGATGTGCGGAGCTCCCTCGGGGTGGCGGGCTGCTGTCGGCCGCCCTATCAGGCTGTCGCTGCGGCCTGGCACGACGGGGCTCGCCATCACGGTCGCTACCCTCCACATCGATCCCCTCACGGTGGCCGGTGCGACATGATCGCCGCCCAGGACCCACCGTATGCAGCTCGATGCGCAATTCACCCTTTGCCGCACATTGCAGAACTCTTTCGGCCCCACGCCGACCTCACCCCGGCCCAGGCGGGCCCCCTACGCGCAGAGGCGCCCGAGTGTGATCAGCGATTGGTCTCGGCCTCCTGCCAGGCCCCTCGGCTTGCCGCCGATGCCCCACCGGGTCGCACATCGGTCGGTGCACCGACCGGACACAGGTGGTCACCTCGGCGGTGCTGACTGGTCTGCTGGCGCTGCAAGAGGCGCGTGCCGCGCCCGATC
>NZ_JBYISA010000058.1:0-27513 GCF_057708345.1 Streptomyces sp. bgisy130
CCCCCCCCCCCCCCCCCCCCCCACCTCTGCTATGTCCCTGACCGTCGGTGCAGGTCAGCGGCGACTCGCCTCACTGATCGCGGTACATCTCCGCCACCAGGAACGCCAGGTCCAGCGACTGGCTGCGGTTGAGCCGCGGGTCGCAGGCGGTCTCGTAGCGCTGGTGGAGGTCGTCGACGAAGATCTCGTCGCCGCCGCCCACGCACTCGGTGACATCGTCACCGGTGAGCTCGACGTGGATACCGCCCGGGTGCGTGCCGAGGCTCTTGTGGACCTCAAAGAAGCCCTTGACCTCGTCCAGCACATCGTCGAAGCGCCGGGTCTTGTGACCGGAGGCGGCCTCGAAGGTGTTGCCGTGCATCGGGTCGCAGATCCAGGCGACCTGCGCGCCGGAGGCGGTGACCTTCTCGACCAGCTCGGGGAGCTTGTCGCGGACCTTGTCCGCTCCCATGCGGGTGATGAAGGTCAGCCGGCCCGGCTCCCGCTCCGGGTCGAGGCGCTCGATGAGCGTCAGCGCGTCCTGCGCGGTGGTCGTCGGGCCGAGCTTGACGCCGATGGGGTTGCGGATGCGCGAGGCGAACTCGATGTGCGCACCGTCCAGCTGACGGGTGCGCTCGCCGATCCAGACCATGTGGCCGGAGACGTCGTAGAGGTTGCCGGTGCGCGAGTCGACGCGGGTCAGCGAGGACTCGTAGTCCAGGACCAGCGCCTCGTGGGAGGCGTAGAACTCGACGGTGCGGAACTCCTCCGGGTTGACCCCGCAGGCGTTCATGAAGTTCATCGCGCGGTCGATCTCGCGGGCCAGCGCCTCGTAGCGCTGTCCGGAGGGCGAGGACTTCACGAAGTCCTGGTTCCAGGCGTGCACCTGCCGCAGGTCGGCGTAACCGCCGGTGGTGAAGGCGCGCACGAGGTTCAGGGTCGCCGCGGAGGCGTGGTACATCCGCTTCAGCCGCTGCGGGTCCGGGATCCGGGCCGCCTCGGTGAACTCGAAGCCGTTGACGGAGTCACCGCGGTAGGTCGGCAGCGTCACCCCGTCACGCGTCTCGGTGGGCTTGGAGCGCGGCTTGCTGTACTGGCCGGCGATCCGGCCGACCTTGACCACCGGGACGGACCCGGCGTAGGTCAGCACGGCGCCCATCTGGAGGAGCGTCTTGAGCTTGTTACGGATGTGCTCGGCGGATACGGCGTCGAAGGCCTCCGCGCAGTCGCCGCCCTGAAGCAGGAACGCCTCACCACGGGCGACCGCTCCCAGGCGCTCGCGCAGCTGGTCGCACTCGCCCGCGAAGACGAGCGGCGGATAGGACTCGAGCTCCGCGATCACATCGCGCAGAGCCTCTTGGTCCGGCCAGTCAGGCTGCTGCGCCGCGGGCAGGTCTTGCCAGGTGTTGCCACCGGCGTGGGTTTCAGCGTTCACGGTCACAAGGCCCACATTACGGGGTCCCGGCAGACTGTCCGGCCCGGCATCCGGACTTTGAGACGCACGGCACTCGGAGGGTCGGGTAGGGTGCGCCCCATGTGTACGCGACCTGCTCTGAACAGCAACTGGTGGTGGACCGCTCATCCGGCGGCCCACTGATTCGCGCGCACACCCACACTTCGCGAAGGCCGCCCGAGGGGCGGCCTTCAGCCTTTTCCGGCGGCCGTTCCTCCTCTCCTGGAAGGAACCCCCGCCATGCACCACGAGCCCCCCGCCGGCGCCGCCGCGCTCGCCCAGCGGCTGCTCGACCCCGCCTGCCCGCCGTTCGCCCTGCTGCACCGCCGCACCCCGGGGCGGGACGCCGCCCCCACCATCGAGGTGCTGACCGGCGAGGTGACGGAGGTCGAGCGGCTGGCCGACATCCCGCTGGGCGAGGGCGTGCCGGACGCGCCGGTGACGGACGCGCTCGCGCTGATCCCGTTCCGGCAGATCCGCGAGCGCGGCTTCCGGGCCCATGACGACGGCACCCCGCTGGCCGTGCTGCGTCCGCGGGAGACCGCCGAGCTGCCGCTGGACGACATCCTCGCGGCGCTGCCCGCCCATGACGTGCGGGTGACGGACGGGGCGTTCGACGTGGACGACGACGCCTACGCCGGGATCGTCGGGCGGGTGGTACGGGACGAGATCGGCACCGGCGAGGGCGCGAACTTCGTCATCCGCCGGACGTTCGAGGGCGGGATCGCGGACTTCTCGGCGGCCGACGCGCTCGCGCTGTTCCGGCGGCTGCTGGCCGGCGAGCGCGGCGCGTACTGGACCTATGTGGTGCACATCCCGGGGGTGCGCACCCTGGTCGGCGCCAGCCCCGAGGTGCACGTACGGATGTCCGGGAAGACGGTCGTGATGAATCCGATCAGCGGCACCTACCGCTACCCGGAGGGCGGCCCCACCGCCGAGAGCCTGCTGGCGTTCCTCGACGACCGCAAGGAGGTCGAGGAGCTGTCCATGGTGGTGGACGAGGAGCTGAAGATGATGTGCACCGTCGGCGACAAGGGCGGGGTGGTGATCGGGCCCCGGCTCAAGGAGATGGCGCATCTCGCGCACACCGAGTACGAGCTGCGTGGCCGGTCCACCCTCGATGTGCGCGAGGTGCTCCGGGAGACGATGTTCGCGGCGACGGTCACCGGGTCGCCGGTGCAGAACGCCTGCCGGGTGATCGAGCGGCATGAGCCGGTGGACGCCGGCGGCCGGGGGCGCGGCTACTACGCGGGGGCGCTGGCGCTGATCGGGCGGGACACCGGCGGCGCTCAGACACTGGACTCGCCGATCCTGATCCGTACCGCCGATATCTCCGCCGGAGGGCGGCTGCGGGTGCCGGTCGGTGCCACCCTCGTGCGCGGCTCCGACCCGCGCAGCGAGGTCGCCGAGACCCACGCCAAGGCCGCGGGGGTGCTGAGCGCCCTCGGTGTGCGGCCGGCGCCCGCGCGCCCGGCGGACGGCGGGCGGCCGCCGCGGCTGGCCGACGACCCGCGGGTGCGCGCGGCGCTGGACGCCCGCCGGGCCGATCTGGCGCCGTTCTGGCTGCGGATGCAGACCACCGCGCCCACCGCCGAGCTGAGCGGGCACGCCCTGGTCATCGACGCGGAGGACACCTTCACCGCGATGCTGGCGCATCTGCTGCGCACCTCGGGGCTGACCGTCACCGTGCGCCGCTTCGACGAGCCGGGGCTGCGCGCGGCCGCCCGTGCGCACCAGGGGCCGGTGGTCCTGGGCCCGGGGCCGGGCGATCCGTCCGACGCCGCCGACCCCAAGATGCGCTTTCTGCGGTCGCTGACCGCCGAGCTGCTCGCGGAGCACCGGCACGGTCTCCTCGGCGTCTGCCTGGGCCATGAACTCCTCGCCGCGGAGCTGGGGTTGGAGATCGTCCGCAAGGAGGTGCCCTTCCAGGGCGCGCAGGAGCGGATCGAGTTCTTCGGGCGCGAGGAGACGGTCGGCTTCTACAACACCTTCACGGCCCGCTGCGATGACACCACCGCGGCCGAACTGGCGATGCACCGCGTGGAGTTGAGCCGGGACGCGGCCACCGGCGAGGTGCACGCGCTGCGCGGTCCGGGCTTCGCGGGGGTGCAGTTCCACCCGGAGTCGGTGCTGACCCTGGACGGGGCCTCGGTCACGGCGCAGCTTTTGGCAGCTGTCCTCGTGTGACCAGCATGTTCTCGTTGGTGCGGTGGGCCAGGTAGTCCTCGACGTTGGCCACGGTGGCCTCGATGATCTGGCCCACCGCGTCCTGGGTGAAGTACGCCTGGTGCGAGGTGACCAGCACGTTCCCGAAGGTCATCAGGCGGGCGAGGGTGTCGTCGCTGATGATGTCCAGGGACTTGTCGAAGAAGAAGAACGCGGCCTCCTCCTCGTAGACGTCCAGGCCGACGCCGGTGAGCCGGCCGGCCTTGAGCGTGTCGACCAGGGCCACGGTGTCGACCAGCCCGCCGCGGCTGGTGTTGATCAGGATCGCGTCGTCCTTCATCGCGGCCAGCGCGGCGGCGTCGACGAGATGCCGGGTGTCGTCCACCAGCGGGAGGTGCAGGGTGACCAGATCCGCCTCGGCGAACAGCCGCTCCCGGGCGACGTACTTCATGCCGAGTTCGACACAGTGCGGATTCTCGGCGAGGTCCCAGCCCAGCAGGTTCATGCCGAAGCCATGGGCGATCCGGGTGAAGGCCGTGCCGATCTTGCCGGTGCCGAGCACCCCCGCCGTCCGCCCGCGCAGATCGCGGCCCATCAGGCCGTCCAGCCGGAAGTCGAAGTTACGGGTGCGGTTCGTGGCCCGGACGAGCCGCCGGTCGACGGCCAGCGCCAGCGCCCAGGCGAATTCGGCGACCGCGTGGGGCGAGTAGTGGGCGACCCGGCCGACGCTCAACCCGAGGTCGGCCGCGGCCTCCAGATCGATGTTGTTGAAGCCGGTGGAACGCTGGGCGATCATCCTCGTTCCGCCGGCCGCGAGGGTCTGGAGCACATCCGCGCCCAGGTCGGCGTTGACGCTGGAGCTGACGATCTCGTATCCGCGGGCGATCGGGGCGGTGTCGCGGTTGAGGAAGACATCCAGGCTGCGGACCTGGTGACGGCCGGCGAAGGCCCGCTCCAGGAACGGCTGCTCATCCGTCTGCACGCCGAAGGCGACGATCTCCACGAGCTCTCCCGGTTCTTCCGCCGGTTCGAAATCTCCCGCTCTGTGGGCGAGAGGCCGGATATGCCGCGTACGGCGAATATACGGCCCCTCGCCCGGCGACGCCGCCCGGGATGCGAGGCGGCGGCAGCGGTGAGCGGCCGGGTCAGCGACCCGGTCAGCCGAAGAACACCCCGGCCTCGGCGTACAGCGCCGGGTCGACCGTCTTCAGCTTGGCGGTGGCCTCCGCGATCGGCACCCGGACGATGTCCGTGCCGCGCAGCGCGACCATCTTCCCGAAGTCGCCGTCGCGCACCGCGTCGATGGCGTGCAGCCCGAAGCGGGTGGCCAGCCAGCGGTCGAAGGCGCTCGGTGTACCGCCGCGCTGGGTGTGCCCGAGGACCGTCGTCCGCGCCTCCTTGCCCGTCCGCGCCTCGATCTCCTTGGCCAGCCACTCCCCCACACCGGACAGCCGGACGTGCCCGAAGGAGTCCGTGGAGTCGTCCTTGAGCACCATCTGTCCGTCCTTGGGCATCGCGCCCTCGGCGACGACCACGATCGGGGCGTAGCGGACCTTGAAGCGGGAGTCGATCCAGCGGCAGACCTGCTCGATGTCGAAGCGCTGCTCCGGGATGAGGATGACGTTCGCGCCCCCGGCGAGACCGGAGTGCAGCGCGATCCAGCCGGCGTGCCGGCCCATCACCTCGACGACCAGCACCCGCATATGGGATTCGGCGGTGGTGTGCAGCCGGTCGATGGCTTCGGTGGCGACGCCGACGGCGGTGTCGAAGCCGAAGGTGTAGTCCGTGGCCGACAGATCGTTGTCGATGGTCTTGGGGACGCCGACGCAGGGGACGGCGTAGTCGTCGGAGAGCCGGGCGGCGACGCCGAGG
Source organism: Streptomyces sp. bgisy130 (assembly GCF_057708345.1). Taxonomy (NCBI): domain Bacteria; kingdom Bacillati; phylum Actinomycetota; class Actinomycetes; order Kitasatosporales; family Streptomycetaceae; genus Streptomyces; species Streptomyces sp. bgisy130. The sequence continues at coordinate 5,471 of NZ_JBYISA010000058.1, forward strand.
GTGTCCTCGCCGCCGATCGCGATCAGCGCCTCGATCTCGTGCTTGGCGAGCGTCTCCTTGATCCGGCGGACGCCGTCGTTCTCCTTGAAGGGGTTGGTCCGCGAGGAGCCGAGGACGGTGCCACCGCGCGGCAGGATGCCGCGCACCGCCGGGATGTCCAGCGGCACGGTGTCGCCTTCCATGGGCCCGCGCCAGCCGTCCCGGAAGCCGACGAACTCGTATCCGTACTCCTGGGTGCCCTTGCGGACGATGCCCCTGATCACCGCGTTCAGACCCGGACAGTCGCCGCCGCCGGTCAGTACTCCGACCCGCATCGCTGCTTCACCTACATCCCGTCAGTGGCCGCACGCACACGGCCGGGTTGATCCGACCCCGGTCACGCTAATGGTGATCTGGGTCACTCAGGGATGGGACAAACGGTGATGCCGGTGAATTGTCCGGGAGTTGGGACGAGGCGTTCACCCGTACGAGCGGACTGTCGCCGGCCGCGGCCGGTCCGGCCGGTGAACGCGCCGGTCACGCCTCGTCGAGACCGCGCTCGATCGCGTACCGCACCAGCTCCACGCGGTTGTGCAACTGGAGCTTGCCGAGGGTGTTCTGGACGTGGTTCTGCACCGTGCGGTGCGAGATGACCAGGCGCTCGGCGATCTGCTTGTACGAGAGCCCCTTGGCGACCAGCCGCAGCACCTCGGTCTCCCGGTCGGTCAGCTGCGGTGCGCCCGGCTCGTCCGGCGTGGCCGGGGCCGGCTCGGTCGCCAGCCTGCGGTACTCACCGAGCACCAGACCGGCCAGGCCCGGGGTGAACACCGCGTCGCCGGCGGCCGTGCGCCGGACCGCGTCCAGCAGTTCCGCCGTGCTCGCCGACTTCAGCAGATAGCCGGTCGCCCCGGACTTGACCGCTTCCAGGACATCGGCGTGCTCACCGCTCGCGGACAGCACCAGCACCCGCAGCGCCGGACGGGCGCCGACCAGTTCCTTGCAGACGCGCACGCCCGGCAGCCCCGGCAGATTGAGGTCCAGGACCAGCACATCGGGCGCGGCGGCCTGCGCCCGGCGCACCGCCTGGAGGCCGTCACCGGCCGTCGCGACCACGTCGAACCCGGCCTCCGCCAGATCCCGCGCGACCGCGTCCCGCCACATCGGGTGGTCGTCGACCACCATGACCTTCAGGGCCGTCTGCTCGCTCATGCCGGCACCCCGCCCCGCGCGGCCTCGTCCCGCTCCGTGCTGCGCTCGCTCACGCTCTCGCCTTCCCCCGCCTTCCGCCCTCGGACGCCGTGCCCTTGGGGACCGTCAACTCCACTTCCGTGCCCTGGCCCGGGACCGAGACCCACTCCGCGGCGCCGCCCAGGTCCCGCAGCCGGCCGCGGATCGACAGGGCCACCCCCATCCGGCCCTCGCGCTCGGCGTCCGCGAGCCGGCCCGCGGGAATCCCGGGGCCGTCGTCGCGGACCGTCACGATCACCGCCCGCGGCTCGTCCTCCACCAGGATCCAGGCGCGGGCCCCGTCCCCCGCATGCACCCGCACATTGTCCAACGCCGCACTGACAGCGGCCGCGAGCTCGGCCGCCGCGGCGGCCGGCAGCACGACCGGGGCACCGGGCTCGGAGAACGTCACCCCGGCGCCCGCGAAGGGCGCGAGCAGCGCCCGGACGTCGCACGGCCCGTCACCGGCCGGCTCCGGCGCCGGTGCGGCCGGAGCGGCGGCATCCCCGTCGGCCGGCTCGCTCCCGTCGGCCGGGTGCGGCACGGTCCCCGCCGCGCCGTCCGGCCCGACCCCGCGCGGCGGCGTCACCAGCCCGCCGGCTACCAGGGTCCGCAGCGCGACCTCCTGCTCCCCGGCCATCCGGCCCAGTTCGGCCGCCTCGCCGCCGATCGCGGCGCCGCGCCGCTGCACCATCGCCAGGACCTGGAGCACGCTGTCGTGGATGTCACGGGCCAGCCGCTCCCGCTCCCGGGTCGCGGCCTCTATCTGGAGGGCACGGGCGAGGGTGCGCTCACTGGCCCGGGCCACCTCGACGACATAGCCGATGGCGACGCTGGCCACCCACACCAGCACCACGTTGTGGACGGTGTCGCGGGCCGGCTCCTGGCGCTCGATGAGATTGGCCACCGCCACCGCGCTGGACGCCACCGCGGCCCAGCGCCAGCCGCCCTTGATCGCGAAACCCAGGACGGCGCCCGCCGTCCAGATGGAGGGCAGTGTCGGCGCCCCGTCCATGATGCGGGCGTGCGTGTCGACCAGCGGGGTGAGCAGGATGCCGCCGACCGCGAACCCGAGGTCGCCGAGCAGGAAGTGCCGGGTACAGCGCTCCGCGGAGGTCGTCCGGCGCCAGGTCAGCGCCATCCAGACGGTGAGCGCGCCCATGTAGGCGACGGCGCCCAGCGGGTGCTCGTACTGCGAGTAGGAGAGCCCGGCCAGGCACAGGGCGTAGACGAGGGTCAGGATCCGGTAGCCGGTGAGCGCACGCCACAGCGGCAGCTCGACGGACATCCGCAGCACCTTCGGCGGCTTGCTCCTGCCCTTGGCCGCCGGGCCGCCGCGCACGGCCCGTATCTCCGCATCCGTCATTGCCGGCTTCCCCCCGTCGCCGGGCGCACCCGCGCCCGGACTCGGCTCTGCCCGCCTATTCGGCGGCTGCCTTCCTGGCCTGCTCCGCCTCGGCCTGCTGCTTCGCCTCGGCCTTCGCCGCCTCGGCGATCTGCCGTTTGGCCGCGGTCGCGTAGATGTCGACGTACTCCTGGCCGGACAGCTTCATGATCTCGTACATGACCTCGTCGGTGACCGACCGCAGGATGAAGCGGTCGCCCTCCATGCCCTGATAGCGGGTGAAGTCCAGCGGCTTGCCGATACGGATGCCCGGCCGGATCATCTTCGGCACGATCTTGCCCGGCGGCTGCACCTTCTCGGTGTCGATCATCGCCACGGGGATGACCGGCGCACCGGTGGCCAGCGCCACCCGTGCCAGCCCGCCCGGCTTGCCGCGGTAGAGCCGGCCGTCCGGGGAGCGGGTGCCCTCCGGGTAGATGCCGAACAGCTCACCGCGCTCCAGGACCTCGATACCGCTCTTGATGGCCGCCTCGCCCGCGCCGCGGCCGCCCGAGCGGTCGACCGGCAGCTGGCCCACGCCCTTGAAGAACGCGGCGGTCAGCTTGCCCTTGACGCCCGGGGAGGTGAAGTACTCGGACTTGGCGATGAACGTGACCTTGCGGTCGAGTACCGCGGGCAGGAAGAAGGAGTCCGAGAAGGACAGGTGGTTGCTCGCGAGGATCGCCGGACCCTCGGCGGGGATGTTCTCGATGCCTTCCACCCAGGGCCTGAAGGCAAGCTTCAGCGACCCGCCGATGGAAAACTTCATTGCGCCGTAGATCAACCCACTGCCTCCTGTGTGTGACGCAAAGACCTTAACCTGCCCCGGTGGCGCACTGGCGCCGCGGCCGCCGCCGGACCTACCCGCTTGCCGTCACTTTGCGTACCCTGAGGTAACTCGCCAGCCCCTCATCGATCGGAGACACCCGGTGCCGCTCCTTCCCGGAGCCGAGCCGTTCCGCCGTGACGGCGGAGAGGTCGGCGTCCTTGTGTGCCACGGCTTCACCGGCTCCCCCCAGTCCGTCCGCCCCTGGGCCGAATATCTGGCCGACCGGGGACTGACGGTCGCCCTCCCGCTGCTGCCCGGTCACGGCACCCGCTGGCAGGACATGCAGCTCACCACGTGGCAGGACTGGTACGCCGAGGTCGACCGCGAGCTGCGCGCGCTGACCGAGCGCTGCTCCAAGGTCTTCGTCTGCGGCCTGTCGATGGGCGGTGCGCTGGCGCTGCGGCTGGCCGCCAAGCACGGCGACGCGATCAGCGGGGTGGCGGTGGTCAACCCGGCCAACAAGCTCCATGACGCGGCCGCCCCGCTGCTCCCGGTGCTGCGGCATCTCGTACGGACCACCAAGGGCGTGGTCAGCGACATCGCCAAGCCCGGCGCCGAGGAGGTCGGCTACGCGCGGGTGCCGCTGCACGCCGCGCATTCGCTGCGCCGGTTCTTCGGCCAGGTCGACTCCGAACTCCCGGGCGTGACCCAGCCGTTGCTGGTGATGACCAGCCCACAGGACCATGTCGTACCGGCGGCGGACTCCGAGCGGATCCTCGCCCGGGTCTCCTCCACGGACGTCCGGCAGACGCTGCTGGAGCGCAGCTACCACGTGGCGACGCTGGACCACGACGCCGAGCAGATCTTCCGGGACACCTTCGCCTTCATCGCCCGGCTCGCGCCGGAGGCGGCGGACGCGGCGCAGGAGGGGACGGCGGCCAGTGGCGGAGCGTAGCCCCCACGACCCCCGGGACCCGCTGGACGAAGAGGCCGCCTGGGCCGAGATCGTGGCGGGGTACGGCGAGCAGCCGTCGTTCCCCGCGGGCGGCGGTGACGGCGGGGACGGGACGGCCGGGGCGGACGGCAAGGACGGCAAGGACGCCACGGCCGAGAAGCCCGAGGGTGCCGCCCCGTCCGACACGGCCGGGAAGGACGGCACCGGAGCCAAGGACGGCACCGGCGACGCCGCGCGTCCGGGCAGCTTCGTCGTCTTCGCGCCGGGCGTCGGCCCGCGCAACTGGACCCCCTCGGAAGCGTCCGACGACGACTTCGACGAGACCGACGAGGGCCACTTCACCCCGCCCGAGCCGCCCCCGCTGCCGACGGCCGATGTCACCACCAAGTTCGCCTGGCTCGCGGTCATCGGCGGCCCGCTGCTGCTGGTCGCGATGGTGCTTTTCCAGCAGCCGGTGACGTGGTGGATCACGGTGCTGGGCATCGGTGGCTTCCTCGGCGGCTTCGCCACCCTGGTGGCCCGGATGAAGGACGACGACGAGGACGACAACGACCTGCCGGGCAGCGGCGCGGTGGTGTGAGTCAGCCGCTGGCCGGCACCCGCAGCGCGGCCAGCACCGGCAGATGATCCGTGGCGGCCCGCAGGTCGGCCTCCCGTACCCCCGCCAGCCCGTGCGGCACCCCGCAGCCCAGGACCTCCACGCCCGCCGTGGTGAAGATCGCGTCGATCCGCTGATGCGGGTCGTGCGGTGTGGAGGTGAACTCCCCGCCCCACGGCTCGGCCGCCCAGGCGTCCGTGAGCGCCCCCGCCAGCCGCCGGAAGCTGCGGCCCGCCGGCCGGTCGTTGAGGTCACCCCCGGCGACGGCGTACGGCACGTCCAGGGCGGCCAGCCGCTCCAGCAGCAGCCCCGCCTGGGTGTAGCGCTCCCGGTCGGCGAGGCTGAGATGGCAGCTGAGCACCCCGAGCCGGGCCCCGCCGATCCGGACCACGGCGATCGCGAAACCGCGCTGGTGCAGCCCGGGGGTGCGGGGCAGCAGCACCTCCTCCGTACGCTCCACATGGGCGCGCAGGGTGGACAGGATCATCGGGCCCGCGGTCGTGCCGCCGCCGGTGACGTACACCAGACCGGCCGCGCGGGCCAGCCGCTCGGCGGCCTTGCGCCAGCGGAAGAACCGCGGCGCTTCCTGGATCAGCACGAGATCGGGTGCGCAGGCCCGGATCACCCGGACCAGTGCCGTCCGGTCGTCGCGCAGCGAGCGGATGTTGTAGCTGAGCACCCGGATCACGGCCGCACCGCCGCGTCCTGATGCCCCGGCGGCGGGGCCGGGCTCGGTGGCGGAGGCGGGGAGCGGGATCACGGCGGCAGGTCCTCTCACCGGGAGGGTCACGCGGGCCAAGATAGAGCACCGCCCGCCGCTCCCCCACGGGGCGCGACGGACGGTGCCGTACGGAGGAGCGGGCGCCGCGCGCGCCCGGTGGCGGTCAGCCCTGGCGCGCCAGGTCGGCCGCGCCGACCAGACCTGCCTTGCCGCCGAGCTGGGCGGCGAGCACCTGGGCGTGCGGCCGCCACTGGTTGCCGACCAGCCAGCGGCGGAAGGACTTGCGGATCGGCTCCAGGACCAGTTCGCCCTCGTCCGAGACGCCGCCGCCGACGATGAACGCGGACGGGTCGAAGAGCGAGGCGAGGTCGGCGAGCCCGGCGCCGGCCCAGCGGGCCAGTTCGCGGAACGAGTCGATGGCGACCGGGTCACCCTGGCGGGCGGCCTCGCTCACGTGCCGGCCCTGGATGCCCTCGGAGGTGCCGTCGCCGAGCGCGAGCAGGATCTGGGCGTTCTCGGGGGTGGCGAAGGCGCGCTGGCGGGCGTAGCGCAGCAGGGCGCGGCCGGAGGCGTACTGCTCCCAGCAGCCCTGGTTGCCGCAGCCGCACAGCAGACCGTCGGGGACGACCCGGATGTGCCCGAATTCCGCGGCGACGCCGAAGCGGCCACGGCGCAGCTTGTTGCCAATGATGATGCCGCCGCCGAGGCCGGTGCCGAGGGTGATGCAGATGACGTCGCTGTGCCCCTGGCCGGCGCCGAACTTGTACTCGCCCCAGGCCGCCGCGTTGGCGTCGTTCTCGACCACCACGGGCAGACCGACGCGCTGTTCGACCTTGTCCTTGAGCGGTTCATGGCGCCAGTCGATGTTCGGTGCGAACAGGACCGTGGCGCGCTTCTCGTCGACATAACCGGCGGCACCGATGCCGACGGCCTCGACATGATGGCCCGCGCCGACGGTGCGTACCGCCTCCGCGATGGCCTCGGTCAGCGCATCGGTGGCATGCGGAGTCGGCACCTGGCACGTCTCAAGGATCGAGCCCTCTTCGTCGACCACGCCGGCCGCGATCTTCGTGCCGCCGATGTCGACGCCGATGGTGAGTCCCATGTGTCCCTCAGTTTTTCGCTCGAACCCCGCCGAGTCCCACCGTACCGGAGGGAGGGGGGCCGCCCACGTTCTTCGGGCTGTGGAAGGAGGGACACCTCCCGTACACCAAAGGCCCCCAGGGCTCAGTCGAGGTCGATCCGCTCGGTGCCGGTGGGGCCGTCGTCGTCGCGCGGATCGTCCTCGCGGCGGGCGTCGGGCCGGTCGCCGAGGTCCTCGCGGGTCCAGCGGCGCTCGCTGCCCTCGACGGCGGAGCGGTAGGCGGCGAGCAGCTCGGAGCCGGCCGCGGCGAGGTGGTCGAAGATGTCGGGGTTGCGCTCGATGACCGGCTCGACGGCCGCCTTGGCCTGCTTGAACAGCTGGTTGACGGCGCCCTGTGCGGCGATCCCGCCGAGCGCGCCGGGCAGCTGGATACCGGCGAGCTTGTCGGTCACCGCCTCCGCGAGCTTGCGCAGTTCCTCGGCGGCGCTGCCCGGCTGCGGGCCGTGGGCGGCGCGGTGCCGGGCCTTCTCGGCCGCGAGGTCCTCGGCGCAGGCGGTCGCCCAGGCGTCGGCATCGGACGGGCGGTCGGCGGGGCGCTCGGTGGCATCACTCATGGGGAACTCCGTGACTCCTGCTGCGAGGCGGTACGGCGAAGCAGTGCGGGACGGGCACGTCGGGGCGGGGCCCACCCCCGACGTTACCCGAACGGTGGTAGCGCGTTCAGTCGCTCTTGGGCCACAGATCCGGATCCGGGGTGAAGCGGATCTCCAGGGCGCCGTCGCGCAGTCCGGCGCCGGAGACGGTGCAGCGGCGCAGCGCGGAGGGGAGCGTACGGATCCGCCGGTAGCGGCCGACGGTGACCACGATCTCGTCGCCGCGGCGCACCAGGCCGAGGCCCCGGCGCTCGGCACCGGGCAGCGGCACCCGCCAGACGAGGATGCCGTCGGCGGCCAGCCGGTCCTCGACGGTCCAGGGGTCGGGGTGCGGCCCGTCGGCGGGCGCAGCCGCACCGGTCCCGCCCGCCGGGCCGCCGATCAACTCGTCGAGCTCGTCGACACCCTGGGGGTCGCGGCCCAGGTGCGGCACCTCATGGACGGGGACGTCGGGGAACTCCTCGCGCAGCGCCTTGAGGGCGGTCTGCTGGCTGCCGGAGAGCGCGGCGAGGAACGGGTCGGCCGAGCCGGTGGGCAGCAGCCGGTTGACGACCACGCCGTCGGTGCGCCGGCCGTGCAGCGCGAGTCCGGCGCGGACGCTGCGCAGCGTGGCGGCGGCGACCGGACCGGCCTCGGTGACCAGGCGTACGGAGGTGCCGGGGTCGTCGATCGTCCGCTGGACGGCGGCGAGTTCGGTCTCCCAGCGCTCGGCGGCGTCGTACAGCTTCTGGGCCGGCATCGGGACGCCGGCCAGCTGGGCGAGCACCGGGCGCAGCGCCCGGGCCGCCTGCCGTTCGGGCGGCAGCAGCCGGCGCAGATAGCGGCGCACCTGGGCCGGCAGGGCGAGCAGCCGGATGGTTTCGGCGGCCGAGGGCATGTCGACGACGACGAGGTCCCAGTCGTCCGAGGCGTGTTCGGTGCGCAGCGCGTGCAGCAGCGCGAAGTCCTCGGAGCCGGGGAGTTCGGTGAGTTCGTCCTCGTCGAGGGGGGCGGCGCCGAGCAGGTCGAGGGCGGCGCCGGCGCGCTCCTGGAAGGCGAGGAACTCCTGGCGGAAGCGGTCGCCGGGGTCGATACGGCGGGCGTGCAGACCGGGGGCTATCGGGGTGGGCGCGTCGGCGCCGAGGGGCGTGCCCAGCACCGTTTCCGGTGCGCTGCTCCCCGTGGTGAGCAGCAGGGCCCGCTCACCCCGGCGGGCGCCGGCCAGGGCGGTCGCGGCGGCGAGCGTGGTGCGGCCCGCACCGCCGGAGCCCGTGACGAGGACGGTGCGCACGCTCAGAGCTTCTTGGCCTCGTCGGTGGGCGTCTCGGGGCCGTCGTGGCCGCTCTCGACGCGCTTCTTCAGCCCGGCCAGCGCACGGTCGATGATGACCTTCTCGGCCTTGCGCTTGATCATCCCGAGCATCGGGATCTTGACGTCGACGGTGAGCTGGTAGGTCACCTCGGTCCGCACGCCGTTGCCGAGCGCGGAGAGGCGGTAGGAGCCGTCGAGGGCGCGCAGCATCTGGGACTTGACCAGGGACCAGCTGACCTCGTTCTCACCGGTCCAGGTGTAGGCGAGGGTGTGGTCGTCCTTGATCGCTCCGGCGTCCAGCAGCAGGCGCACCTCCTCGGCGCGGCCGCGGTCGTCCTTGGCGAGCACCTCTGCCTCTTTGACCTCTCCGGTCCATTCCGGGTAGCGGTCAAAGTCGGCGATCACTCCCATCACTTCGGCGGGTGCCGCCTCGATCGTGATGCTCGAGCTGGTGTGTTCGGCCATCGCCGTGACTCCTCCATGCCGATTCATGTCGGTCCGCCGACTTGCTGAAACGCGGTGTCTCTGCTGTTGAAGGCTACCGCGCGGGGGAACGCGGGCGGACACCAGCAGGCCCGGAACGACGGGGCGGGGCGGCCGGCCGGCCCGCTGCGCCGGGCTCACGACCAGAGGCTTCCGGGCTCACCACTCCAGGACATAGGGCGTCCCGGTCGCGTTGAAGTGGCCGACATTGACGCATTCCGTGCCCCCGATCCGGGCCCGGCGGACGAGCGGCTGGTGCACATGGCCGAAGAGGGAGTAGCGCGGCCGGGTGGTGCGGATGGCGTGCAGCAGGGCGGCGCTGCCGCGCTCGAAGCGGCGGGCGACGGTGTCGTAGCAAAGCTCGGGGACGTCGGGCGGGATATGGGTGCACAGCACGTCCACCTCGCCGACCGCCTCGATCTTGGCGGCGTACTCCTCGTCGCTGATCTCGTAGGGCGTGCGCATGGGGGTGGTCAGGCCGCCGCCGACGAACCCGAAGACCCGGCCGCCGATCTCCACCCGCTGGCCGTCCAGGACGGTGGTGCCCGCTCCGGCGTACTCGGGCCACAGGCGCGGTATGTCGACGTTGCCGTAGGTGGCGTACGTGGGAGTCGGGAAGGCGGCGAAGAGTTCGGCGTACTGCCGGCGGACCGCGCCCTCGATGACCGACTCCCGGCTCACGCCCGTACGGTCCAGTTCGCCCCACAGCTCGCGGCCCAGGGCGCGAGCCTCCTCGAAGCGGCGGGCGGTGCGCAGTTCGACCAGGGCGTCCGCGTTCGCGACACCGAAGAGGTCGGGGAAGATGCCGCGCGAGTGGTCGGCATAGTCAAGGAAAAGGACCAGGTCACCGAGGCAGACCAGGGCATCGGCGCCGGCTCCGGCCGCCGCGAGGTCCCGGCTGTTGCCGTGTACGTCACTGACCACATGCACACGCATGGCGTCACCCTAGATCGCGCGCCCGGCCCGCGGGAGACAGGGGCCCCGACCCGGAGTTACTTTCGGGTCACCTACCCATTGGTCTAGTCTGCGCGGGTCAGTCCCCATGGCGTGTCCCGCCGCGTGTGACGCATCGAACATCTGGCCGTTCCCCCCTATCCCAACTGCGATACCGATGGGTAACGTCCGGGCAGTCCAATCCCCCCTGCATGATCGTGGACCGCCGCCGGTGCAACACACAGCGTCGTGGCGCCGGCGCTTTTGAGGAGCAGCAGTCTTGCGCGAGTTCAGCCTTCCGGCCCTGTACGAGGTCCCCGCGGACGGCAATCTGACGGATCTCATCCGCCGAAATGCCGCGCAGCACCCGGATGTTGCCGTCATGGGACGCAAGGTGAACGGAGCGTGGCAGGACGTCACCGCCGCCACCTTCCTCGCCGAGGTCCGCGCCGCCGCCAAGGGCCTGATCGCCTCCGGGGTCGGGCCCGGCGACCGGGTCGGTCTGATGTCGCGCACCCGATATGAGTGGACACTGCTGGACTTCGCCATCTGGAGCGCCGGCGCGATCACCGTCCCCGTGTACGAGACCAGTTCCGCCGAGCAGATCCAGTGGATCCTCGGCGACTCCGGCGCGGTGGCCTGCCTGGTGGAGAGCCCCACCCACGAGGCGACCGTGGAGTCGGTCCGCGACCGGCTGCCCGAGCTGGCGAACATCTGGCAGATCGAACGGGACGCCATCGCCCGGCTCCAGGCCGCGGGCGCCGACATCTCCGACGAGGAGGTGGAGGCGCGCAGCGCGCTCGCCGACGCGGACTCGCCCGCCACGATCGTCTACACCTCCGGCACCACCGGCCGTCCCAAGGGCTGTGTGCTCAGCCACCGCAGCTTCTTCGCCGAGTGCGGCAACATCGTCGAGCGGCTGCGGCCGCTGTTCCGCACCGGCGAGTCCTCGGTGCTCCTCTTCCTCCCCATCGCGCATGTCTTCGGCCGGCTGGTGCAGGTCGCCGCGGTGATGGCGCCCATCAAGCTGGGCCACGCCCCCGACATCAAGAACCTCACCGACGACCTCGCCTCCTTCCGGCCGAAGCTGGTCCTGGGCGTGCCCCGGGTCTTCGAGAAGGTCTACAACTCGGCGCGGGCCAAGGCGCAGGCCGACGGCCGGGGCAAGATCTTCGACAAGGCGGCGGACGTCGCGATCGCCTACAGCCGCGCGCTGGACACCCCGTCGGGCCCGTCCCTCGGTCTGAAGCTGAAGTACAAGGTCTTCGACCGGCTCGTGTACGGCAGGCTGCGCGCCGTCCTCGGCGGCCGCGCCACCCACGCCATCTCCGGCGGCGCCCCGCTCGGTGAACGCCTGGGCCACTTCTACCGCGGTATCGGCTTCACCGTCCTGGAGGGCTACGGCCTGACGGAGTCCTGTGCGGCCACCGCCTTCAACCCGTGGGACCGGCAGAAGATCGGCACCGTCGGCCAGCCGCTGCCCGGCTCGGTGGTGCGGATCGCCGACGACGGCGAGGTGCTGCTGCACGGCGAGCATCTGTTCACCGAGTACTGGAACAACCCGTCGGCCACCAAGGAGGCGCTGTCCGACGGCTGGTTCCACACCGGAGACCTCGGCACCCTCGACGAGGACGGCTACCTCGCCATCACCGGCCGCAAGAAGGAGATCCTCGTCACCGCGGGCGGCAAGAACGTCGCCCCGGCCGTGATCGAGGACCGGATCCGGGCGCACGCCCTGATCGCCGAGTGCATGGTCGTCGGCGACGGCCGGCCGTTCATCGGCGCGCTGGTCACCCTCGACGAGGAGTTCCTGCCCCGCTGGGCCGAGGAGCACGGCCACCCCGCCGATGTGACGCCGTCCCGGATCGCCGAGGACCCGGAGCTGCTGGCCGCCGTCCAGCGCGCGGTCGACGACGGCAACGCGGCCGTCTCCAAGGCCGAGTCGGTGCGCAAGTTCCGCATCCTGCCGACCCAGTTCACCGAGGAGTCGGGCCATGTCACGCCGTCGCTGAAGCTCAAGCGGAACGTGGTCGCGAAGGACTTCGCGGAGGACATCGAGGCGCTCTACCGCGCGTAGCGGCCGGTCCCCGCCGGGCCGTTCGGCTCACCTGGAATCCGCCGTCGTGGCCACGCCACGGCGGCGGATTTTCGTGGCACCCGGGCTGCGGGCGGCCCGCTCAGAGGAGTTCCTTCAGCCGCTCCGCCAGCAGGTCCCAGCGCCACTTCTCCTCCACCCAGGCGCGGCCGCGCTCGCCCATCCTGCGGCGCAGGGCCGGGTCCCGGAGCAGGGTGACGATGCGGTCGGCGGTGGGGGCCGGGGACCCGCCGGGGACGACCCAGCCCGTCTCGCCCTCCAGGACGGCGTCGGGGGCGCCGCCCGAGTCGCCCGCCACCACGGGCAGGCCGGTGGCCGAGGCCTCCAGGTAGACGATGCCGAGGCCCTCGACGTCGAGCCCGCCGCGGCGGGTGCGGCACGGCATCGCGAAGACATCGCCGGCGCCGTAGTGGGCCGGCAGCTCCTCCCACGGGACCGCGCCGGTGAAGCGCACCGATTCCGCGACGCCCTTCTCCTGGGCCAGCGCGTGCAGTTCCTTCTCGTACGGGCCGCCGCCGACGATCAGCAGCACCGCGTCCGGCACCGCGGCCAGGATGGCCGGCATCGCCTCGATCAGGGTGTCCTGGCCCTTGCGCGGGACCAGCCGCGAGACACACACCACCACCGGCCGGCCGGTGAGCCCGAGCCGGTCCCGTACGGCGTCGCCGCCCGAACCGGGGTGAAAGGTCTTCTCGTCGACGCCGGGCGGGAGTTGGACCATCCGCGCGGCGGCCTCCGGGGTGAGCGCACCGGCGATCCGCGAGCGGGTGTACTCGCCGAGGTAGGTGAGAGTGTCCGTGCCGGTGCCGATCCGGCGCAGGAGTTGGCGGGCGGCCGGCAATTGCGCCCAGCCCGCCTCATGGCCGTGGGTGGTCGCGACGATGCGGCGGGCGCCGGCCGCACGGAGCGCGGGCGCCATCAGCCCGAGCGGCGCCGCCGCCCCGAACCAGACGGAGGAGCAGCCGTGTTCCCGCAGCAGCCCGGTGGCCCGCCGGGTCACCCTCGGGGTGGGCAGCAGCATCGTCGTACGGTCCCGGATCACCGGGAACGGCTGATCGGCGTCGAAGGCGGCGGTGGCCGCGCGCCCCTCCTCGCTGCGCTTCCAGGTCGAGGCGTAGACGACGACCTGGGTGGGGTCCAGACGCAGCGCCATGCTGTGCAGGAAGGCCTGGATGCCGCCGGGCCGCGGCGGGAAGTCGTTCGTGACGATCAAGGTCTTGTGCACGATGGTCTCTCGGCGGTCGGTCTCGGCGGTCGTGGCCCGACAGTACCCGCCGGCGTCAGATGGGCGGCCGCCCACCCCGCCACGCCCGTGCCTCCTCTACGGTCATGACAGCCGCCACCGGCATCATGCAGCAGGCACGAGCGGGCAGCGCGGTACGCACGGGACAGTGGGCAGGGCGCCGGGTGCACGGCCGCGAGCGGCGCCGGGAGCCGGCGGCAGGGAGAACGACGAGGTGACGATGGACAGGATCAGCAGAGCGCGCGGGGTGTGGCTCCCGGTCGCGGTCTGGGCCGCGACCCGGGCGGTGGTCCTGCTGTGCGTCCTGAGAGTGCTGGTGCTGCCGGGGCCTGACGTCACCACCGATGTCTCGGTGATCTACCAGGGCTGGTTCGGTGTCCTGAAGACCGGCACCTTCCCGCTGAACGATGTGACCTGGCAGTACCCGCCGGCCGCGGCGCTGGCGATCCTCTCCCCCGGCCTGCTGCCGTTCCTGGACTACGCCACGGCCTTCTTCACCCTGATCCTGGTCACGGACGCGGCGACGCTGGCGCTCCTGCTGCGGGCCGGCCGGCGTGCGGAGCACCGGCCGGCCGGCGCCTGGGTGTGGATCGCGGGGGTGGCGCTGCTGGGCCCGACGGCCTACGCCCGGTACGACCTGATGGTCACCGCGGTCGCCGTCGCCGCGCTGTTCGCCGCCGTCCGGCGGCCGCGGGTGGCGGGCGCGCTGATCGCCTTCGGGGCGCTGCTGAAGGTCTGGCCCGCGCTGCTGCTGACCGGGGCGGCGCTGCGCGGCCGCCGGGCCCGCGCGCTGTGGCGGACCGCGGCCCTCACGGCAGCCGGGCTGACCGTGCTTCTGGTGGCCGCCGCACCGGGCGCGCTGGCCTTCCTCACCTTCCAGCGCGACCGCGGCACGGAGGTCGAGTCGCTCGGCGCGCTGGTCTTCCATGTCGCCCGCCACTACGGGTGGGACGGTCAGGTGCTGCTGAACTACGGCTCGCTGGAGTTCCTCGGCCCGGGTGTCCCGTTCGCCGGCACCGTGGCGCTCACCCTGAGCCTGGCCGCCGTGGGCTGGCTGTTCCTGTGGCGGGTGCGGGTCCGGGAGCTAGGGGGACACCCCCTAGGCCCCGGGACGCTGTGCGAGGCCGCCTTCACCGCCACCCTGCTGTTCACGACCACCAGCCGGGTGATCAGCCCGCAGTACATGCTGTGGCTGGTGGGGCTCGGCGCGGTCTGTGTGACCGTACGCGCCGCCCGGCAGACGCTGCCGGTGGTGCTGGTCCTGGTCGCCACCGGGGTCACGCTGCTGGAGTTCCCCATCGGGTTCGCCCAGGTCGTCGCGAGCGATCCGTGGGGCGTCGGGCTGCTGGCCGTACGCAACGGGCTGCTGGTCGCCGCGTCGCTGATCGCCTGCCGCCGGCTGTGGGTCTCGACACGGGGCGACAGACGCGGGCCGACAGACGAGCGGACCGGGACCGCCGGCGTGGTGCGCGCCCGCCGTCCGGTCGCCGGGGCCCCCGCCGCTCCGCCGGAGCTCACCGGCAGCGCCCCGCGGCCCAAGACGGAGGGCGCGCCCCCGTCGCCATGAGCCCGTCCGCCCCGCTCAGCGCGCCAGCTGTTTCCGCACGAAGGCACGCCACTGCCGGGTGAACTGCGCCATGCTGACACCCAGTTGGGTGCGCATGGCGTGGTCGGTCCGCTCGGCGCGGGCCTTCGGCCGCTCTCCGGGGCGGGCGGCCGGGGTGGCCGGACGGGAGCGCGAGGAGGCCGCCGTGGCCGACGCGGCCGCCTCGATCGGGGCCCCCGCGCTCCCCGCCGAGACCTGGGCCGCGCTCTTGCCCGCCGCCCGGTAGAAGGCGAGCAGCTTGGCCTCGCCCCACTTCTCCGCGATCATCCGGCAGGCCAGCCAGCTGCCCTCGTACGCCTTCGCCAGCCGGTCGGCGCCCGCCTTGAAGCCGAAGTCCTCATCGGTCGGCAAACGGGCCGGGAGCTTGCCGGCGGCGACCGCGCGGGTGAGTTCGGGGGCGGTGAGGGCGGCCCTGCGGTGGATACCGCGGTAGGCGGCCCAGTCGGCGAAGCCCTCGGAGAGCCACAGCGGGGTGGCCGGCGTGGTGGCCGTACGGGTGGCGACATGGGCGGTCTCGTGGGTGAGGACCACCCGGCGGCCCAGGTCGTTGAGCTCCTCGTACGCGTCCGGGTTGATGATCACGCGGTCCGCCGGCGCGGTCGTCGAGACCCCGGCCTCCCCGGTGGTGACCGCCGCGATCCCCGCATAGCCGGACGGATCGTCGCTGCCCATCAGCTGCGCCATCCCCTCCACCGAGTCCGGCGCCTCCACCACGACCTTCTGCGACCACTTCCCCTTCCAGGCCGCGGAGACCGCGGGCACCGCCCGGTCCACCCGGTGCGCCAGATCCTTCAGCCGCGCCCGCTGCGCCCCGCCGCCGAGCACCAGGCTGTACCGGCCGCGGACCAGCTTCACCGGCCCCTGGTCCCACAGCTGGCGGGTGCCGCTGCGGCCGGCCGCCGCGCCATCGGTGTCCGAGGAGATCAGCCAGCGGCCGTCGCGCTCGGTCAGGGTGAGGTACTGGACGGCGTGCACCGGCGCGGTGTCGAAGCCCTTGAGGCGGTAGCGCAGCCGCACCTTCGCGGCCAGCCGCGTCCGGTCGCCGCCGGCCGGGAGCGGGAAGGCGTCGGTGGAGTCGAGGTCGTAGTGCCAGTCGGCCAGCGGCACGCCCTTCAGGTGGCCGAACATCGCGCGCTGGCGGTCGCGGTAGCCGGTGGCCCGCGGGTCGACGGAGGCGAGGAAGCCCGCCGCGTCCTGCCGCTCGACGGCCCGCGCGCGGGCGACGAGCATCCGCTGGACGTCGGGGAAGCGGGCCGGTGCCGGCGGGGCGCCCGCGGGCCCGCAGCCGGCCAGCGGGGCGAGCAGCGCGAGAAGAAGGGCGGCGCAGCCCGCCGCCCCGGCCCGCGACGGCCGGCGTCTCGCCCGCTGGTGTGACATGCGGACGATCGTAGATCCGGCCCGGCCCGGGCAAAAACGCGGAGATCCCCCTCAGGGCCTGGTGACGGCCGAGATCGGCATCATCCCGACGGGGTCGTAGCGGACCCGTGCGCCGGGGTAGGGCGCGTGCACCACCTGGCCGTTGCCGACATACATCCCGACATGGCTGGCGTCCGAACGGTAGATGACCAGGTCACCGGGGCGAGCCTGGCCGATCGGCACCGGCCGGCCGGCGCCCCGCTGGGCCTGGGAGGTCCGCGGGAGGGAGACTCCGGCCCGGCCGTAGGCCCATTGGGTGAGTCCGGAGCAGTCGAAGGACGAGGGGCCGCTGCTCCCCCAGGCGTACGGGCGGCCGACCGCGGCGCGCACCGCGGCGACCGCGGCGGCGGCCCGCCCGGAGGACGGTGCGGCGCCGCCCAGGTCCGGTGCCGCCTCGCGGTGCCCGTCGCTCCGGGCGGCCCGCTCGTAGGCCGCCCGGTCGCTCTTGGGGAGCGCGTTCAGCAGCCGTCGCGCGGTGGCCAGCTTGCGCTGTACGGCCTTCTTGTGGCGCGCGACGGCCTTGCGGCTGGTCTCCAGCTCGGTGAGCTTGCGGACTGTCTCCCTGCGCTGCTGCTCCAGGGAGCGCTGGGCCGCCTGGAGGCCGCGCAGCTCATCGGCCTGGTGGTGGCCGAGCCGGTCGAGCGCGGCGGCCTTCTCCAGGAAGGTGTCGGGCCGTTCGGAGAGCATCAGCCGGACCGTGGGGTCGATCCCGCCCGACCGGTACTGGGCGGCGGCCAGCGCGCCCAGCCGGCCGCGCATCCGGTTGACCCGCTCCTGGGCGCGGGCGGTGCGGTCCTGGAGGGCCGCCACCTCATGGCGCAGCTTCTTGGTCCGGGCCTGTGCGCCGTTGTACTTCTCGGTGGCCCGCTCCGCCTGGACGTAGAGGCTGTCGACCCGTGCGGTCGCCGCCGCCCGGCCGGCGGACGGGCCGCCCGCGGGGTCGGCGGCAGCCGGCGGCGCCGACAGCGCGGCGGCCGCGGTCGCCAGGGCGGCCGACACCACCGTGACTCCGGCGAGGGTGGTCTGGGCGTGCTGCGAGGTACGGCGGTGGGACACCACGAGAGCCGCACTCCTTCCATGGGGGTCCCCCTGCTCAGCGCAGCCGAGAGCTCGGGGGAAGCCCCTGCCGCCCCGGGAGGGCGTGCGGTGAACCGGATGCTGCGCGGGCAGAGAGTACGGCCCCGGCGCACACCGGCCCAAAACCCCCATTCGTCCGCAAAAAGCCGCCCCGCCGGTGACTGTGCAGGTCACCGGCGGGGCGGCAGGTCAGCGGCCGGGGCCGCAATTCGCCCGTTCGGGCGGCAGGTTGAGGGGGTCGTGAGGCTGTTCAGACCCGCACGCCGTACATGAACGGCATGTTGTTGATCGACTCGTAGCGCACGTTGGCGCCCGGCTTCGGTGCGTGCAGGACCTGACCGTTGCCCGCGTAGAGGCCGATGTGGTGCAGGTCGCTGTAGAAGAGCACCAGATCGCCGGGCTTGAGGGCGCTCTGCGAGCTGATCTGGGTACCGGCGCTGGCCTGTGCCTGCGAGGTGCGCGGCAGCGACTGGCCGGCCTGCTGGTACGCCCAGGAGGTCAGACCCGAGCAGTCGAAGGACGACGGGCCGGTGGCGCCCCAGACGTACGGCGAGCCTATCTTGGACTGCGCGGCCTGAAGGGCGGCCGCACCGCGGCCCGAAGCCGGGGCGTCATCGCCGAGGTCGACCCGCTCGTTGCTGCGGTTGGCGCGGTCCTCCTTGGCCTGCATGGCCGCCCGCTCCTTGGCGGTCATCTTGTTGAGCAGCTCCTGCGCCTTGCCGAGCTTGCCCTTGATCTCGTCCTTCTTGTCCCCGAGCGCCTTACGGGTCTCGGAGAGGTCCTCGATCTTGCCCGCGGCCTCCGCGCGCTCCTGGGCGAGCCGGCGCTGCTTGTCCGCGATGGTCTTCAGCTGGTCGGCCTGCTTGCCGCTCAACTGGTCGAGCGTGGCGGCCTTTTCGAGGTAGGTGTCCGGGTCTCCGGAGAGGAACAGCTGGACCGAGGGGTCGATGCTGCCGCTGCGGTACTGGCCGGAGGCGACCGCGCCGAGGCCCTTGCGGAGCTGGTTGAGCTCACCCTGACCGCGGGCGACCTTGTCCTGGAGGTCGTCGACCTCCTTCTGGAGCTTCTCCTGCTGCTCCTTGACGCCGTTGTACTTCTCGGTGGCCTGCTCGGCCTCCCCGTAGAGCTTGTCGACCTCGGACTTGACGTCCTTCTTCGACTGCTGGGGGTCGGCCTGGGCGGCCTGGGACGAGAGGGCCACGGCCGCAGCGGCGGTCGCGGTGAGCACGGTCACGCGGGTACGGCTCGGCTGCTTGGGTCGACGGTGGGACGCCACGGGGGCGAGCTCCTTCTTCCTCCAGCCGCCTACCGGGAAGTGGGGGGGTGAGACCCCGGCTCCGCGTGAACGCCGCGGACTCGGCGGTTCCTTCACTGTTCATCCCGGTTGGATGATCATCTGCATGAAGGTTCGGGGCTGACCTTAGTAACGGAGTTGTGATCGCTTCAAATCCTCACGGGAAAATTCTGCGCCACCAACCCCATCCTTTACCAACATCACACAGCCAGTAAGCGCCACTTGACGCTCAGAGACGGAGTGCGGGCGAATTTCCGCGTTCGGCGGCCTCGAAGAGGGGGGTGCGTCAGGTCCGGGCAAGTCGCTTGAGAAGCAAGGCCGATGCGACCGGACGCGCGCCGGCCTTCGCCACACCGTCGGCCACTTCCCGGTCCGTGGAGACCACGACGACCGGACGGCCGGGCGGTTCGGCCCTTACCAGCTGACGAATCAACTCATCGGCCGTTACGCCCGGTTTGCTGAACAGGACCCGGACCCCGCGCGGCGGTGCGAGCAGCACCGGCGCCGCCAGCTCCGCCCCGTCGAAGACACAGGTCATCTCGGCGCCGGTCTGCGCCGCCAGCACCGCGAGACCGCCCAGCAGCCGCAGCCGCTGCTTTTCGAGCGGCATGGTCGGATAGCCGGTTTTGGTGACGTTGTAGCCATCCACCACCAAATGCGCCTGCGGCAGGGCGAGAAGCTGGTCGAGCAGCGCCGGATCCATCTCCGACAGCGCCCGGGTCGCGATGTCCTTGGGCGTCATCCGCCCCGGCGCGACCGCCTCGACGGTGTCCGCCGGGTGCACGTTCGCGGGCGGCAGAGCCAGTTCGCGGCGCAGCCCCTGGGCCGCGTCCAGGACCGTGTCCAGCAGCAGCCGCAGCCGCATGTCCTCGACGCTGCGGCCCTCACGGGCGGAGCGCCGACTGGTCTCCAGCGCCGTCTCGGCCTCGGCGATCCGGCCCTTGAGCCGGCGCACTTCGCTGTCCGCGGAGGTCTTCTCGGTGGCCGCCCGGTCCCGCTCCTCCGCCAGCGCGGCCTCGGCCTTGCGGACCGCCGCCTCACCGCGCTTGACGTCACTCAGCGCACTGCGCAGCTTGCGCCGCAGCGACTCGTTCTCCTTGCGCACCGCGTCCAGATCCACCCGGATACGGTCGGCCTCCGAACGGGCCTCGCCACGCGCCTGCGCCAGCTCCTCACGCAACCGCGCCAGCTCCCGCTCGGCCTCCTCACCGGCCCGCTCGGCACGCGCCCGCTGGGCCTCCTCGCCGGCTGCCGCCACGAGCTTGACCCAGCCCTCGGGCCGCAGCACATAGGCCGCCGCCGCGACATCCAGCGGATCGGCGGCCGCGGGCGGAGTGCCGTGCTCCAGCGCCGCGGCCAGCTCCGGCTGCGCCTCGTGCAGCTTGCCGGCGATCCGCTGCCGGAAGACCGCGTCGCTCTCCAGCGCCGCGGCCATCGCGTTTCCGGCGAACTTGGCCCGACGAGTCGGGGTGAACCGGGCGTACTGCCGCAGCGGGGGCGGGAGTTCGGCGACCGTCAGCGCGCCGAACGACTCCGCGGTGAGCGCCACGACACGGCGCCGAACGCCCTCGGGCAGCGGTCGGTCGAGCACCTCGTCCGCCGCACCCTCGGGTACGTCGTCACGCTGGGCCCCCGGCTCCCCTTCTGGACGGTCCACCACGGCTGCATCGCTCCGATCTCAGGCGTTCGCGCCCGGACGGTCCACCAGCTCGATCTGGTCGACCGCGTTGCACCAGCGGCAGCGCACGGACTCGATGCTCTCACTGAGGACCTCGCGCTCCTCCACCTTCGGGTCCCCGGCCAGGTCCAGGTGGACGTACTCCACCACCTTGGACTGGCGGGTCACGTCGAAACGCGTGAGGTTGCCGCACAGCGTGCAGCGCCACCGGGTTCCGGCCGTCGGCAGGGGAACAGCCATCGTGTCGTCCTCTTTCATGCTCTTCGTCATGTGCTGCTGCGCGGTTCACGCGGTGCGCCGTCGGACTGCGGAAGTACGCAAAGTACTGCCTGCAACCCTACGGCCTGACGGCGGGCCGGTGCGGGCCCGCCCGGGTGCCGGGACACGGCGAGGCGCTCTGTCCCGATTGCCCGCATTGAGTCATGATCACTTCATGACGGCGCCGGCCCCCTCTCCCCGTTCTCCCCGCTCGTCCGGTCTCCTCCCCCGCCGTCCGCAGCCCACCCGGTCCCTGACCGCGGTGTTCTCGCGGATGACGAATGTGCTGATCGGCCTGTGCTGCGCGGTCTTCGTGCTCGGCCCCGCCTCCGGCCTGAACCGGATATACGGCACCGGCGACGCCCTGCTGAAGGCCCAGACCGCGTATTTCGAGCGGTGGGGCGTGATCCCACTGGATCTGTGGAGCGGCTCGGTACGGGCCCTGGCCACACCGCTCACCGCGTTGTTCGTGCACGGCAGCTGGCTGCACCTGCTCGGCAACATGCTGTTTCTCTACGTCTTCGGCGCGATGGCCGAGGCGCGCATGGGCCGGCTGCCGTTCACCGCCTTTTACCTCATCATCGGCTACCTGGCGCTGCTCGGCTACGCGGCCGCCCACGCCGGCTCCGGCCAGACCCTGGTCGGCGCCTCCGGCTCGATCTCCGGCGTCCTGGGCGCCTTCCTCTACCTCTTCCCGACGGCCCGGGTCACCAGCCTCTTCCCGTTCCTGTTCTTCCTGCCGCTGCGCTTCCCCGCCTGGCTCGTCCTGCTGTTCTGGTTCGTCCTCCAGTGGCAGGCCGCACAGGACGACCCCCGCGGTCCGGGCGTCGCCTACCTCGCCCACGTCATCGGCTTCGCCCTCGGCTTCCTCTACGCATGGGCCCGCTACGGGAGGGATAGTGTGGGGGCCACCAGGGCGAACGACCGGGCGACCGAGGAAGAGAGCCAGCCGTGATCACGTCGATCGTGCTCATCAAGACCAACGTGGACCAGATCCCGGAGATCGCCGAAAAGATCGCCGCACTGGACGGCGTCAGCGAGGTCTACTCGGTCACCGGCGCCCACGACCTCATCGCGATGGTCCGCGTCGCCGCCCACGACGACCTCGCCGACGTCATCCCCGGCCGCATCAGCAAGGTCCCCGGCGTCACCTCCACGGAGACGCATATCGCGTTCCGTACGTATAGCCAGCATGACCTTGAGGCCGCGTTCGCCATTGGGCTTGAGGCCTGACGTTTTCGGCTTTCCCGCCGTGGGCGTTGCTCGCCGTTGCGCCTGCGGCGGGCCAGGTGGTTTGTGG
>NZ_JBYISA010000059.1:0-25613 GCF_057708345.1 Streptomyces sp. bgisy130
CTGTAGAACTGCTGGGCCATCGCGTCCTTGGGGCTTCGCCAGGTCTCCGGGTCGTAAGCGCTGACGAAGGCGGACAGCTGGTCGCTGACGGCGCGGAATTCGGGGTGTTCCGTCACCTTGGCGATCTCCGGGCCGGGCGGCCGGTCGGATTCGATGAGGTGCAGATACACATCACCGAACTGGAAGAGGGTCCGCCGCGAGACGCCGACCAGGTGGGGCAGTTCCGTACGGTCGGAGGCCTTGAAGACCTCGGCGATGTCCGGAGCCGAACCGGGTTTCATGCGCGCGACGATCAGTGCGTGATGCATCAGGGGTCCCTTCGTTGCCGCCGGGCGGCGGTCCGCACACGGCCTGGTGGGCCGTCAGCTGACGGTGGCGGAGCGGAGCTCGCGGTCCCGCTGCTCGATCCGGTCCCGGATGAGCTCCATCTGGATCCGGGAGTTGCGGTTGATCATCTCGGTCATGCCCTTGTCGTCGACCGGGGCGTCGGGCTTCATCGCGAAGTCCTGGGTCCAGTGCATCGAGGTGCCGCCCGGGATCTCGGCGTACTTCCAGTGGATGTCCATGTGCTCGAACGGACCGGTCTCGACGCGGCGGGCGCGGACCGAGCGGTTCTTGCGGTCGACGACCCGCTCGGAGACCCAGCTCCAGACCGTGCCGTTGTCGTCCGGGTGCATCGTCAGCCGGAAGGTGGTCTTGTCGCCTTCCCTGGACAGCACTTCGACCGAGGCGTACTCGCTGAACAGCTGCGGCCAGTTCTCGATGTCGTTGGTGATGTCCCAGACGAGGTCGAGGGGCGCCGCGATGGTGATGTCGTTCTCGGTGTGGCCGGGCATGTCAGGCTCCTGTCGTAGGCACGGTGTCGTTGGCGGGGGTGTTGGCGGGGGTGTTGATGAGGGCGAGGAAGTCGCGCGGCGTCTTGCAGCGCTCCGCGTCGGTCGGCATCGGCCGGCCCTGACGGTTCTCCAGCTCGCCCACGATGCCCAGGAGACCGAGCGAGTCCAGACCGAAGTCCGCGAAGGTCGCGTCCTGCCGGTTCGCCAGCTCCTTGGGGTCGACGGTGAGGCCGGCCGCGGACTTCATCAGCGCGGCCAGCTCATTGAGCGTCAGTTGAGCGGTCATCTGAGGTTCTCCTTCTCATGAGGGGGACCCGGAGCCCTTCCGCAGCACCAGCGCCGCGTTCGAGCCCATCAGTCCCCGGCTCAGCACCAGCGCCGTCCGCAGCTCGGCCGGGCGGGCCCGGCCGGTCACCACGTCAAGGTCGTGGCAGACGTCGACGACGTTGGGGGTGGGCGGCACGACGCCGTACTCCATCGCGAGCACCGCGGCCGCGGTGTCCAGGACGGGGGCGCCGCAATACGCCCGGCCGGTGCCCGTCTTGGGTGCGGTCACCGGGACCTGCGAGGCGTGCCGGCCCAGGGCGTCCGCCAGCGCCAGCGCCTCGGCCCGGTCGGCCGCGGGAACGCCGAGCGCGTCCGCGAACACCACATCGATCTCCTCCGGGGCACACCGCGCATCCTCCAGCGCGCCGCGGATCGCATGGGCGAGCCCGTCCCGGGACTCCTCCCACAGGGAGGCCCCGGTGAAGGTCGCGGCATGTCCGGCCAGCACGGCCCGGACACTCGCCCCGCGGCTCTCGGCCGCCGCCTCCTCCTCGACGATCAGCATCGCGCCGCCCTCGGCGGGCACGAATCCGCACGCGCCGCTGGTGAACGGGCGGTAGGCGCGGGCCGGATCGTCGAGCTTGCTCAGATCGTCGTAGCCGAGCTGGCAGACGACCGAGTAGGGGGCCAGTGGTGCCTCGGCGGCACCCACGACGACGGCGTCGGTGCCGCGCCGGATGGTGCGGGCGGCATGCGCCAGGGCGTCCAGCCCGCCCGCCTCGTCGCTGGCCACGACTCCGCACGGCCCCTTGAAGCCGCCGCGGATGGAGATCTGTCCGGTGCTCGCCGCGTAGAACCAGGCGATGGACTGGTACGGGCCGACATGGCGGGAGCCCTGGCCCCAGAGCCGTTGCAGCTCCCGCTGGCCGAACTCGCCACCGCCCGATCCGGCGGCCGTGACGACTCCCACCGCGAACGGTGAGTCGTTGTAGTCGGCACGGCCGAGCCGGGCGTCGTCCAGCGCGAGGTTGGCCGCCGCCATGGCGAAGTGGGTGAACCGGTCGGTCTGGACGAGGTAACGCTCCTCGATCAGATCCGCCGGATCGAAGCCCCGGACCTCACCGGCGACCTTGAGGGGCAGATGCTCACACCCCTCACGGGTGACGCGGTCGAGGACACTGATGCCCTCCACCGTCGCCTTCCAGAAGGTCTCGGTGCTCACCCCGTTGGGGGCGATGACACCGATGCCGGTGACGACGGAACGACGTTCCTTCGGGGAGCTCATGATGCCCTCCCACCCTGTCGGGTCAGTACCACCGCTGACTGGAATCCACCGAAGCCGCTGCCGACCGAGAGCACCGAACGCAGCGGCAGCTCGCGGGCCGTCTTGGGCACATAGTCGAGGTCACACTCCGGGTCCGGAGTCTCGTAGTTGGCCGTCGGCGGCACCACCTGGTGGGTGAGTGCCAGCACACAGGCCACGATCTCGATGGCGCCGATCGCGCCGAGCGAGTGGCCCACCATGGATTTGATGGAACTCATCGGCACCTTGTGGGCATGCGCGCCCAACGACCGCTTGACGGCGGCCGTTTCGTGCCGGTCGTTCTGCTGGGTGCCCGAGCCGTGCGCGTTGACGTAGTCCACCTGGGTGGCGTCGATCCTGGCGTGGCCGAGTGCGCGGTTGATCGCCTCGGCCATCTCCAGGCCCTCCTGGGTGAGACCGGTCATGTGGTACGCGTTGCCGAAGGTGGCATAGCCACGTATCTCACAATGGATGGTCGCCCCGCGGGCGCGGGCGTGTTCCAGCTCCTCCAGGACGAGCACGGCGCCGCCCTCGCCCATCACGAATCCGTCGCGGTGGGCGTCGAACGGGCGGGAGGCGTGCGCGGGATCGTCGTTGTTCGCCGAGGTCGCCTTGATCGCGTCGAAGCAGGCCACGGTGATCGGGGAGATCGGCGAGTCCGAGGCACCGGCGATACACACATCGACCCGGCCCTCCTCGATGGACTGGAACGCGTACCCGATGGCGTCGAGGCCGGAGGTGCAGCCCGTCGAGACGGTCTGCACCGGGCCATGGGCGCCGATCTGTTCCGCCACCGCGGAGGCGAGCGAACTCGGGGAGAACGCCCGCTCCAGGTGCCGGCCGGCCGGCCGGTGGTCGACGTCCCAGCGGGCACCGTGACTGCTGACGGCGACATAGTCGTGCTCCAGCCGCGTGGTGCCGCCGACCGCGGTGCCCAGGGACACCCCGACCCGCCAGGGGTCCTCCGCCTCGGTGTCCAGGCCGGCGCTGCGCAGCGCCTCGTCCGCGGCGACCATCGCGAACTGGATGTACCGGTCCGAGCGGGCCACCTGCTCCTCGCTCAGACCGTGCGCCGCGGGATCGAAGTCGCACTCGGCGGCGATACGTGAACGGAAACCCTCGGGGTTGAAGAGGGTGATGCCACGGGTCGCCGTACGACCGGAGGACAGCAGGTCCCAGAAGGCGGGCACACCCACGCCGCCCGGCGCGACGATACCGACGCCGGTGACCGCCACGCGGCGGGTCATGACACCGGCTCCGTGCGTTCCGGTGGCGCGGCCGGTGTGCTCTCCTCCGTGCCCTCGGTGTCGACGTGGCCGAGCTCGGGGCGCGGTGCCAGCGGGCCGAGGTGGAAGACCATCCGGGCCTCTTCGTCCCCGACATTGCGGAAGCGGTGCCGCATGTACGGGGGGATCAGCAGACCCTGGTCCGGGCGCAGCGGGTGTGGCTCCCCGTCGAGGTCGACTTCGAGCAGGCCCTGCACCACGTACACGAACTCCTCGGAGTACGGGTGGTAGTGCTCGCCGATGCGCTCGCCGGGCTGCACGAGTGCCATGCCCATGAAGCCGCTCGTGGCGCCCACCGCGCTGGGTGTCAGCATGGCGCGCAGATCACCTCCGCGCCGGCGGTTGGGCTGGGTCTCGCTGAGGTCCACGATGCGTGGGCGGTGCGTGGTCATGGCTGTTCCTCCATGGGCGTGATGCCGGCGGTTGAATGGGGTGAGCGGCCTGCCTGCGGCCGGGGGCGTCAGGCGCCCGGTGCCCGGCGGTCGGTGATGAGAGCCATGTCGGCGCGCTCCAGGAAGTGCACGATCTCGCGGTCGTTCGACAGACCGCCGGCCACCTCGGTGTCGATGAGGCGCCGCAGCACGGCCGTCTTGCGGGGGCCGCGCACACCGAGCGACAGCATGGGGTCGCTGTCGACGGGGATACGGAGGTCGACCATCCGGACCACGACGTCGTCGCGCTGGAAGATGGTGCTGCCGGCGACGGGGCAGGACGCGTCGTCGGCGGCCAGTTCGTCCTGGCGGGCCAGCATCCGGGCCAGCGCCATGCCGCAGCCTTCTTTGGCGGGGTAGTACAGCGCATGCCGGCGGATGCCGTCGGGCTGCTGTCCGCCCGCCGCGACGTGGTGCACCGCGGGCAGCGCGGCACGGGTGAAGAACACCCGGGCGGAGTTCGGGTCGCTGAGGTCGCGGTCCTGCTCCAGATACGGGTTGATGGCTTCCTCGACGGCCCGGACCTCGGGCTGCTGGGAGATGTGCCGCAGCGCCGCGACGAGGTCGCCCTGCACCTCGACCGCGCGCACGACGCGGTTGCCGTGCATGAAGAGGGAGGTGCGGCGGAGCCTGGTGGTGTCGTCGACCCGGGCCTCCGGGGAGGTGTACCCGGCGAGGATCTCCGCGACCATCGATTCGCTGCCCGGCTTCACGGTGAAGGTCAGCGCGTGCCGGACCACTCCGTCGCCGACGCGGGGGTTGGCCTGAAGGCGTCCCTTGGGGGGCTCGGGCGTGAGGCTGGCGATGTTCGAGGTCTCGCGCAGCACGCTGAAGCGCAGCGAGCGGGTGTCACGGACACAGCCGTGCAGCGGCTGCACCATCTTGACGTGTTCCTCGCTGTTGACCCAGGCCAGGAACGGCGGCGCACTCTCCCATTCACTGGTGATGAGCCACTGTGAGGGATTCTCGATGGACTGGCACAGCTGGTCGGTGATGTGCCCGGGGACGGACGCGACCTGGTTGCGCAGGTGCTCGTAGGCTTCCAGGAAGTCCTGCTGGGCCCCTTCGTGGAGATCCAGGAGCAGCACGACCCGAAGCCGTGAGCCGTCGAAGGCTGACTGGGATATTCGTTCCGACAGCGTTGTCATCGTCTACGCATCTCCTTCGGGGCCCGACGGCCCCAGTGGTGCGTCGTCAGTTCCGGTGCGATCCGGTGACTGAGCCGGATGGTGGGGGCGGCCCGCCCGGTGTCCGGGGGCGTCCCGGATTCGATCGTGGCCGGAGCCCACGGGTGGCGCGAGATCTGTGAGCCATGCAGGTGAACCGTGATCGAACACGGCGCGGGCCGGGCATTCGTGCTCCATCTGCCGTACACGCCCCTGGAGCTGGAGCACGCAATGAATCCCACCGCCGAAGACCGGGTGCCGGTACTCATCGTGGGCGGGTCCCTGGTCGGCCTGTCCGCGTCACTGTTCCTGGGACGCCTGGGTATCCGACATCTGCTGGTCGAGAAGCACTCGGACACCTCCCGCCACCCGCGCGGGCGGGGGAACAACGTCCGCACCATGGAGCTGTACCGGGTGGCCGGTGCGGAGCAGCGGATCCGTGAGGCCGCGTCCACGCTGGCCGACAACCACGGCATCCTCCAGGCCCGTTCGCTCACCGGGGACGAACAGGAGTGGCTGTTCAAGGAGATCGACCCGGGCGGCGGGCTGGCCAAGTTCAGCCCCGCCGCCTGGTGCCTGTGCAGCCAGAACGACCTGGAGCCGGAGCTGGTGCACTGCGCCCGTGAGCACGGCGGTGACCTGCGGTTCTCCACCGAGCTGAGCTCCTTCGAACAGGACGCGCAGGGCGTGACCGCGGTCCTGAAGAGCCGGGAGACCGGTGAGCAGCGCACCGTCCGCGCGGACTACCTGATCGCGGCCGACGGCCCGCGCAGCCCGGTACGGGAGCGGCTGGGCATCGGCCGGACGGGGCCCGGCGACCTGTTCCACAACGTGAGCATCACCTTCCGCGCCCCGGCCCTGGCCGACGCCGTCGGCGACCGCCGCTTCATCGCCTGCTACTTGACCAACCCCGAGGCCGATGGCGCCCTGCTGCCGGTGGACAACCGGGCCGAGTGGGTCTTCCACGCCCCGTGGCACCCGGACCAGGGCGAGACCCTGGAGGACTTCACCGACGAGCGGTGCATCGACCACATCCGCCGGGCAACGGGCGTACCGGACATGCCGGTTGAGATCACCGGCAAGGCGCCGTGGCACGCCGCGGAGCGGGTCGCCGAGCGGTACGCGGCCGGCCGGGTCTTCCTCGCCGGCGACTCGGCCCACGAGATGTCCCCCACCGGGGCGTTCGGCTCCAACACCGGCATCCAGGACGCGCACAACCTCGCCTGGAAGCTCGCCGCCGTGCTGAACGGCTGGGCGGCCCCCGGACTGCTGGCTTCGTACGAGGCGGAGCGGCAGCCGGTGGCCCGGGAGACCAGTGCGCGCGCCTCGGCCCGCTCCGCCGAGCACAGCCACCCGGGGTACGTCCCGGCGCCCGGCACGGGCGGCGGCCGGCAGCGCGGGGTGCTCACCGTGGCCCTCGGCTACTGCTATCCGCACGGCGCGGTCGTCGGCGCCGATCCCGAGCTGCCGGTGGTGCCCGAGCAACTGCGGCTGACCGGCGAACCGGGTACCCGCGCCCCGCACATGTGGCTGCACGCCGCCGGCGAGCGCCGTTCGACCCTGGACCTGTACGAGAAGTCCTTCGTCCTGCTGACCGGCACCGACGGCGAGATGTGGCGCACCGCGGCCAAGGGCGCCAACGAGGAGTTCGGCCTGGGGCTGAAGTGCTACATGATCGGCACCGGGCCGAACGACGATCTGGCCCCCGAAGAGGGCGCCGACTGGGCCGAGAAGCACGGGACGACGCCGGAGGGCGCGGTGCTGGTGCGCCCCGACGGCTTTGTCGCCTGGCGGGCCGAGGGCCGGGTGGCCGACCCCGAGGCGGCGCTCCTGGAGGTCCTCGCCGCGCTGCTGTGCCGGAGCTGACAGGTCCGGACCGCCCCGGTCCGGCGCGCCCTCGCCGGGTCCGCCCCGGTGAGGTCCGACGGACAGGGGCCGGGCCGCGGGGCACAGGAGGCTGCTGAGGATGGAGGGGCCGGCGGGACATCCGCCAGCCCCTCCACCGGTGGTCCCGCCGCTCCCGCGGGCGCGCGAACGTATCTTCTGTCCGTCACCACCGCAGGGGCATCTGGGTGCCGTCCCGGCCGCGTCCCGCAACTCGGGGAAGCGATTTCCGGTTGAGTCCGGGCATGGACGCGAAGAAGCCCGCCGCACACCCCTTTCAGCGCATCGCGCTCCCCCGCCAGCCGCCGGCGCTGCCGCCCCCCGCTCCACCGGCGCGCCGCCCGGCCGAGGAGGGGACGCCGATCTTCGACCAGCTGCTCAAGGAGTGGCGCTCGGGGGAGCTGCGGCCGATGGTGTCCTGGCCGGTGGACGATCCGGGGAAGATCAGGGCGGGCTCCGCTGTTGGGACGGATGATGGCCGTCCCTATCCGCGGAACCGCGACGAGGAGCATGACCGTGAGCCTGTACGACATCCCCCTGCGCACCCTGACCGGTGAGCCCGCTTCACTCGCCGACTACCGGGGCAAGGCCCTGCTGGTGGTGAATGTGGCGTCCAAGTGCGGGCTGACCCCGCAGTATTCGGGCCTGGAACGGCTCCAGCAGCGCTACGGGGACCGTGGCTTCAGTGTGCTGGGCTTCCCCAGCAACCAGTTCGCGGGCCAGGAGCCGGGCACCGCCGGGGAGATCGCCGCCTTCTGCTCCGCGACGTACGGCGTGAGCTTCCCGCTGTTCGAGAAGACCGAGGTCAACGGCGCGGACCGGCATCCGCTGTATGCGGAGCTGACGGGCACCGAGGACACCGAGGGGACGGCCGGCGACGTCCAGTGGAACTTCGAGAAGTTTCTGATCGATGCCGACGGCAAGGTCGCGGGCCGCTTCCGGCCGCGTACCGAGCCGGAGGCCGAGGAGCTGGTCACCGCCATCGAGGCGGTCCTGCCGGGCTGATCCGATGACCGCGCCGCCGGTCCGCGGGGGCGGGCGGCGGCGTAGCGGAGGGCGCCGGTCAGGCAACGGCCGTACCGGCGCCGTCCGTGGCCTCGGATGATCCGGCGGTGCCGGCGGCCGGTTCCCCGGCGGCGTGCTCGTCGGACACGATCTCGAAGCTGCCGTTCAGCCCGGTCATCCGCAACAGCCGCGCAACGCTTCCGCCGTGGGTGACCCCGGTCAGCCGCAGCCGGCCGCCGCGCTGCCGGGTGCGGTAGCGGGCACGGCTGAGCAGCGACAGACCGGCGCAGTCGATGAACGTCACCGCGCGTACATCGAGCAGGAGATCGCTGCCCTGGACACCGGTGAGGTCGTCCAGTTGGTCGGACAGCACCGACACGGCGAGGATGTCCAGCTCACCGCGGAGTTCCAGCACGGTCGTGCCGCCCGCCGCGCAGCTGGGTCCCACAAGTCTCGGGTAGTACTGACCTTCATCCATCGGCCCGGCCCACTTTCGTGCCGAGGCGCGGGATATGGCCACGCGTCTGCGGCGGAGACGTTCGGTAGGTGTGGGGGGCGCCCGGCGCATTCCGGGCGGGTCGGCCCGTTTCCGGGTCGCGGGTGGTGTGGTGGTGTGTCGTCTGTGTTCCTGCGTTTCTGCTGCTGTCCGTAGTTGTCTACGGCTTACCCGCAGGCCGCGGCCTCCAAGTCCCAGCGACCGGGACATCTACAGGTTGTCTCAAAGTCGACCCTCGCGGGTGTGGCCGAGATAGGTGGCCCAGGGCTTGGCCCCCGGGGCAGGCCACAGCCGATCGCGGTTCCGAGCACGTCGCCGGTCACTGGCCCGGGTGGCGCGCCGCGTACACCTGCGAAGGGCCGCGGACACCCTGCGGCCGGAAATCGCAGCTACTGCCGCCGGCGGGCCGCGCACGTCGGCCCGGCGGTGGGGACCGCCGCCCCGGACCGCGCCCCGGGCCGCCCCGCTACCCCCGCGACCGGCCTCCTGACCGGCTCCCGGGCGCTCCGCTCGGACGCCTCCGCGGGCGCCTCGCCCGGGCGGCCCCATTGGCACACTTTCGGGCGAATTAGACTGGCCGAATCGCCGGAAAGTGTGAGGTGTGCCCTGAAGCCGTCGGATCCCGCTGGAGAGCTCCCCGACCGGACCGCGCAGCGCCTGCCTGCGCCGGGCGAGGGGCCGGTCTCCCGGCTTCCGCAGCTGGGGGAAGAAGGGGGCTCGGTCGGCTCCGATCATGACCTGGGCCGCGCGCTGAGCCGTATCGCCGAGGCCGCCGTCTCCCTGACGGGTGCGCGCCATGCCGCCGTCGCCCTCCGGGACGCGGACGGCGGCGGGCCGGGCGAGCTGATCACTCACGGCGTCTCCCCCGGGGCCGGGCCGCCCGCCGGAGCCTCGCTGGAGGTGCCCATCCAGGTGGCGGGGGAAGTGTGCGGCACGCTGTATCTGGCGGGGAAGGGCGACGGCCAGGAATTCGGCGACGGGGACCGGCATCTGGCGCGGGTACTGGCCGCCGAGGCCGGGCTGGCCCTGAGCAATGCCCGGATGCACGCGGCCGCCCGGCAGCGACGCCGCTGGATCGAGGGTGCGGCCTCCGTGACGACGGCGCTGCTGGCCGGGCCCGAGCCCCGCGCCACGGCCACCCACGCCCTCACCGTCGTCGCGGAGCAGGGCCGGGAGCTGGCCGAGGCGGCGACCGGAGCGGTGCTGCTGCCGCACGCCGAGGGCGGTATGGAGGTGGTGGCGATCTCCACCGTGCTCTCGGAGGACGTACGGACCGAGGCATTCCGCGGCTGGATACCGCCGGCGAGCCCGGTGCTCCACCAGCTGCACGCCGGGCTGGCGGTCTTCTCCGACGACTTCGCCGCCGACCCCCGCTCGATCTCCCCGCTGTCGCGCCACTACGGCCCGACGATGCTGCTGCCGCTGCGCAGTAACGGGCGGGTGCTGGGCGCCCTGGCGCTGTGCCGGATGTCCGGCGACCGCCGCTTCAGCCACACCGAACGCACGCTGGGGACCCAGTTCGCCGCTCAGGCGGCGGTGGCGCTGATGCTCGTCGACCGGCACCGGGACCGGGAGCGGCTCGCCGTCTTCGAGGACCGCGACCGGATCGCCCGCGATCTGCACGATCTGGTCATCCAGCGGCTGTTCGCCACCGGAATGCTGCTGGAGACCGCCCGGCGCAAGGCGCTGTTGCCGGAGGTGCAGGAGGGGCTCGGCGAGGCGATCGATGAGCTGGACGCGACGATCCAGGAGATCAGGACGGCGATCATCGCGCTCCAGCAGGGGCCGTCGGAGGCGCCGCCGGGCCTTCGCACCCGGGTGCTGCGGGCGGCCGGCGCGGCGCTCGGCGGCCGGCCGTCGGTGCAGTTCGTCGGCCCGGTCGACGCGCGGGTCGACGAGCGGACCGGCCGGGAACTGCTGGCCGCGCTCGACCGGGCGCTGACGGCGGTGGGGCCGTCGTCGCCGCCCCGGGTGTCGGTCGTCGTGGACACCACCGCCACCCTTCCCGACGGACAGCCGGGCGTACGGCTCACGGTACGGTCCCCGGACGGCTCGCACCCGCCCGTGACCTGGGAACATCCGCTCGGCGGCCACTCCGCTCCGGACTCTGACGGGTGAGTGCACCGGAATCGCTTGACCTCAAGATTGGTTGAGGTTCTAGGTTCCTTTATGTCGCCGGTCACTCACGGCGATCCCGTGACGCGACCCCGGCACCCTGGAGGCCACGATGGACATGGAAGTCACCGCCTGGCACGCCCTGCACAGTTCGATGACCGCGCAGCAAGGACGGCGCCGCTTCTCCCGCGGCACCCTGCGCCGCATCACCGCCTTCGCCCGCCCGCACCGCCGCCGTCTGGTGTGGTTCCTCGTCCTGAGCACGGTGACCGCGATGCTCGCGGTGGCCACCCCGCTGCTCGCGGGCCGGGTGGTGGACGCCATCGTGGGCGGCGACGCACCCTCCCTCGTCCTGCGCCTGTCCGGGCTGATCGCCGTCATCGCGGTCGCCGAGGCGGGCCTGGGGCTGGCGACCCGCTGGCTGTCGGCGAGCATCGGCGAGGGCCTGATCCTGGATCTGCGCACCGCGGTGTACGACCACGTCCAGCGGATGCCGATCGCCTTCTTCACCCGTACCCGTACCGGAGCACTGGTCAGCCGGCTCAACAACGATGTGATCGGTGCGCAGCGGGCGTTCAGCGACACCCTGTCCGGGGTCGTCAGCAATATCGTGACGCTGCTGCTCACCCTCGGGGTGATGATCGGGCTGTCCTGGCAGATCACGCTGATCGCGCTGGTGCTGCTGCCGGTGTTCGTGCTGCCCGCCCGCCGGGTCGGCCGGCGGCTGGCGGATCTGCGCCGGGAGGGGGCCGACCACAACGCGGCGATGGGCACCCAGATGACCGAGCGGTTCTCCGCGCCGGGTGCCACCCTCGTCAAGCTGATGGGCCGCCCGTCCCGGGAGTCCGCCGAGTTCGCCACCCGGGCCCGCCGGGTGCGCGACATCGGGGTCCGTTCGGCCATGGTCCAGACGTACTTCGTCACCGCTCTCACCCTGGTCTCCGCCCTGGCGCTGGCCGTCGTCTACGGGCTGGGCGGCTTCCTCGCGCTGCGCGGACAGCTGGAGCCCGGCGCGATCGTCTCGCTCGCCCTGCTGCTCACTCGGCTCTACGCCCCGCTGACCGCGCTGTCCGGCGCCCATATCGAGGTGATGAGCGCGCTGGTCAGCTTCGAGCGGGTCTTCGAGGTACTCGACCTCAAGCCGCTGATCACCGAGAAGCCGGACGCCCGGGCGGTCCCCGAGGGCCCGGTGTCCGTGGAGTTCGACTCCGTACGCTTCGGCTATCCGTCCGCCGACAAGGTCTCGCTGGCCTCCCTGGAAGAGGTCGCCACCCTCGACACCCGCGGCGGCGAAGAGGTCCTGCACGGCATCTCCTTCCGCGCCGAACCGGGCCAGATGGTCGCCCTGGTCGGCTCCTCGGGCGCCGGGAAGTCGACGGTGGCCCAGCTGCTGCCGCGGCTCTACGACACCGACACGGGGGCGGTCCGGCTCTCCGGGGTGGACGTCCGCGATCTGACCGCCGCCTCGCTGCGCGATGTCCTCGGGATGGTCACCCAGGACGGGCACCTCTTCCATGACTCGATCCGCGAGAACCTGCTGCTGGCCAAGCCGGAGGCGACCGAGGCGGAGCTGTGGGACGCGCTGCGCCGCTCCCGTCTGGAGGAGCTGATCGCCGGACTTCCCGACGGGCTGGACACCGTCGTCGGCGAGCGCGGCTACCGTCTGTCGGGCGGCGAACGCCAGCGGCTGACCATCGCCCGGCTGCTGCTCGCCCACCCCCGGGTGGTGATCCTGGACGAGGCCACCGCCCACCTGGACAACACCTCCGAGGCGGCGGTGCAGGAGGCGCTCACCGAGGCGCTGGAGGGCCGTACCGCACTGGTCATCGCCCACCGGCTGTCGACCGTACGGGCCGCGGATCTGATCCTGGTGGTCGAGGGCGGACGGATCGTCGAGCGCGGGACGCACGAGACGCTGCTGGCGGCCGACGGGCGCTACGCGGAGCTGTACCGGACCCAGTTCGCCGACTCGGAGGAGCGGCAGGCCGCCACGGACGCCGGCGGCACGGACGCCGGCCCGGACCTCCTGCCGGAGTCGGCGCTGGTGAACTGACGCCGCGCCGGTGAGCCCCCGCCTCTTGGCGGGGGCCTCGGTATGCCGAAAACTGAGGCGATGACGCAGCGCGCGGAACACTCCACGCTCATGGACCGCCTCGCCATCGACGATCTGATCACCGGGTACGCCATCGCGGTGGACGACGGCGACTGGCCCGGCTATCTGGCCCTGTTCACCCCGGACGGCCGGGCCGACTACCGCTCCGCGGGCGGCATCGAGGGCGGCGCCGAGGAGATGGCGGTCTGGCTCGCCGAGATGCTGCGGCACTTCGCGATACGGCAGCATCTGATCGTCAACCGCCGGGTCACCCTCGGCCGGCGGGACGGCGCCCCCGGCGACACCGCCACCGTCCAGGCCGACTACCTCAATCCGATGCGGCTCGCCGGCCCCGCCTCGGACGCCGGGGGCGGGCCGACCGCCCCCAACTACACCTGCGCCGGCCGCTACGAGTTCGCCGCCCGCCGCACCACCGACGGCTGGCGGCTGACCGGGGTCGTCGTCCACGAGAAGTGGCGGCAGGTGCAGCCGGTGGAGGACTGAGGGCCGCACCGTCCGCCGCGATCCGGTATCGGCCGTTGCGGCGACACCCCCTTTCCTTGATCGGCGCAGCCGCGCACACTGGCCGTCCTACCGGCGAAAACCGGCACCAGGGAGCCCGGCATGGACAGACCGCTCGGCGGGCAGCCGCGGTGGCTGGGCTCCCCCTGGTCACGGGGCTTGGCCGCCGCGCTCGCCGGAGCGGTACCGGCCCTGACCTTTCCCGCCCCGTCCTGGTGGTGGCTGGCGTACGCCGCCCTGGTGCCCTGGCTGCTGCTGGTGCGAACGGCCCCGACGTGCGGGCGGGCGGCGCTGGACGGCTGGCTGGGCGGCACCGGCTTCATACTCGCCGTTCACCAGTGGCTGCTGCCGAGCCTGCATGTCTTCATCCTCGTGCTCGCGCTGCTGCTCGGTGCCCTGTGGGCGCCCTGGGGGCTGCTGGTGCGCGCGCTGCTGGGCGGTGCGCCCGGCGCGGGCCGGTGCGCCGCCGCGCTGGTGCTGGTGCCCTCGGGCTGGCTGATGGTCGAACTCGTCCGTTCCTGGGAGTACTTGGGCGGCCCCTGGGGGCTGCTGGGCGCCAGCCAGTGGCAGGTGCCGCCCGCGCTGCGGCTGGCATCGGTCGGCGGGGTGTGGCTGGTCAGCCTGCTGATCGTGGCGGTGAACACCGTCCTGGCCGAGCTGATGGCCCGCCCGGCGGCCCGGCTGCCCGCCGTCGCCGGTCTGCTGGTGTGCGCGCTGGCGGTCACCGCGGCCTGGTTCCGGTCACCGCTCCCCCGCCCCGCCGGTACGGTACGGATCGCCGTCGTCCAGCCCAACCTGACCGGCACCCCGGCGGAACGGCTGGCCCGGAGCGAGGAACTCACCCGGTCGATGGCGGGCCGCGGGGTGCGCCTGATCATCTGGGGCGAGAGCAGCCTCACCCAGGACCCGGCGGACCGCCCGGCGCTCGCCGAACGCCTCGCCGCCCTCTCCCGTCAGACCGGCGCCGAGCTGCTGGTCAACGCCGACTCCGCACACGCCGACCGGCCGGGCATCTCCAAGAGCGCGGTCCTGATCGGGCCGGACGGTCCGACCGGGGAGCGCTACGCCAAGATGCGGCTGGTGCCCTTCGGCGAGTACATCCCGTTCCGGTCCGTGCTCGGCTGGGCGACCCGGGTGGGCAAGGCCGCCCCGAGCGACCGGCTGCGCGGCACCGCCACGGTGGTGATGCCGGTCGCCTCCGCGGGCGGGCTGCGCGTCGGGCCGCTGGTGTGCTTCGAGAGCGCCTTCCCCGACATGAGCCGCCACCTGGTGCGCGACGGTGCGCAGGTGTTGGTAGCCCAGTCCTCGACCTCGACCTTCCAGGAGAGCTGGGCGCCCGCGCAGCACGCCTCGCTGGCCGCGCTGCGCGCCGCGGAGAACGGGCGGCCGATGGTGCACGCCACCCTCACCGGCATCAGTGCCGTCTACGGCCCCCGGGGCGAGCAGATCGGCGAGCGGCTCGGCACCGACCGCAGCGCGGCGGCCGTCTACGACCTGCCGCTGGCCGAGGGCACCACCCCGTACACCCGGTTCGGCGACTGGGCGGTGTACGGGGCGGTCGGCGCGCTGGTGCTCGCCGGCGGGTACGCGGGGCTGCGGGCGCTCAGCAGACGGACTGCGCGAGCGCCTCGGTGACGACCCGTTCGCACAGTTCGTGGGTGCGCAGCGCGTCCTGGGCGGACGGCTGCCGGCCGGCCCGTACGTCGTCCAGGAACGCCAGCACGATCTGCTCGATGCCGCGCTGGCGGGCGACCGGCACCCAGTCACCGCGGCGCCGGACGCTCGGCTGCCCCTTGTGGTCGATGACCTCGGCGAGATTGACGACCTGACGCTTGGTGTCCTGCCCGGAGACGTCGAGGATCTCCTCCGCGGAGCCGCTGAGGCGGTTCATGGTGCCGATGGCGGTGAAGCCGTCGCCGGACAGCTGAAGCACCACATGCTGCATCAGCCCCTCACGGATCCTGGCCCGCACATCGATGTGGTCGACCTCTCCAGGGACGAGGAACCGCAGGGTGTCGACGACATGGATGAAGTCGTCGAGCACCAGGGTGCGCGGGTCCTCAGGCAGGCCGACGCGGTTCTTCTGCATCAGGATCAGATCGCGGGCGTGCTCACGGCACTGGGCGTAGGCGGGCGCGAAGCGGCGGTTGAAGCCGACGGTGAGGCCCACCCCGCGCTCCTCGGCGAGCGTGACGATGCGCTGGGACTCGGCGAGCTCGTAGGCGATCGGCTTGTCGACATAGGTCGGTACGCCGGCCTCGATCAGCCGGGTCACGATCTCGGGGTGGGCGGAGGTGGCGGCGTGCACGAAGGCGGCGTCCAGGCCCGCGGTGAGCAGCGAGTCCAGGTCCGGGTGGAGCTGCGCCGCGGGCAGCCGGTGGGTGGCGCCGACGCGTTGCAGGGTGGCCGGGGTGCGGGTGTGCAGATGCAGTTCGAGCCCCGGTTGTGTGCCCAGGACGGGGAGGTACGCCTTCTGGGCGATGTCGCCGAGTCCGATGCAGCCGACCTTCACTCATGCTCCTTGGGTTGTGCCGCGCTGGTGGTGCCCCGCGTGCCGGAAGCATACGTGCCGGCCGGCGGCCGCCAGTCGGCGATCCCGTCCATGGTCCGCAGCGCCGGATCCGGTGCGAGGCGGGCGCTCGCGGCCATCAGCGCGGCGCGCAGCGCGCAGGCCGGCCGGGAGCGCCAGGTGGTCAGCCGGCCGATCCGCCCGGCCCGGCGGACCACGTCCATGGTGCGCGGCAGCCGCTGCCGGGTGTACGCGATGAGGGCGGCGGCGAGCTCGGCGTCCGGTGCGGCCAGGTGGGCCAGCACGACGGCGTCCTCGATGGCCTGGCAGCCGCCCTGGCCGAGGTTGGGGGACATCGGATGGACGGCGTCGCCGAGCAGGGCGACCCGGCCCCGGTGGAAGGCGGGCGGCGCGGCGGCCGCGGTGTACACGTCGTTGCGGAGCACCGCGGCGGGCTCGACGGCGGCGAGGAGGTCAGGGACGGGGTGGTGCCAGGAGCCGAATCGGCGCAGGAGTTCGGCCCGTTCGCCGTCAGGGG
This sequence comes from Streptomyces sp. bgisy130, assembly GCF_057708345.1. Classification (NCBI taxonomy): domain Bacteria; kingdom Bacillati; phylum Actinomycetota; class Actinomycetes; order Kitasatosporales; family Streptomycetaceae; genus Streptomyces; species Streptomyces sp. bgisy130. The sequence continues at coordinate 16,451 of NZ_JBYISA010000059.1, forward strand.
CCCGGCCGCCGGGCGGGACGGCCGCGGTGGCATAGGCGTAGACCCGTCCGTCGTGCAGTGGCTGGGTGCCCCACACGCCGCCGGGGCCCCAGGTCTCGTGCGCGGCGAAAGGGCGGTCGGGCTCGGGGGCGACCACGCGCCAGGCGGTGAAGCCGGCGTAGCGGGGTTCGGGGTGGTGGGGGAAGAGGGCGCGGCGGACGGCGGAGCGGATGCCGTCGGCGGCGACGACGAGGTCCGCGGCGAGCTCCTCGTCCCCGGCCGCCCCGTGGATCCGCACCCGCGCCGGACGGCCGTCCGGCCTGGCGTCCCCCGGGTCGGCCAGGGTGGCCGTGGCGGCGGTGCGTACCGCCCCCTCGGGCAGCCGGCCGGCGAGCAATGCGACCACCTCGGCGCGGTGGGCGACCACCACCGGCCCGCCGTACCGCCGGACGACCGCGGCCTGGTCCACACGGGCCAGCCGGCGACCACCGGGCAGCCGGAGTTCCGCCGCGGTCTGTGCGGTGGCCAGGGCGCGGATGCCGTCGCCCGCCCCCAGGGTGTCCAGGGCACGCTGGGCGTTGGCGGCGAGCCCGATCCCCGCACCTACGGGTGCCAGGGCGGTGGCGCGCTCCAGGACGGTGACCGACCAGCCGCGGCGGTCCAGTGCCAGCGCGGCGGTGAGTCCGCCGATTCCGCCGCCGATGACGAGCGCGGTGTGCTGCCGCATGCTGCCTCCCGGATCCCTGGCCCACTACAGGTGTAGTCGCCCCTGCCGTCGAGACTACACCTGTAGTCGACGGCTAGGCTCCCCGTATGAACGCCCGCAGTGACCACACTCCGGCACCCGCCGCCGTCCCCCGCCATGAGCTGATCGCCGACGCGGCGCTGACGCTGCTCGCCGAGCGCGGGATGCGCGGGCTGACCCACCGGGCCGTGGACGAGGAGGCCGGGCTGCCGCAGGGCTCCACCTCGAATGTCGCGCGCACCCGGGCGGCCCTGCTGGAGGCCGCGGTGCGGCGGCTGGCGGAGCGGGAGGCGGCGGTGCTGACCGCACGGGAGCGGCCCGGGGCGGGCTCCGGGGCCAAGGACGCCGAGGCGGCGGGCTCCGGGGCGGTGGTCGCCGAGGCGCTCTCGCTGGCGCTGCACCGCTACCTCTCCCGGCACCGGAAGCTGCTCCTCGCCCGGTACGAGCTGGCCCTGGAGGCCACCCGCCGGCCCGAGCTGCGGGCGGTCTACGACCGGGCCGGCCGGGCCTTCCGGGAGCCGATGGCGGCGATGCTGGCCGCGGCGGGTTCCGCCGATCCCGAGCGGCATGCGGTGAGCATGGTGGCCTGGTGCGACGGGATCCTGTTCTCCTGCACCGCGGGGCAGTTCCACGCGGCCGTCCCCACCCGCGCCGCATTGCGCGCCTCCTGCGCGGAGCTGCTCGACGGGATGCTGCGTGGGTGAGCCTCCGAGGCGGCCGAGCCCCTCGGCGCCGGCGCTACGGCGTGTGCCCCGCTGCCCGGTCGATCCGTAGCTGGAGTCGTTCGATCGCGTCCCGGAGGCCCTGGCGGTATTCGCCGTCGGCGAGGGCGTTGGCCGAGGCCCTCGCGCGCCGCAGCTGGGCGCGGGCGTCGGCCGGCCGGTCGAGCGCGGCGTAGTCGGCCGCGATATTGAGATGCAGGGAGGGGAAGAACGCGCGGAGGGCGACGAGGGGGTGGCGGGGGCCTGGGCCGTCGGCGACCCGGGACTCCCCCGGCGTGATGGCGGGGCCCGCGGGCCGCTCGGTGACGAAGCCCTCGGCCGCCTCCAGGGCCCGGAGGTCCCAGTCGAGTTCGTCCCGGGGGTCGTCCTGGGTGTCGGCCATGTAGTGGGCGAGGGTGCAGCGGTGGAAGGCGTCGCCGTGCGGCCCGATCTCGTGCCACAGCGCCGAGAGACGGTTGCGCGCCTCTTCCCGGTCGCCGCCGCGATGCAGCATGATCGCCTGGCCGATCCGGGTCAGCACCCCGTCCTCGGGCGCCGCCTCCCGCCGCGTTTCCACCACTGCACTCCCGTATCCGCTCACACCATCGGTGGCCGTTCCCTCGACGCTAACCGCCGGACGGGAGCTGCGCGCGGTGTGTGCGACGCGCCGGGTGGTCCGGCCCGCCGCCCGGGCCCGCCGGCTCAGCCCAGGTCAGGGATGCGCCAGTCGATCGGGGCATGGCCCTGCGCGGCGACCGCCGCGTTGATCTGGGTGAAGGGGCGGGAGCCGAAGAACTTCTTCGCCGACAGCGGGGAGGGGTGCGCACCCTGCACCACGGCATGCCGCTCCTCGTCGATCAGCGGCAGCTTCTTCTTGGCGTAATTCCCCCACAGCACGAAGACCGCCGGGTCGGGCCGGGAGGCCACCGCACGGATCACCGCGTCGGTGACCTTTTCCCACCCCTTGCCCTTGTGGGAATTGGCCTCGGCCTCGCGGACCGTCAGGACCGCGTTCAGCAACAGCACGCCCTGCTGGGCCCAGGGCATCAGATAGCCGTTGTCCGGGACCGGGTGGCCCAGCTCCTCCTTCATCTCCTTGTAGATGTTCCGCAGCGACGGCGGCGTCTTCACACCGGGCTGCACGGAGAAGCACAAGCCGTGGCCCTGTCCCGCACCGTGGTACGGGTCCTGGCCCAGGATGAGCACCTTCACCTGGTCGTAGGGCGTCGCCTCCAGCGCCGCGAAGACCTGCTCGCGGGGCGGATAGACCGGGCCATGGGCCCGCTCCTGCTCGACGAAGTCGGTCAGCTCCTTGAAATAGGGCTTCTCCAACTCCTCGCCGAGGACCCCGCGCCAGGACTCGGGCAGCATGTCGGTCACCACGTCAACAACCTCCGGTGTGCGTTGCGTTCTCAGTCCCCGAACCTACCGGCGACCACTGACAACGCCGTCCGCGGGCCGCCCCTGACCGGCCCGGACCGAGGGTACCCGCGGTACCGGGAGGGCCTCCCGGACAGGCCGCGGACGCACGTGGGGCCGGCCCTGGCAGACAGCAGACGCGCGTGGTGCCGGCCCCGACAGGACCGGCACCACGGAATCCGGCTCTCGGAACGCGCACCGAAACGCGGCACCCCGGCCCCAGGACCCGCCCGGCGCCGTCAGACCCCGGCGCCGTCAGACCCCGGCGTTCAGGAACAGACCGCCGTCGACGACCAGGGTCTGGCCGGTGATCCAGCCCGAGGCGTCGGACAGCAGGAAGGCTGCCGCCCCGCCGATGTCCTCCGGGACGCCCAGCCGCGCCATGGGGTAGCCGGCCGCCGCCTCCTCCTCGCGGTTCTCGTAGAGCGCGGCCGCGAACTTGGTCTTGACCACCGCGGGCGCGATGGAGTTGACCCGCACGCCGGGCGCGAACTCGTGGGCGAGCTGGAGCGTCAGATTCACCATCGCGGCCTTGCTCATGCCGTACGCACCGATGAACGGCGAGGGCGCGAGGCCGGCGATCGAGGCGATGTTGACGATGGCGCCGCCGTTGTCCTTCTGCCAGGCGTGCCAGGTGCGCTGCGCGAAGCCGAGCGCCGAGACGACGTTGGTCTCGAAGACCTTGCGCGCCACGCCCAGGTCGAGGTCCGCGATGGGGCCGAACACCGGGTTCGTCCCTGCGTTGTTGACGAGGTAGTCGACGCGGCCGAAGGTCTCCATCGCGCGCTCGACGGCCAGGGCCTGGTGGGCCTCGTCATGCGCCTTGCCGGCGACGCCGAGCACCCGGTCGGCGCCCAGCTTCTCGGCGGCCTCCTTGAGCGCGTCCTCGTTGCGGCCGGTGATGACGACCCGGTCGCCGCGGGCCACCAGGGCCTCGGCGATGCCGTAGCCGATACCGCGGCTGGCACCGGTGACCAGCGCCACCTTGCCGGTGGGCTCGGGGAGCCCGCTGTCCTGCTCGGTCATGTCCAGAACTCCTGAGGTCGTGGGGCGGTCAGTTGAGCGGGCCGCCGGCGACGTACATGACCTGGCCGGAGACAAAGCCGGCCGCGTCGCCGGTGAAGAAGGCGATCGCGTTGGCGATGTCGTCCGGCCGGCCTACGCGCTGTACCGGGATCTGGGTGGCTGCCGCGGCCTGGAACTCCTCGAAGCCCATGCCGACGCGCTCGGCGGTGGCCGCCGTCATGTCGGTGACGATGAAGCCGGGGGCGACGGCGTTGGCGGTCACGCCGAACTTGCCGAGCTCGAAGGCGAGGGTCTTGGTGAAGCCCTGGAGACCGGCCTTGGCGGCCGAGTAGTTGACCTGTCCGCGGTTGCCGAGCGCCGAGCTGGAGGAGAGGTTGACGATCCGCCCGAACTTGGCGTCCACCATGTGCTTCTGGCAGGCGCGGGACATCAGGAACGCGCCGCGCAGATGCACGTTCATGACCGTGTCCCAGTCGCTCTCGCTCATCTTGAACAGCAGGTTGTCGCGGAGCACACCGGCGTTGTTGACGAGGACGGTCGGCGCACCGAGCTCGGAGACGACCCGGGCGACCGCCGTCTCGACCTGCTCCGCGTCCGAGACATCACAGCCGACCGCGATGGCCTTGCCACCGGCCGCGGTGATCTTCTCGACGGTGTCCTTGCAGGCCGCCTCGTCGAGGTCGAGTACGGCGACGGCACGGCCCTCGGCGGCCAGGCGTACGGCGGTGGCCGCGCCGATACCGCGGGCCGCGCCCGTGACGATGGCGACGCGCTGCTCGGTGGTGGACATGCGGGTTCTCCTCACCCTCGAAACCTCGACAAGCGGTCCGCCGCACCGATCCCGTGGGTGAGCAACCGCTTAGTAGCCTGAGCAGGGCTGACGCTAGAAGCCCGGCCACCCGCTGTCAACGCCCCACCACCACACCGTTGCCCACCTCACCTGTGAGACCGGCCGGGGCCCGGGGCACGCCACGACGAAGCGCCCGGCCCGCCCGAAGGCGGCGCCGGGCGCCCGAACGACGGTCCCGTTGATCCTCAGCGCACCAGCAGCTCCACCAGCCGCTCGGCCTCGGCGGCGGGGTCGGCGGTCAGACCGGTGTGCACCGGGCCCGGCTGCACGATGGTGCTGCGCGGTGCGATCAGCCAGCGGAAGCGGCGTCCCGCGTCATCCCCCGCCGCCTGTCCGGCCCGCTCGCCGCCCTCGCAGATCCCCTCGACGGCGCCGAGCGCGGCTCGTACACCGGCCACATCGACCGTGGGGTCGAGGGCCAGCAGCCGGGCCTCGTCCAGATAGGTCCGGGCCTCGACGAAGCGCCGGGCACGGCAGTACACGACCACCCCGGCATTGATCATCTCGCCGCGCTCGACCCGGGGCACGACCTTCAGCAGGGCGTACTCGAAGACGTCGCGGCCGTTGTGCAGTCCGGTCACTTCACTGCCCTCCGCGGACGCTTCGCCGCCAGCCAATCCGGTGCCTGCGAGGGCTTGTCCCCGGAGGGCTCCCCCAGCGTGATCTGCTCGGTGACCGTCCGGGCCCGGGCCAGCAGGGTGCGTACATACGCCTGGCGCAGCACGTCCGGGGAGTCGAAGCCCGGCTCGTCGGCCAGCCATTCGTCCGGGACATCCGCCGCGATCTCGGTCAGCAGCTCCTCGGTGATCTGCGGCGCGAACTCCTCGGCCGCCGCGGCGACATCCGGCCGGAAGGTGGCGAGCACATGATCGGAGGCGTTGTACGGACGGGCCGATGCCTTCTCGGCGGTGGGCCAGTTGTGGTGCCAGATCATCGCGGCGCCGTGGTCGATCAGCCACAGTTCGCCGTGCCACACCAGCAGATTGGGATTGCGCCAGGACCGGTCGACGTTGTTGATCAGCGCGTCGAACCACACCACACGCCCCGCCTCGCGGGCGCTCACCTCGAAGGCCAGCGGATCGAAGCCCAGCGATCCGGGAAGGTAGTCCATGCCCAGATTGAGCCCGCCACTGCTCTTCAGCAGCTCCTGCACCTCCTGATCGGGCTCGCTCAGCCCGATGACGGGGTCGAGCTGCATCTGCACCAGCTCCGGCACCCGCAGCCCGAGCCGGCGCCCGAGCTGCCCACAAATGATCTCGGCCACGAGCGTCTTGCGCCCCTGCCCGGCACCGGTGAATTTCATGATGTAGGTACCGAGGTCATCGGCCTCGACGATCCCCGGGAGCGATCCGCCTTCACGCAAGGGCGTGACATAGCGAGTCGCTGTCACTTCTGCAAGCACTTTCCCAGGCCACCCATCTCTTCAGCCTTGCAATCCACGATCGACTTCGGACGGGTGCAGCAGCGGACATCGCCCGTCAACGGCCCTGGGGAGAATCTGGGGAGTTTCGCATGGCATGCAGTTCTCCCTGCTTCCCGAGCAGTCCGTCGATGGCGGTGCGCCCCTTGCTTCCCGCCTCCGGCATGAAGTGAGCATAGTAACCGAGGGTGATCGCGGGCGAGGAGTGCCCGAGCCACCGCGCCAAGGTCACGACAGACTCTCCGGCCTCCAGAATGATCGAGGCATAGGTGTGCCGCAGCACGTGGAACCCGTCCTTCGGGGCCGCCGCCCACTGCCAGGGTTTCGCCCCCTTGGCGCGCGGCGGGATGATGCCAACCTCCGCCAACGCGGGTTTCCAGGTGTAGGTGTTCCACGTGTTCACCGCAACGGCGTTGCCGAATCGCGTGGTGAGCAGCAAGGGAAACTTCCTCCCCTGCCCCTCCAGCTTCCCCCACGGAAGCTCCACCTCCACTGGCGGGAACGCGTCGACATGACGCTTCAGCTCCTCGGCCACCGAAGGGGGCATGTCGACGGTACGGGTCTTGGCTCCCTTCGGTAGGGCGAAGTACAACCTTCCTCTGATCGCCTGAATTTGGCGGCGGACGTGGACGACACCTCGCGCGTAGTCGATGTCCTCCGGGCTCAATCCGAACACCTCGCCCTGACGCAGCCCGCAGCCGAGACCGATTACGACGGCTATCCGGTTTCGCGGGCTGATCGCGTCACGGACTCGCAGCGCCGTCTCCAACAGCCAAGCCTCGCGTCGCTCTTGTGGCGCCTTGGGCCACCACACGGACTTCGCGTCCATGGGGTTCCTGGCAAGCCGCTTGTCATCGACGGCCGCCTCCAGAATGGAGGAAAGTTCGGACAGGATGCCGCGCCTATAGTCGACCGAGGAGACACTGGCCTCCAACTTCGCTATGTACGCGCGCAAATCCGCCGCCGTGATGTTCTTGAGTGCGAGCTCACCCAGATGAGGAACGATGTGAAGGCGCACTCTCCGTTCCTGGTTGTCCCGAGTCTTCGGAACACCACCTCGGCCTGGCGCCCAGTGAATAGAGATGTAGTCGGCCAACATGATGGATCCTTCACGCGGGTCCACGAACTCGCCGCGCTCTTCGTCCGTGGCTGTCCGCCGAAGCCACGCCTTGGCGTCCTCCAGGGTGTCGAAGGAACGGTCCCGGACCCCGGGTATACCGGCGACCTTGTACCGCTTTCCCTTGCCGTAGCGAGCAGTTCGCTCTCGTTTCCCGGTGACCGGATCCTTCTTCTTGATCCAGCGGTCTTCTATGTAGCCGGCCAAGTAACTCTCATTCATTGGGGGTGGAAACGGCACTCAACGGCGTACGGCGCGTCAGGAGCTGGGGCGGCCGTACCGCCGGCGCGGAGCTGCGCTCAGCGGGTTCAGCGCGGGGTTGGTGCGGGAGTCGGCCTGCTCCTGTTCACGGATCCAGGCATCGAGGGCTTCCCGCCGGTACATGACGCGGCCGCGAAGGCCCATGCGGAAGCTCGGCGGGCCCTGCCGTCGATGCCGCCATACGTAGAGGGTGTGGGGTGACAGGCCGAGGTACTCGGCGGTGTCCGTGACGTTGAGGAATGCGGCGCTTGCGGCGCTCCCTGGAACGGGCGCAATCGAAGAAGGAAGCAACGGTCGTTCAGTCATGTAGGGATTTCTGTGAGTGCGGGAGAGGGTGGGCCCGTGTGGGCGGAGAACCGGTTCTCCGCCCACCAATCGGCTGTGGTGTGGCAGCAGGAGATTTCGCGGACATGCCGCAGCTCGGCACGACGGCGTTACGGGCGGCGCACCATCGCGATCGGCTCGGTTGTCAGGCCAGGGAGGCGGAGGTTAAAGGCGAGGCGGCCCCCAGGGATCTCCGCCGGTGACGGCTTCCGAAGGCAGTGCGCGAAGCGTTCGGCGAGACGAGGTGCGCTCATGCCGACGCACTCGGCCACCGCGAAGATGTGCTCTGCGGTCTGGTCGCCGTGCCGCAGCCATGCCGCCATACACGCGTCACGCAGGGCGAAGACGCTCCTGCACTTTTGCCCAGGTCGGAGCGCTACTGCCATGACTCCACGTCGCGAATGCAGTCCGCCTCGGCATTAGAGAGATTGGCAACCCAGGGCGAAATTGGCAGGGGGTCTTCCGGATCGGTACATAGACTGGTGTTCCTTCCGGAGGGATATGCGGGGCGACAGAACGGAATCAACCGCACCGACACCCCATGCCTACTCGGCGGAGGTATCGCCTTCCGACGGAGATGCGCTACAAACTTCAGAGCGACAGTTGGCGCAGGCTGCTTACTTCCTCCTTGCATGAATGCGGCGTTGCCATCTGTGTCCGCCACGACTCCAAGGCCAAGCGCAGCGGAGCGCGAACACCTCAATAGTCGCGAGTATCGCCGGTTTGGCTAACCGGCGATCGTCGTCTATGTTTCGCTCTACACGTACGGGGAGTCGCTCTCGTCTGCCGCCAACGGCGCCGGCTGGTACGCGCTCAAGTACCCGGTTCCCGTCCGGTCCTCGACCAGTAGATCTGCCTCGCAGAGACGCTGTAGTCTCGCAGCGACGACGCGTTTTGGTCGATCAACCTGCGCTGCGATTGCACGACTTGCCGATCGGGGTTTTCGAGCCACACACAGACGAGAATGCTGTGATCCGAGCGGTATCCACGCTGCACGAGGTCCTCGCCGAAGAGGCCGGCAGCAGAGGCACAAAGACACAGAGCTGTGGAGAACGCGGCGTAGTCCCCAATCCCCTGGGCCTCCCATGCGTTCAGGGCGCCGAGTGTCAGCAGGAGGGAGTGGTGAAACGGGACGATCGCATCGCGGGATTCGACAGGTGGGTCTCCTGGGACGAGTCTCGTTGTCGAGACGGATCAGGACCGTGTACTGATTGCCGTGCTGGCTCTACTGCTAGTCAGGACGGCCCGCACACGCTCACTGACCTGGGTTTTTACGGGACGTTGTACATTGACATGGTTCCGGAGAATGATCCAGTCCCTT
>NZ_JBYISA010000060.1:0-22825 GCF_057708345.1 Streptomyces sp. bgisy130
GTACTGTGGCTTCGCATGACCGACACCGAGATCGAGATCACCGCAGACCTGGTCCGCGACCTGCTGCAGGAGCAACATCCAGACCTTGCAGGGCTGGCCATCCGCGAGGTGCCGGGCGGCTGGGGCAACCAAATGTGGCGCCTCGGGGACGAGTTGGCCGTGCGCATGCAGCGGATGGACCCCACCCCAGAGCTCCAGCTCAAGGAGCGGCGCTGGCTACCCGTGCTGGCCCCGCGCCTGCCGCTCCCGGTGCCGACCCCGGTGCGGTTCGGCGAACCGTCCGAGCGCTTCCCCAAGCACTGGACCGTGATGACGTGGGTTCCCGGCGAGCCGCTGGACCACGGTTCGATCAGCCGCGGCGCCCACGCGGCCGACACGCTGGCGGGCTTCCTCCGGGCGCTCCATGTGGAGGCGCCCGCGGAGGCGCCGATCGCTACGGACCGCGGTGCCCATCCCAAGAACTGTGCGGACGGCTTCGAGAACTTCTTCCAGGCCGTTGCCCCCGACGACATCGCTGCCGATGTCCGGGCCGTCTGGGACGATGCCGTTGCGGCCCACGCGTGGGAGGGCCCGCCGGTGTGGGTGCACGGCGACCTCCATCCCGCGAATGTCGTCGTCTCGGACGGAACGCTCTCGGGCATCGTCGACTTCGGCGACATGTTCGCCGGCGATCCAGCGTGGGACCTCGCCGCCGCATGGGTACTGCTACCCGCGGGCACGGCCTCACGGTTCTTCGACATGTACGCGCATGCAGACGAGGCGGCGATCCGGCGCGCCCGCGGGCTGGCCGCTCTGAAGAGCCTCTTCCTGATGCTCATGGGGCAGAACGGAGATCAGGGGCTTCCCGGCGGCAAGCCGAACTGGGGACCTGCAGGCCGGGCGGCACTTGATCGTGTTCTGAAGGGCGTTTGACGCACGCTTCTTTGAACTTGTTCTCGATCTTGGTTGAGGGGCATGCGGCATCCCACCCTTCGTGGGTTCATCGATCACCACGCGTGGTGGGAATGCCAAGGTCCACGGCCGTATGCTGCCCGTGGCCCCGATCGAGCTGGCGGCGCTTCTCCTCAGCGCCAGCCAGGCTGACCTGGAGACCGTCGACCTCGCCGAGCCAGCCTTCCGTCTCGGCTTCGTCGATGCGGTCACTGCAGCCGATGAGGCAACCGCCGCCAGGCCGCCTCCGCGCTCGGCGGACTGTGGCTCTCCAGCGGCTCCTCCGCCCCTGGCGCACCCTCGGCAGAGCCGGCGTCACCGTCCGCGCCTACGTCGCACACCACTCCCCCACGGTAGCTTCGGCCCCGGCACCGCCTGAGCCGCCTGCCGCGCCTCAGCGGCCCACGGCCACCGCTGCGATGCCTGCCATGCGCAGCGTGCGGGCGAGATGTTCCACGTCGGGCAGCGTCCCTGTGTAGGTACCGGCCAGGACCCGGTGCGTAAGGGCTGCGATGTTCGCCAGGTCGGTGCCGAGCTGCGCGCGCAGGACCCGCATGAGTACACCGCGGCAGGCCGGGGTGTCCGCCAGGTGGAGCGTGGTCGGCCCGTGGTCAGCAACAGTCGTTCTCTCAGCTGGTGGGGGACGTCGTGGCCGCACGCGACCTTCTCGCTACTGCGTTTCTGGCTCGTTGAGTTGGTACAGCTCGGGCACGGATACCTTGATCGGCTCTTGCGTGGTCCGAGCGATCACGACGACCGCAGGCTCGTTCGGGTCGGGGTTCTCCTCTCGATGTGGGACGAATGGGGGGACGAGGAAGAAATCGCCTGGGCTGCCGGCGAGCCGCACCTCCTGTGCGCCGTCGTGGTAGACGAACACGGGGTGACCGCTCACCACGTAGATCCCCGCCTCCGAATCGCCGTGATGATGGTTGTCCGTTGCGCTCATGGGTGGGTTCTCCACCAGGCCCATCCAGAGCTTCTTCGAACCGACGGTGCCGCCGCTGATGGCGGCGTTGCCCTGCAACTCACCGGTTCGAATGCGGTGGACGCGGGTGTTGAGCGGTGCGTTGTCGCCAGAGCCCAGTGCGGCCCCAGCCTGTTCGTGCGCCGTCATTGTGCAGCCTCCTGTTTTCGTTTGCCTTGGCAGGAACCACACTGCGCCCCCGTGTTGAAAATGGCAATCATTGTTGCCGGCATGGCAATTCGCACGCCCTGGATCCAACTTAAGCTTGGGTGCCACGCGGCCGGCCTTCGACGGCACACGACACCGGCGGGGAGAAAAGCATGGTCAGACTGGACACAGTTCCGGATGGATGGCCAGGCCGGCGCAGCCGGGCGTTCTTCATCGACCGCACTGTGACGTGGCTTGCCCTGGTCCTTGTCCGCCGCCGCGGAGGCCGGACTCCACGTTCCACAGACCACCCGAGATGATCTCCAAGCCGCTACACAGTCATGCCAGGCCGAACCATGGCAGGCACTCCGACAGCCCCTCCATCTTGCACCGGGCACAACCGGTCGCACCGCACCCCATCGGACCGGCCCGGACCGGGTTGCCTGGGCGAACTCAGGGGAGCTGCACGCTCAACGCGTAGAGACGGGTGGTCTGTTCGCTGTTGGTGTTGTCGTCCGACACGAGGTACAGCGGACGTTGGCCCTTGTGCGGGCCGGCGGTCCACGGCGCGCCGAGGGCCATTCCCTCGACGTTCTCCAGCAGCGGACTGACGATCCGTCCCGAGTGGGTGGGGACGACACCGGGGTCACCGGCAGGGCACTGCCCGAGGTCGAAGAGCAGGCTGTGCTCGACAAACACATCGGCCGGCTGGTCGTAGAGCGCCTTGCGCGCGTCCACGGGCTGGGCGCCTTTGAGGGGGACGTCGTAGACCCGGATCGCGTTGCCGACGCCGTCCACGTACTGCCGTTCCAGGGCGAGCAGCCGGTCATCGGCGGACGCGGTCAGTTCAGCGAGGTACATGCCCTCCTTGGCCTGGTACGCGTACTGCCGGTCGAGGCGGTAGGCGCCGCCCGGGGTGCCGACGTAGCGCTGGATGCGGAGCATGTTGCGGCCGCGGGAGTCACCGTCCTTGGCCAACGCGCCCTCCATCGCGGCGTAGAGATGCCTCCCGTCCGGGGAGACGGTCAGTGACTCGATCGTTCGCCCGGCCTGTCCCTGGCCCTGCGGGCTGGTCCGGAACTCGGGCGGCATGGGCAGGTCAGGGCCCACCTGTGTGCCCGTGGCCATCTTGAAGCGGCGGATCGCGGGCCCGGACTCCGAGGCGACCAGGATCGTCTTTCCGCCGCGCTCGACGACCAGGCCCTCACCGTCGAACCACTCGGAGGGTTTGGTGCCGCTCTGGGTGCGCAGTGTCTTGGCGGTCAGGGCCTCGGGGCGGAGCTTCTCCGGTGGACCGAGGCACAGCGGGAAAGCCCGCCCCGCCTGATTGTCCGTCATGGCCAGGGCCTGGCCGGGCCCAGTGAGCGCGAGCGCGGAGAGGCCGCCGATGGTCTCGCCCGACGCCTGCTGCTTGTCGAGCGCGTCGGAGTAGCTCAGCAGGGTGGCCCGCGGCGAGCAGGCACCGCCCGGCAGGCGGGGATGGAGTTCCCGCACCCACTGCCACACGGGCGGTGCGGCGAGTCCTGCCACCAGGCCGAGCACCAGGGCGCCTGTCGCCAGCGCGCGGCGCGGGATGCGCACGCGCGGCGCAACAGGCGGGCCGGTGACTCTCAGGGGCGGCACCACCGCCAGATTGCGGATGAACGGCAGGAGGCCGACCCCGCCCTCGTCCCGGTCCTGGGGCTCCTGCGGCTGCGGCAACCGGCGCTCGGCCATCCGGTCCCGGACCGCCTCAAAGATCGCGTGCAGCCCCAGCAGCTCGGGCCCGTCGGGCACGCCCTCGCGCAGTACGCCCACGAATTCACCGGTGAATGCCGTACACCGGCGGGGGTCGGGAGCATGGGACTTGCGGTCCGCTGACGTGGACGTCATCACATAGGCGCCGCGCACGCCCTTCAGCGTCTTCCCCGATGCCCGCACGCCACGGTCCGCGACGGACATGCCGCCCTTGAGGACCCGGCCGCTGTAGCAGCAGTCCAGCAGGAGGACCCGGCGCTCGGCGGAGCCGTGATCGCGCATGGCGCGGCGGATGTAGGAGTCGCTGACGGCCGTCTCGGGCTGGTCCTCGACGGAGTCGGGGAGGGTGAGGTAGAGCTCCTCCTCCGCACGGTCCAGCAGGCCGTGCCCCGCGTAGTAGACGATCAGAGTGTCGGCGGCCACCCGGGCAGCCGCGCGGATCGGGCCGACAAGAGCGGCCGCGGACTCCGGGTTCCGGACCGTTGTGATCCGCTCCGCGGGGATACCCAGGATCGCTTCGTCGGTCAGCGCGGCAGCCAGTTCGGTGAGGTTGTGCCGTACGCTGCGCAGCGGTTCGAGTTCGGAGTAATGGTCGACGCCGATGAGGACACAGGCCGAGCGCGCGGCGTCGATCCCCAGCGCGTCCTCGGGGCCCGTGCCCTCCGTCGTCCCGTCGACGGTCACCTCCCCGCCTCCTGCTCCGTACCTGGACCCGGCTCCGGGTCCGGCTCTTGACCGTCCCCGGCGATCGGCCGCACCGAGACGTCCGGGAATGCCTCCCGGACCGCTTCCAGTTCCCCGGGCGTAGCGCCCACGGCCTGGATGATGACCTGGGACCGAGGCCTGCGCCCGTCCCGCCAAGCAGCGTAGGAGAACGGCAGCTGCGCCAGCGTCGCGAGCGTGGACACCAGCGCGAGCACGGCCTCCAGGTCGCCGCCCATCTCGTCCGGCCTGGCCGGTCCGCGCACCGGCTCGATCGGGATCCGGCCGCGCAGCGAACGGTCGTCGCACAGCCAGGTGTAGAGCGACCGCAGCTCCTGCCGGCTGTCCGGACCGATCAGCTCGAACCTGATGTCCATCGCACTCCCCCGGGCTCACACGTCTGCTTGCTCTCAGTGTGCCCCTTGTCACTGACACAACTTCCCTGTTTTCACGGGATGTTCCTCGTCCGGACACCTTCCGGGCCCGTGGATCTGGAGCCAGCCGGGGACGCCGGCACGGTGACCGTCCCATCGCGGACCTCATGCGGAGTTCCGAATCCTGGGTGGTGTTCGCGCTGTTGGGGATGATGTCTGGGATCGGGCTGGCTGCCGGTGGCAGCCATGCCGTGGTGGCGGGCGACGCGAGCGGAGACGGCGCCGCAAGTCGGCAACCTCCCCCACTTCTGCTGGCCGTAGCAGGGCGGCAGGGGTACTCACGGACTGTTCAACGCCACAACTAGGTGTACTGACCGGAGACGTTGATTGAGAGCAGGGGTTCTGATCGGCAATCAGGCTGCGGGGGTTGAGTGTCTGTCAGCCAGGTCCCTGGCGAGCTGACTGATGCGTGTGCGGGCCGCCTCTGGGGCGAGCACCTCGATGTGGTCGCCGAACTGGAGGAGCTGACGCACCGACTCGATCTCGGGGTAGCGCACGATGACGACGCGCGAGCCGATTTCCGGGTCGGAGACATGGTGGATGCGGGTGCCGAGGATGCGTCGCGCCAGATCGAGGCCATTTTCCGGCAGGCGGATGGTCACGCTCACACGATCTTGCCCCTCGGTGCGTTTCTTCAACGCGGCCCATCTGGTGCGGAGGCTTTCGTCTGCTTGGAGTACGGCTGGCGCGTCGAGTTGTTCGAAGGCCGAAAGTCGTTCCAGAGCGAGCAGCCGGCTGTCCCCCTGGTCATCGGCGACGAGATACCAGCGACCTGATTTCGCCACGATCCCGTACGGGTCAACCACCCGTGTCGAGGCATGGCTCTCGGCGCTGCGCCGGTACTGGATTCGAAGGCGTCGACGGTGTCGCAGGGCCGAGGCCAGATCCGATACATCGACCGCTGCCTCGGGGGCAGCAAACCACGCGGCGCTGTCGACAAGCACCAGGTCCGCCAGCCGCAGCGGGCTCGGCGACTCAGGTGCTGCAGCCTGGCGAGCGGCGATCTTGCGCTCCGCCGACTCCCACACCGCAGACAGGCCCATTCGCTCACGTTGTGCGCTGTCCAAGCCAGCTACGGAGAGGGCCTCCAGCTCTGGTGGTTCCAGATGGGATGCGTTGAGCCGTGCGCTGGGGAGCAGGACGATCCCGCCGTTACGCCCGCGTTCGGCATAGACGGGCACACCCGCTGTCGAGAGCGCCTCGACATCCCGCAGCACAGTACGCCGGGACACCTCAAGACGCGCGGCGAGCTCCGTCGTAGTGAGCCGCTGGCGGGTCTGCAGGAGCAACAGGAGATGCAGGAGCCTTGAAGCCTTCATGCTGACCCATGTTCTCAGAAAAGATGACAGGTTCTGTCGCGATGGGGCGATCCACTGGGTGCTGTACCGAGTAATCAACGAATTGAGGAGCGCTCCATGCCCACACCGAACCTGTTCCTGATCGGCGTCCGCGACGCCGAGGCCGCCACCGCCTTCTACAGTGACCTGTTCGAGATCGAACCGACCTTCACCAGTCCCCACTACGTAGCTTTCGAAGCTGCCCCCGGTGTCCTGTTCGCGCTGTGGACGGGCTACAGCGAGCACGCGGTCCCGAGCACCCCTCGTACGACCGAGATCGGACTCATGGTGCCGGGGCCACCGGAGGCGATCGACGAGATCTTCACGAGGTGGGCCTCGAAGGGGGTCCACGTTGTGCAGGAGCCGCATGATGCTGTCTTCGGCCGCACGTTCGTGATCACAGACCCCGACGGCAACCTCATCCGAGTCTCCCCAGTCGACTGAGCCGCACAATCCCTACCCACATGTCTCCAGGCTGAAGGGCCGGCCACACACCATGGCCGGCCCTTCAGCCTGTCCAGGAGCTCAGAAATGTCGCATTCGAACGCGGCCCTCACCCCGCGCCACCGGCTGAAAGTCGCTCGACTCGTCGCTGACGACGGCTGGCCAGTCAGCGAAGTCGCGGCCCGCTTCCAGGTGTCCTGGCCGACCGTGAAGCGCTGGCTCGACCGCTACCTCGCAGACGAGTCCATGCAGGACCGATCCTCACGACCGCGGAGCTCGCCGGCCAAGACACCCAAGACCGTGACGAAGAGGTGCGTCAGCCTACGACTACGTCTGCGGGAAGGGCCGGTCCAGCTCGCTGCGAGACTCAACATCGCCCCGTCGACAGTGCACCGAATCCTGCGATCGGCCCGCCTGAACCGACTCGCCTACGTCGACCGCGCGTCCGGCGAGCCCGTCCGCCGGTATGAGCACGACCATCCGGGATCGCTGGTGCACGTGGACGTGAAGAAGCTCGGGAACATCCCCGACGGCGGCGGCTGGCGCTACGTCGGTCGCCGCCAAGGCGAAAAACACCGCTCCGCGACTCCTGGCAAGTCACGCAACGCCTACGGCGGCCCGAAGCTCGGATACGCATTTGTGCACACCGTCATCGATGACCACTCTCGCGTCGCATACACCGAGGTCCACGATGACGAGACGTCCATGACCGCAGTCAGCGTGCTGCACAGCGCGGTGGAGTGGTTCGCCGCGCGCGGCGTCACCATCGAGAGGGTGCTCTCGGACAACGGAGGTGCCTATCGGTCAAACCTGTGGCGGGACACGTGCGACGCGCTGTCGATCACGCCGAAGTTCACGCGCCCTTACCGTCCGCAGACCAACGGGAAGGTCGAGCGCTTCCAACGCACCATGGCCGACGGCTGGGCCTACGCCCGCTGCTACACCAGCGAGCAAGAACGACGAGACGCACTGTCCGGCTGGCTCCACCAGTACAACCATCACCGTCCGCACACCGCGTGTGGCAGTCAGCCGCCGTTCACACGATTGACTAACGTCCCCGGTCAGTACAACTAGGCGCTGTGGCATGAGAACGCCCCCGGGCCGGCCAACGACGGCGAGGATTCGGTGCGTCAGAAGGCGCTGGCCATCAGCCACATCACGCACACGTAGGCGCCGCCGCCCACGCCGAGGATGATGCCGAGCCACAGCAGCGCCCCGAGCGGCCACGGTACGGGCGTCTCAGGCTTGGGCGGTTCGACGGGGCAGCAGTTGTTGCAGTGCGGATCAGGCATGGGCAGCATCTTCGCGGGGCGCAGGCCGGAGCGGGAGGGCGTGAAAGGGGCGCACACGGCCGGCGGTCGACCTGCTGACCTTCGCGCAGGCGGAGGCGCGGCAGCACAAACTTCCGCACGACCGTCACGACCACGCCACCGTCGGCCAAAGGAGGGCGCGCGACCTCCATCGCCGCCACCGGACGCCACTCATGAGGTAGGGGGCCGGTTCCATCCCGAGCAGGTCCACAGCCTCTGCGTGCATCAAGCCCACCGGGCGGACGTCGGTTGAGCTCGCATGGTGCTCTTGAGGTCCAGAAGCAGGTCGTCGCCCATGAAGAGCCCGGTGTCGGGCGCCGGAGCCGGCATTCGCCGCGACGGTCCACACATAGCCCAGCCAGGCTGCCGCTTTCCATCGAGACTGGTCTCGACCTCCAGGTCGGTTTCGTACGTGAGGTCCGCGGGGTTGATCAGGACGCTCACGCTTTCTCCTCGGTGGTGTCGGCGATGAGGCCGCGCCCTGTGCCACTACCGCTCCCAGTACTTCGCCACCGCCTGCGCGTACGCCACCCGGTGGTCGAGCCTGCCGCCTTGAACGCGGAACCGGCCACGCGCGGACTCGGTCAGGGCCGCCCGGCCGAAGAGCTCACCCGGCCGCTTCCAAGCCGTCCGCAGCGGGGCAGTAGTGGCACCGGCGGGTGAGTCGGAGAACGCCAGGGCAACCAGATACACCAGAACGAACGGCAGCACCCCCAGGCACAGGAGCAGCGACGGCACCGTCCCCTGCCGCCCGCGCAGCACCGTCCCATCGGGAAGGTGGATCTCGCAGGAGGGCCGCCACCGCTTCTTGCACGGCGGCAGTCGCAGTTCGGCCAGGTGCTCGTGGTCCGGAGGAGGTGTCCGGTGGATCACGTGATGGGCACTCAGCCGGCCGAGCGCAGACATCCGCGGGGTCATCACGACCTGTGCGGCGGGCCCACCGACCGCCGGCTTGTCGTCCCCCTGTGGGGCACGATCCGCGTCCATGGTCTCGCTGGACGCATCGACGTGACGTACGAACCCACGTCCGCGCCCCCGCGCTCGCGTAACCGTTGTCACCGTGGGTAATTGAAGTGGTATGCACGACGTACGCACCGTAAGGGCGCCCTCCATGCTGCGGCTCGCGGCCGCCTCACTCACCGGGACTGCCATCGAGTTCTACGACTTCTTCGTCTACGGGACCGCTGCGGCGCTGGTCCTGGGGCCGCTGTTCTTTCCCACGTTCTCATCGGTCGCCGGGACGCTGGCCGCCTTCGGAACCTTCGGCGTGGGCTTCGTCGCCCGGCCACTCGGCTCGGTGCTGTTCGGGCACATCGGGGACCGGCACGGCAGACGCCCGGTTCTCCTCGCGTCATTGCTCCTCACCGGTGCCTCCACGGTCGCGGTCGGCTGCGTGCCGACGTACGACACGATCGGGGTGACCGCTCCCGTGCTGCTGCTCGTCCTGCGGTTCCTACAGGGGCTCGGGCTCGGCGGGGAGTGGGGCGGGGCAGTGCTGCTGACCGCGGAGCACGCGCCCGCCGAACGGCGCGCGCTGTGGACAAGCGTTCCGCAGGTCGGGCCGTCACTGGGGTTCCTGCTCGCCAACGGCGTGATGCTGGCGCTTTCGGCGACGCTGTCCGACGCGCAGTTCGCATCCTGGGGGTGGCGCGTGCCCTTCTGGGCAGCCGGCCTGCTGGCCTTGGCGGGGCTGTGGCTGCGGTCGTCGCTCGCCGAGAGTCCGCGTTTCCGTGAAATCGAGGATCACGCACGTGTGCCGATCGTCAACGTGGTGCGCGACCACTGGCGGCTCGTTCTGCTGACCGCCGGCGCGCTCGCGGTGGGATACGCGATCTTCTACGCCGTGACGACCTGGTCTCTCGCCTACGCGACGGAACGACTGGGCGTGAGCCGTACTGTCATGCTGACCTGCATCATGGCCGCGGTGGTGGTGAAGGCCGCATGCACACCGCTGGCGGCGCTGCTGAGCGACCGCTTCGGCCGGCGGCCCCTGTGCCTGGCGGGATGCGCGGCCTCGGCCGTCTGGATGTTTCCGATGGTCGCGCTGCTCGCCACGGGGGCACCGCTGTTGATGTTCCTCGGCTTCCTGGGGGCGCTGCTGTCGTTCATCACGATGTTTGCTGTGATCGCCGCGTATCTGCCGGAGCTGTACGAGCCGCGCGTGCGCTGCACGGGGGCCGCGGTCGGCTACAACCTCGGCGGGGTCCTCGGTGGGGCGCTGACGCCGATCGTGGCGACGGCACTCGCCCAGCGGGGCGGCCCGGTTCCCTGGGGCGTGGCCGCGTATCTGACGGGGATCGCCCTGCTCAGTCTGGGCTGCTTCGCGCTGCTGCCGGAGACGCGCCCAGTGCGTGTGATGGCGACGGAGCCCGCCGCGGGGTGACCGATCAGGCGTGTTCCCGTCACACGACCCGTCGGACACCTTACCGGTGCTGTGGCCGCCTACTGCGGGCCTTCCTCAGCAGCGGTGAATGAGCGGATGACGGGCCGGGTGCCGTTGGACGGCCTTCGGCACCCGGCGCGGCATGGGGCAACAGCTTGGCGCGCTGGGCAGGGTGGAGGTCAATCAGGCATGCGGGGCCCAGAAGGCAATCAGCCGCCCGGCACCCGATTCAACGCCCTGCCAGGAGCCGTTGAGGGTGAGTACGGCGATCGCGGATGTGGGGAAGCCACGGTGGAATCGTGCCAGCGCGTCATCTTCTGCCTCGCTCGCGAGGAGGTCGACGAGACCTTGTACCCCGGGGTTGTGCCCGATGAGCAGCAGGTTGTGGACCTCGTCGGATACCTCGTTCAGGACAGCAATCAGCTCACCCGGAGACGCCTCGTACACGCGTTCCTCGTACGACGTCCTCGGTCTCTCCGGCAGCTCGGGCGCAGCAAGCTCCCAGGTTTCGCGGCAGCGCGCAGCCGTCGAGCACAACGCCAGGTCCAGGGTGATGCCGGAGCGTGCCAGCCAGCGGCCGGCGACGGGTGCATCCTTTCGACCGCGCTTTGCAAGCGGACGTTCGTGATCGTCTACCGGCGGCCGGGCGCTCTTCGCGTGGCGGAGGATCACTACATGGCGGAGGGTCTCAGCACTCATCGCGCCCCATCCTGGTGCCTGGATGGCCTCCAGTTCGGGAGAACCGCGTCGGATTCAGCCAAGCGTGGCATGCCCACCCACTTATGCTGTCCATTCTCGGGTTCTGGCTCACTTTTCGTGGAGGGCTGACTGGCCGTAATGTCATGTGCTCATGACGCTGGCCGGTACGACCAGAAGGAAGGGGCCGCATTGAGTCAGTACTACGACCTGGGTGACCAGACCCTGTGGAACCCGTCCAACGGGGCCTCCCGGTTGTTCATGAGCCAGTTGAGCGTCTATCAGGCCGAACTGGGTCTGCCGTCCGGCATCGGCCCCATGCAGGCTGACGAGTGCCAGATCGACCCGGTCGTGTTCAAAGCATTCGTCGATGCCCTTCTCACATGGCACCGGAGAACGAGTCACGCCGTCATGGCTGCCCTGGCCGAGGGGTTCGTTGCCACGGTGCTGGTCCTGGCGGAGAGAGCAGGCATCGAGGTGAACTGGCAATCAGCAGGCTTCGCCGAGGTCGCCGGCGTCAAGGATGTCCAGGTCCCGACGGCCCCGGATCCCTCTGAGAGGGAGTGGGCAGTCGCCGTTCAGCAGAAGTCACGCGAGCTGGGCCGCTTCATGGCGGCCTGAGCCTGGTCTGCCAACACCCGCGTAGGGCTCGGAAACCATCAGCGCCGCCCGGGACGCAGGTCCGCTGCTTCCGACCTGGAGGGATCAGCCAGCTCGAAGACAGCTGATGAGCGGCCGTAGTGGCATCGAACTGAGAAGTTGCACGCAGGTACTTAGGCCGATATGAGTCATCGCGCCCATGTGGCGCCGGTTCGCGGGCCACTTAGCTTCAGGTCATGAACTCCGCTGAGCGCCCCGAGGAAGCCCAGGTCGGGCGTGGGGATACGGGCATGGTTTCGCTGGTACTGGGCTCAGCCGCTCTTGCGCTGTACGGGAGTCCCTTTCTCCACTTCCTGCCGCCGTGGATCCGCTACATCCCCGTGTACCTCACTGTGCCCCTCGGGATCTGCGCGATTGTTTTCGGATTCACTGGCCTGTACCGAATGCGGGGCGATGAGGGAGCCAACCGTCGTCGGGCACGAGCTGGAGTGGCGCTGGGCACGGTAGCCCTCGCGGTCCCTGTCATCTTGGTGGTATGGCTGTCGTGGGCGCTATAGCGGTGACGGGCCACGGAATCCTACATACTTGCCGCCGATCCCACGACTTCGACCGCGCCACCCCACACCTCCGGGTCATCGGTCGGTCCCAGAGCGATCCACCCACGTCGAAGAATCAGAAGAATCAGCGGAGGAACCCTTCGTAGTTGCGCTGCTGAAGCTGGCTCTCGATCTGCTTCACGGTCTCCAGGCCCACACTCACGATGATGAGGATGCTTGTTCCGCCGAACGGGAAGTTCTGGTTCGCGTTGAAGAGCACCAACTCCATTGTTGGTACGAGCGCGATCAGCCCCAGGTACAGCGAGCCCGGCCACGTGATCCGGTTGAGCACGTAGCTCAGGTACTCCACCGTCGGGCGACCAGCCCGTACACCCGGGATGAAGCCACCATGCTTCTTCATGTTGTCGGCAGCTTCTTCGGGGTTGAAGCTGATGGCCACGTAGAAGAAGGCGAAGAACACGATCAGCAGGAAGTACGCGGCGATGTAAACGGGGCGGTCTCCCTTGGTGAAGTTGGTGGCGATCCACGTCGCCCATGCCGCCTTCGACCCGCTGAACTGTGCGATGAGCGGCGGGATGGAGAGCAGCGATGACGCGAAGATGACGGGAATCACGCCTGCCTGGTTCACCTTGAGCGGGATGTAAGTGGACGTACCGCCGTAGGACCGGCGGCCGATCATGCGCTTCGCGTACTGCACCGGGATCCGCCGCTGCGCCTGCTCGACGAAGACCACCAGGGCGACCATCGCCAGGCCCACCGCGATCACCGCGAAGAACTCGATCCAGCCGCCGGCGAGCTCTCCCTCGAGCTTGACCTGCCACAGTGCGCCCGGGAAGCGAGCTGCGATCGAGATGAACATCAGGATCGACATGCCGTTGCCGATACCGCGGCCGGTGACCAGCTCACCGAGCCACATGGTCAGGCAGGTGCCGGCGGTCATCGTGATAACCATCGTGATGGCGATGAAGACCGAGCCGCTGGGCACTATCTGGCGCGTGCAGCCCGGGAAGAGCGTACCGGCGCGGGCGGCGGCCACCAGACCGGTGCCCTCCAAGGCGGCGAGCGCCACGGTCAGATAGCGGGTGTACTGGGTGATCTTCGCCTGGCCGGACTGGCCCTCCTTCTTGAGAGCCTCCAGCCGCGGGATCACCACGGTCAGCAGCTGGAGGATGATGCTCGCCGTGATGTACGGCATGATCCCCAGCGCGAAGATCGTGACCTGGAGCAGCGCACCACCGCTGAACATGTTCACCAGGCCGAACAACCCGCTGTTGGCGTGGGGCCGCTCCATGCAGAGCTCGACGTTCGCGTAATTCACCCCCGGGACCGGAACATGCACTCCGATCCGATAGAGCACGATGACGCCCAATGTGAACAGCAGCTTCTTGCGCAGGTCGGGCGTCTTGAACGCTCGGGCGAACGCGGTGAGCACGGTGCCTCCTGCGCCTCCCGCCACTTTCAGGGCCGGAGGCGACGGTCTTGAGGATCGATGAATATCTAGCGGCTGTACTGCGCGGAGCTCGCCCGCTCGGCGGGATCCGAGGCAGGCCCCGTGGCCGACTTGGTTGCCCAGGGCGCGGTGCGCGCGCAAACGAAGTCGCCGTCTCCCTCTCGCCCAGGTGTACGCACACTGGGCTTCTGTACACGTCCATCGCACTGCTTGAACGCGGCCAGGGCGCTACCTGGCGGTCGAGGTGGGTTTCGGCGTCCGAACTGGACCGGTAGTTGAGGTGCAGGTCGGCATCGGAACTGGCTTGAGGGGTGATGTACGAGTGGGCATCGAAGGCGCGGCGGTCGAGAAGTGATACGGCATCGGCACCGACCGGGTGGTTGACGTGCAAGTCGGCATCGGGGCCGTGTCAGTGGGCACGGGACGGGGCGTCGATGGCATCGGGACAGACCCCGCAGGAGTACCGGGGCGGTGCTGAGGGCCGGTGGGGTCGTCCTGAGCGAAAGAGCTTGGCAGGACCATCAGTCCGACTCCGAGTCCCGCAACGGTCAGCACGGATCCGGTGGCCGTCCAGGCCGCTCGAACCCGCCGACGTGCGCGAACGCCGGCGTGCAGTCGGTCTCGGTGCCGGTCCTCATAGAGCGTGTCCTCCTGACTGTCGCGCATCATCCGCGCCAGCTCCTGCTCGAAGTGATCCATAGCTCCCTCTTCACTCCACCGGCTCTGCCTCAGCCAGAAGCTGACGCAACCGTGCAACGCCGCGGGTCGTCAGTGAACGGGCGGTACCCACCGGACAGCCCAGTACCTCCGCGACATCCCGCTCGGGCAGGTCCTGGTAGTAGCGCAGCACCACCGCAGCCCGCTGCCGCGCGGGCAGCAACGCCAACACGGCCTCCAACCGGGTCTGCTCGTCCACGGCAGCGGTCTCATCTGCCACCTCGGGCGGATCGGGCAGCTGGTCCACAGGGTGCTCGCCCCACCAGCGACGCCGGGCCGAGCGAGCCGCAGCACGGGCCAAGACCCTGCGCACATACGCCTCGGGTGCCTGTTCAGCCACCTTCGGCCAGGCAAACCACAGTTTGACAAGCGCTTCCTGCAGCAGGTCCTCAGCCCGGTGCCGGTCTCCACCGGTGAACAGCCGCGCCAGGTGAAGCAACGCCGACCACCGAGCCGCCACGAACCGGTCGAACTCATCGGCCCGCAACTGCCCCATCAGCGTCCCCCTCACCTCAACACGCCCCTACACCCTCATAAAGACACTGGCCCCTGCCCCGCTATGCACCCCCGGCAAGTGACATGGCTCACTAGGAGGGGTTCTCCACCTGTCGGTGGAGAACCCCTCAACGATCACCAGTCGTCGTACCTGTCGGCACCTTTCGCCCTGTCTATCGCCTGTGTGCAAGCCTCGGCGAACACGAGCACAACGTCGTCCTTGTCCGTGCCATGGGCCCGTGAGCCGCATCGTCGGGCTCAGCATCGATGACGTGATCCGTGACGGCGACACGGTGCTGCTACGACTTGGTGAGCCCGCCTCGCCCGTCCCTGCACCGGTCGCAGCCCCGCTGCTGGAGCACATCGCGAACCGCAACAACCGCTACCAACCCTGCATCCCGCTGGCGCCGGGCGGGCCAGCCGTTTCGCCCCAACCACCTGTCCGCGCTCCTGAACGAGGTGAGCCACGGCGGACGGCTACTTCCGCTACTCCTTCGCAGGCACGTCCACCACCTCGGCGGTCGCCTGGACTGGGTGAGGCAGCCGGCCAGTTCGCCCGAAGGCGGCGCGGAAGGCGGCAGCCTCCGGGCGGGCAGAACGTTGCCCGACAGGGCGACTCTCGCATCAACACGCCTCTGCCCCAGCCAGGGCAAGCTCCTCCGCCAGGTGCCGGGCGCAGACTCCGCGGTTCGGCAGTGCGTCACGGCCGCACGGTACTGTGCCTCGACCGGAGCAACCCGCAGGTCCCGTCGAAGGGCGCTGTTCTGCTGCCACAACGGACCCCTCAGCGCGGCAGGGCTTGCACAGGCCGTCTCTCAAGCGCGGGGCCGACCAGGAAGATGCGGCATCCGCACTCGCCACAGCAGCCGCGCGGCGGTCCTTCCACTTCGTCTTGGTCGCCATGGCCGCTCGCCCCTGATGGGGAGGATACGGATTTCGGGCGATCCAGGATCTTGGGTGCCGTAAGTCGCGACGAGCCCCGTCCGATTTCATCGGACGGGGCGGGCCAGCGAGCGCCAGCTCCACGGAGTAAGGGCGCAACTGACGAGGGTGTGGCTACGCTATATCGGTGCAGTGCGACATCATGCGCTTGCCCTTGAACGTGGCGACCTCAAGCTGGATGTGGTCAAGACCAGTCTTGTTGCTGCTGGTTCCCTTCCAAGATTTGTAGTCACCGTAGCCACCGGTGGCCTTGAGCCAATTGCTGTAAGAGCGGCTCCCGTTCATTCCGATGGCAATGAGCCGAACGGCTGCGTAGCGGCCGTCAGTCCTGTTGTCCGCAATATCTATAGAGATGCCGACTGTTGAACTCGGCGAGGTCCAGTTGGTGATGAATGCGGTACTCGTGGCTCCCAAGGGCTTGGTGTTGCACGTGAGTACCACAGGCTCTGCCGCATGGGCCTCCCTGGTGTGCACTGAGGCTGGTGTGGCTGCCGCAGGCTGGGGAGACGTGACTGCCAGGGCAGCTGAGCCTGCGGCTAGGGCAACAACCCTAAGGAATCCCGATTTGGTAAAAATGTCCCTATTCCCTTTCTGGAGAAGGGGCCAGAGTGAACTCCTAATACCTCTAACCCCGTCCTCAGGAAACGCTACGTCAATAAACGTTGCCTAAACGGAGAATGGGGCCGGATCCCCTCCAGGTTCTCGGACGCCGTAAGTCGCGCCGAGGCCCCGCGTCGGGCGCTGTTCCGGGCCGGGCCTCGCGGGGAGCAGCGCCACCAGCGTGGGCGCGCAGACGGTGTGTGTGATGATGACGGAACGGTATGGCTGACTAATGCGAACGAGACATTGCGCCCGCGTTGGCCTCCCTTCACCAACAACACGGGCAGGGCGCACCCGTACTGCCTGCGATGCTCACCCCCGCGCCGGTCCAGTGGTTTTTCGAGGCGCACCGTCCTCGGTGCGCGCGGTCCGGCGCCCCATCACGGAATGTGGGACCGCCCTTTCCCGGTGTCTGGACCGCGTACCCCCTCCGCTCGCCCGCTCGTCTACGTGAGCCTGGGCACCTTGACCACCGCGATGTCCGGTCTGCGGACGCTTGGAGGCGCGGCCGGTCCGCGGGAAGGAAGAGGACGTGGCGGCCGCGCCTGGACCGGAGGATCCGATCGGCCGAACAAGAGTCTTCCGGGAACGCGAAGCTGCCGGTATTGGTTCTTCGGGCATTGCCCTATCGGCCAATGAGGCGCTTCGCGTGTCTGCGGGTTACCTCAGCGGGAAGCCGTCCCAATGGAAGGCAATCATGACCGTACCGGCAAGCAGCATCGGCAAGGATGCCATGCGTGTGTGGTGGAAGGCTCGCTGGTTGCGGCTGGCCTTGTAGTGGATGAGACCCGCGATGAGGGGGATCCAGGCCGTTAAATAGAGGATCCACCCTGTGCGTTCTGCGACGTCGGTGCGAATGATGAAAGTGATGAGCTGGGAGGTGACACCGAGGGCGCCGGCGGCGGTGAGCCACCAGGCATCCGACACACGGAGCTTTCCCTTGTGTTGCATGGTTTCCGCAGATTCCATTGCTTCCTCTCAATAGCGAACTGGCCCCCAACGCAGGGGTGTTGGAGGCCAGTTAAGCGCACGTCACCGTGATCAGCACCGACCCGCTCTCCGCCCGCCTCGTGGCCACCGGCGCCGACGGCGCGGCATGCGAAGTCGACATCCTCTAGGAAAACCTGTGGTCGCCGCCGCGCGACACCGAGTACGGCCCGGTCCACTCACTCGACGACGCCATCGGCACCGAAGTCCGCGCCCTGGCCGATTGCGGCGCTGTCCGGGACCTCATCGACGCCCACGCCGCCGCCGAACGCCACACCCGCCCGCAACTCCAACAGCTCGGCCAACGCCACGGACACGACGCCTTCCGCCTCGATGACCTGCGCGACCGTCTGGCCGGCGCCGAGTGATACGACGACGAGGAATTCGCCGCCTACTGCCTCACCGATGACGCCATCACCGCCTTGAGAAGCTGGGCCCAGCAGTGGGCGGGCGACCTCGACGAGCGCCTGGCACGGGAAACAGACGAGTACGAGGACTGACCGGCGCCCGGCGCCGGCCGCCGAGGCAGCGTCGCTCAGGGCCAAATTGATCCTTCACCATTCGGCACGCGCCACTCTGTCTGCCGATTCGCCCGCACACCTCGCGTGATCCGCCGCGGCCGGGGCGGGTTTCGTCACGCCGCATGAGCCACCGCGGCGCTTGAGCAGGGGCCGCCCGCTAGCGCAGGACGAAGCCGGTGCCGAGGTCGTCGTCGGGGTCGAGTTCGAAGCGGTGCTCGCCGGTGCGGTAGGCGGTTCCGGTGACCACCGGGATGACGGACTGGTGACCGTCGGCGGTCAGCTCTTCGGCGATGCGGGCGGTGAAGCGGCTGCCGACGATCGAGTCGTGGACGAGAGTCCGGCCCGGCTTGAGGGTGCCGGTCGCCGCGAGGACGGCGACGCGCGAGCAGGTGCCGGAGCCGCACGGGGAGCGGTCGACCTGGCCGTCGGCGAAGACGGCGACATTGCGCTGGTGCGGATTGCCGTCCGCATCGGCGCCGAGGTCGTCATACAGGATGGTGCCGTAGATGCCGCTGAGGCGGTCGTCGGCGGGGTGACGGGCGTACTCGGTGTCGTTCAGCGCCCACTTCACCTCCCGCCCGATGGCGATGAGGTCGGTGTAGTGCTCGGGCGTGACGGCCAGGCCGACGCCGGCCGCGTCGAGGTGGGCGTAGATGGCGCCGCCGTAGGCGATGTCGACGGTGACGTCACCGAGTGAGGTGGCGAGGGTGACCTGTTCGGCGAGGCGGTAGCTGGGCACGTTGACGAAGTCGATGCCGGTGATCTTCTCGCCGTCGGTGCGCACGTGCAGGGTGACCCGGCCGGAGGGGACGTCGATGACGACGGTGGTGGTGCCCGAGGGGTCGCGCTCCACGAGGCCGGTGTGCACGGCCCAGGCGGCGAGCGCGATGGAGCCGTGGCCGCAGGCCGTGGAGAAGCCGTCCTTGTGCCAGAACAGCACCCCGAGGTGGGCACCCTCGTCGTCGGGCGGCGTGATGAACCCGCCGTACATGTCGGCGTGCCCGCGGGGTTCCGAGCACAGCAGCTTGCGCAGGTGGTCCACGTCGGGGTCGGCGATGGCGAAGAGGCGGCGTTCGGCGACGGTGGCGCCTTCGATGGCGACGGGCGGCTCGCTGACGATACGGAAGGGCTCGCCACCGGTGTGGTAGTCGACAGTGCTGATCGTCAGGGGCTGCTGTCCGGCCATGGGCGTCTCCTTGCGCAGTGGTTGTGCTGCGCGTTGCCGCGCGGCCACCGTGATTCGGACTCTTACCATCCATAGCGTGCCGGGACCGCGCTTGCCAGGGTGCCTGCCTGGCTGAGTGCGCCATCAGGGACCGCCTCCGGGGACGGGCCTTCTTCCGGAGACGGTCCGCACCGGCACCGGGCAGTGTTGTCGTCCTGACCGGTGTGGTGCCGGGGCTTGCTCAGCAGTCCGTCGGGGGACGGGGTCGACCACGCGCCACACCTGGCCTTCGGGGCGGGACAGGGCGCGGAACCGGTCGAGCAGGCCCGCCGCCCGCAGCGCGACCTGACCGGTGCCGCCGTGGATGTCGAGGCTGCCGCCCTGGGGGCGGACGCCGGTGGCAGCGTCACGTTCGAAGACGGTGACGGAGCCGCCGTGGAGCTCCAGGACGCGAGCGTTCGCCCCCGCGGGCACCACAGCCGGGCACAAGGACCGGGCCGGGAACGCAGCATGGCGCGCTGGATGCTGCTGGATCCGCGCGCTCGCCTGGTGTGGCGCGACTGGGAACGCGTCGCCCACGACTACGTGCATGGGTTGCGGCTGGCCGCCGCCCACCCGGCCGACCGGGCCACGAAGGCACCCTCCCGGCGCCGTTCCACCAGGCCGTCCCTGACTGGCAATTCCCTAGAGTTCCCCCACCGAGCTGGCTTCCTCTCACCGGTCCGTGCTGGGCTGTGGCTGTCAGCGGGCTCGGGCCACACCGAAAGGGGAGTCGCCATGGCATGCACTACTGCCCTGGGGCGCCGTCGGCACGCCTCGTAGTGCGGACCCTGCCCTTGACCGCATGCTCGACCGGCCACCGCCCGCCGTGTGGCACGGCGCCGACGTCCCGCTTCCCGAACCGGACCAAAGTCTTCGGTCTACGACGGCCGCCCGTCGTACCCGGTGCTGCCCCCGCTGCGCACGGGCTCCGAGCGCGGCGTCCCGGTGACACCAACAGCAACGGAGGAGTCATGGTTCACGAGCCGAATGCGCGGTGCGCTGGACACCACTCCCCACATGTTCGCGCTGGACACCTTCGCGCGGCTGGAGCCGCCCCGGCGTGGTGCCAGACCGCCCCGCCTCCGTATCCCAGGAATTCCATTGGATGACTCCGTGACCGCCCAGCGAAGCACTCCCCCACAGCCGCTGTCCGCACATACCGGCCCGGCTCCCGATCGTGCGGCCGTGGACACTGCCGCGGCGAAACCTGTGCGTTTCGGCGCGTTGGGTACCTCGTCCTTCGGATGGCGGCGGGTGCTGCCGGCGATGGCGGCCTGCCCGCAGACCGAACTCGTCGCGGTGGGCGGCCGCAGCCCGGAGCGCTCGCAGCGGTTCGCCGACCAATTCGGCTGCGCCGGCTCCTCCCTTGCAGCACTCCTGGAACGCGACGACATCGACGCCGTCTACATCTCCCTGCCGCCGTCGCTGCACGGTGAATGGGCGGCCCGGGCACTGCACGCGGGCAAGCACGTACTGGTCGAGAAGCCGATCGCCACAACGGCCGCCGAGGCCCGTGCCGTAGTGAGGCTGGCCGAGGACAGTGACCTGGTGCTGCGGGAGAACTTCATGTTCCTGCACCATCCGCAGCATGACGCGGTCGCGGCCCTGATCGCCGAAGGACGGCTCGGAGGACTGCGCTCCTTCCGCAGTGCCTTCTGCTTCCCACCGCTGCCCACGGAGGACATCCGGTATGTGCCCGGTCTCGGTGGCGGGGCACTCCTTGATGCGGGGGTGTATCCGCTGCGGGCGGCCGCGATGCTGCTGGGTCCCGGGCTGCGGGTGGCGGGCGCCACGGCGCGGGTGCGGCAGTCCGACGGGCTCGATCTGTCGGGCCAGGCGCTGCTGGTGTCGCCGTCCGGCGTGCTGGCGAGCGTCGAGTTCGGCTTCGAGCACGCCTACGGTTCGTCCTACTCCCTGTGGGGCGAGGGGGCGAAGCTCACGGTGGGCCGGGCGTTCACCCCGCCGCCCGCGTACCAGCCGGTGCTGATGCTGGAGGAACAGGACCATGTCGAGAAATTCACGCTCCCGGCGGCGGACCAGCTGAACGGGTCGCTCGCCGGGTTCGCCGCGGCCGTGGCCGCCGGTGGCGCTGCGGCCTCGCCCCGGGAGGCCCGGTGGCGGCAGGACGCGGTCGCCACGATGGAACTGGTCGATGCGGTCTGCGCGCAGGCCGTGCCGGTGACCGTCGAGGGGTAGCGGACCGGGCAGGGGCACCGATGTGACGCCAGTTATCACCCGATCATGATCCACCACGCGAGATCTCGGAAGACGCTGCCCAGCGGGTGCCCGGGAACTCCAGTGCACTGGGGGTGACGGCCGGGACGAGACCCTCGGCGGCGGACCTGCCGAGCAGCTGCCGCACCGCCGCGTATCCACCCTCGCCGAGGTCGGCGGTGTAGTCGTTCACATACAGCCCGATGTGCTGCTCGATCACGTCCGGGGCCATCTCCTGGGCATGCTCAAGGACATAGGGACGGGATGCCGACGGGTGATCCCAGGCGAAGCGGACGGAGTCGGCGGCAGCGCGGGCCACCGCTCGCAGCTGTTCCTCTCCGAGGGCCCTTCTGGCGACGATCGCCCCGAGCGGGATCGGCCGGCCGGTGCCGGCCTCCCACTCCTCGCCCATGTCGGCGAGGCGGTGCAGCCCGTATTGCCGGTAGGTGAAGCGGGCCTCGTGGATGACGAGCCCCGCGTCGGCCTCGCCGTCCCGGACCGCGGGCATGATCTCGTGGAAGGGCATCACCACGATGTCCCCCACTCCGCCCGGCACGGCCCGCGCCGCCCACAGGCGGAACAGCAGATACGCGGTCGAGCGCACGCCGGGCACCGCCACCCGCCGCCCCGCCAGCCACTTCGGTCCGGAGCCGGCCGGGCCGTCCTCGGACCGGGTGAGGACCAGTGGCCCGCAGCCATGGCCCAGTGCGCCGCCGCACGGCAGCAGCACATACTCGTCCAGCACATACGGCAGGGCCGCGTAGGAGATCTTGAGCAGATCCGCACCGCCGCGTTCCGCGAGGCCGTTGGTGACGTCGATGTCCGCGAGGGTCACCGCGAGGCCGGGAGCCTCCGGAAGCAGCCCGTGCGTCCAGGCGTGGAACGCGAAGGTGTCATTGGGGCACGGTGAGTGCGCGATCGTCAGCCGCTGGGTCATGGGTTCCCTCCGGGGCTCGTTCGGCTGTCGGCGCGGGGGTCCGGCGCCGTGCCTACCAGCAAACCCGTTGTAGATATGGGGATTTCCCCATAGTGGCCTCGGCGAGTATGAGAGGGGCCGTCGGCGTTGCCGGTGCCGGACTGTCACACCTGTGCCGGTTCGGCCGGGTGACACGGGCGGCAGACCGGCTCCCGCAGATCCGCGCGCGCCTTCCTCACCTCGTCCGACCGGCCCTGCGGCGGAGTGGCGAATGTGCAGCCGTTGCAGGTCTCCCGGGCGGCTCCCGAAGGAATCCACTGAGGCGATGCCATCAGCGCCTGAGCACTTTTCAGCCAGGATCAAGCACCGAGGAAGGTAGTTGGGGATGGACGCAGGACTCAAGCGTGAGCTGGAGGAGAAGGTCGGTGCGGGAGAGCGACTGTCCCGCGAGGACGGAATCGCCCTCTACGGGTGCGACGACCTGGCGTGGCTGGGCGGGCTGGCTCATGAGGTGCGCACGCGCAAGAACGGCGAT
>NZ_JBYISA010000061.1:0-22485 GCF_057708345.1 Streptomyces sp. bgisy130
CCCCCCCCCCCCCCCCCCCCCCCCCCCCCCCCCCCCCCCCCCCCCGACCCTGCTGCGACTGGCCGAAGCGGGTGCGGTGGTGATCGGCTCGGACTCGAACCCCGAGCGGCTGGCGGAGGCCGTGGACGCGGCGCGCTACGCCCACGGCGGCGCCACGGTGATAGGGGACACCGTTGACCTCCTCGACCTGGACCAGGCCCGTGAATGGGCGGCCCGTACGGAGAAGGAATTCGGCCGGATCGACGGCCTGGTGCACCTGGTCGGCGGCTGGCGCGGCTCGTCGACCTTCGCGGAGACCGACCTGACCGACTGGGACATGCTGCACAAGCTGCTGGTCCGCACCGTCCAGCACACCTCCCTCGCCTTCTACGAGGCCCTGGAGCGCAGCGGCAACGGCCGTTTTCTCCTCACCAGCGCGGCCGGCGCCAGCAAGCCCACCGGGGGCAATGCCGCCTATGCCGCCTCCAAGGCCGCGGCCGAGGCCTGGACGCTGGCCATGGCGGACGGCTTCCGCAAGGCGGGGGGTGAGCAGGGGCCGCGCGCCGCTGCTGCCATCCTGATCGTGAAGGCGCTCGTCAACGACCAGATGCGCGCCGAGCGACCGAACGCGAAGTTCGCGGGCTTCACGGACGTCACGGAGCTGGCCGAGGCCATCGCCGGCGTCTGGAGCCGGCCCGCCCAGGAAGTGAATGGACAGCGTCTGTGGCTGACCCCCGAGCCGTGACCGGAGCGAAGACCGACGCCCGGCAGCACCACGATCCGGAGATACGCGGCTTCGCCAGCGACAACTACGCGGGCGCGCATCCCGAGGTGCTCGCCGCGCTCGCCCTTGCCAACGGCGGCCATCAGGTCGCCTATGGCGAGGACGACTACACCGCGCACCTCCAGCGGGTCTTCCGCAGCCACTTCGGGCAGCGCGCCGAGGCGTTCCCGGTGTTCAACGGCACCGGCGCCAATGTCGTCGCCCTCCAGGCCGTGACCGACCGCTGGGGCGCGGTGATCGCCGCCGAGTCCGCGCACATCCACGTGGACGAGTGCGGTGCGCCCGAGCGGGTCGGCGGGCTCAAGCTGCTGACCGTGCCGACCGAGGACGGCAAGCTCACCCCTGAGCTGATCGACCGGCAGGCATGGGGCTGGGACGACGAGCACCGGGCCATGCCGCAGGTCGTCTCGATCGCCCAGAGCACCGAGCTCGGCACGGTCTACACGCCGGACGAGATCCGGGCGATCTGCGAACACGCCCATGAGCGCGGCATGGTGGTGCATCTGGACGGCTCGCGGATAGCCAACGCCGCGGCGACGCTGGATGTCCCGATGCGGGCCTTCACCAACGCCGTGGGCGTCGACATCCTCTCCTTCGGCGGCACGAAGAACGGTGCGGTCTTCGGTGAGGCGGTGGTCGTGCTCAACCCCGACCGGGTGCGGGCGATGAAGCATCTGCGGAAGCTGTCCATGCAGCTGGCCTCCAAGATGCGCTTCGTCTCCGTCCAGTTGGAGGCGCTGCTGGCCAAGGACCTGTGGCTGCGCAATGCCCGGCACGCCAACACCATGGCGCAGCGGCTGGCGGCCGGGGTGCGGGAGATCGGCGGGGTGGAGATCCTCTACCCCGTGCAGTCCAACGGGGTGTTCGCCCGGTTGCCGCACGATGTCAGCGAGCGGCTCCAGAAGCGCTACCGCTTCTACTTCTGGGACGAGGCGGACGGTGTCGTGCGCTGGATGTGCGCCTTCGACACCGCGGTGGAGGACGTCGACGGCTTCCTCGCCGCCCTCCGCGAGGAGATGGGCCGCTAGCCCACTCTGTCACTCTGCATGGCTATGCGCCCGGCCGAAAAGTCATTGACTCTCGGCCGGGCGCATCGCTACGCTCCCCGGGCATGGAGCTGATCCAGGACACCCCGGAAATCTCTGCCTACTTGGCCGCCGACGAGGCCATCGACCACGAGCACCCACGCGTCCGGGCCATCGCGGCGACCCTCTCCGCCGACGCCCCCGATGCATACACATACGCCAAGGCCGCCTTCGCCTTCGTCCGCGACACCATTCCGCACAGCTTCGACGCCGGCGACGAGCGAAGCGAGATGGGGGTCCCCCCGGCCGGAGGCTGGGGGAACGTCACCTGGCGCGCCTCGGACGTCCTCGCGCGGCGCACCGGCATCTGTTACGCCAAGGCGCATGCCCTCGCGGCCCTGCTGCGAGCCGAGGGGATCCCCGCCGCGCTGTGCTACCAGAAATTCGAGGTCGTCCACGGTCTGGTGGCCGTCCGGGTGCCCGGTGAGGAGCGCTGGGTGCGGCAGGACCCGCGGGGAAACAAGCCCGGTGTCGACGCGCAGTTCCGCCTCGATCGCGAGCAGCTCGCCTTCACCGTGCGACCGGAGTTCAATGAAGTGGACTACCCGGTGCTATTTGCTGAACCGCATCCGGCCGTGCTCCAATGCCTCCGGGAGGCCGTCGACCGGCCTCACCTCTGGCGAACGCTCCCCACCGATCTCTGAGGAACGGCCCTGATGCCCAGCTCTTCGCAGGTCTCTGATCTCACCTGCGCCCTGCATGTCTCCGACGAGGTGCGCGCCCTGGCGCCCGGCTTCGGCTGTCTCGCCGTGGAAGCCCACGGCCTGACCAATGGGCCCAGCGACGAGGCCGGCGCGGCGCTCCTGGACGACGCCACCCGCCGGCTGGCCGCGCGCCTCGACGGGCGTGCCCCGCAGGACGATCCGCATATCGCCGCCTGGCGCGCGGCGTACACCGCTTTCGGCAGCAAGCCGTCCCGCACCCGCAACTCCGCCGAGGCGCTGGCCAGGCGCGCGCTCGCGGACGGCGGCCTGCCGCGCATCAACCGCCTCGTCGACCTCTACAACGCCATCAGCGTCGCCCATCTCATCCCCGTGGGCGGCGAGGACCTGGACCGTATCCAGGGCGGTATGCGGCTCGTACGGGCCACCGGCGAGGAGCCGTTCGTGACCGCGGCCGGGGGTGCCGAGGTGATCGAGTACCCCGACGCGGGCGAGGTGGTCTGGTGCGATGACGAGGGCGTCACCTGCCGCCGCTGGAACTGGCGACAGGGCGTCCGTACCCGTCTCACCGAGGACTCGGTCAGCGCCCTCTTCCTGCTGGAGCGGATGGCCCCCATGACGCCGGCCGCGCTGGCGGCCGCGGGCGCCGAGCTGGCCGAGGCGCTGCACCGGGCCTGCCCGGACGCCCGGATCGAGATCGGTGAGATCTGGTCCCCGTGATCCGGGCCGTGCGGACCGGCCACGCCGTCACCGGAAGGGACCGCGGCCGGTCCGCTGACGTCGCGGCCGGCCGCCGGGGCGGTTAGGCGAGGCTGCCGGGCGCCGCGGGGGCGGTGCCGCCCAGATGGGCCGGGATCCACCAGGTGTCCTCGGGGCCCTTGGGGCGCACCGGGTAGGCGCGCTGGGCCGCCTCCAGCAGATCCTGCACCCGGGTCCGCAGCCGGTCGGTGATCTTCTCGGCCTGCTCGGCCGGGTCGGCCTCCATCGGCTCGCCCACCCGGATCGTTATCGGGAAGTGGTTACGGCCCAGGTCGCGCTTGTGGCCCTTGGTCCACAGCCGCTGGGTGCCCCACAGCGCGACCGGCAGCAGCGGCACCCCGGCCTCCTGGGCCAGCCGCGCCGCACCCGACTTGAAGTTCTTCAGGGTGAAGCTCTCGGAGATCGTCGCCTCGGGGAAGACCCCGATGATTTCCCCCGAACGCAGTGCGGTCAGCGCGTGCTTGTAGGCGTGCATCCCCTGTCCGCGGTCCACGGGGATGTGCTTCATCGCGCGCATCAGCGGTCCCGACACCTTGTGCCGGAAGACCGACTCCTTCGCCATGAAGCGCACCAGCCGCTTGGCCGGCCGTGCCGTCAGCCCGGCGAAGACGAAGTCCAGGTACCCGATGTGATTGCTCACCAGAACCGCCCCGCCGCGGCGCGGAATGTGATCCGTCCCGGCGATGTCGAATTTCAGATCGAGCGCCTTGAAGAGCGTGCGGGCGGCGCCGATCACCGGCGGATAGACGAGCTCTGCCATTGTCCGGAGGACCCCTTTTCCACGCCTGGGGAGGGTTCTCCCGGCGGAAACCTACGCAGTCGTAACTGCGGCTTTCGGGAGATCGTGCCCGATGTCGGCCGCGGCGGCCAGCGCGCCGGCCGCCCGGACCGGGAGATTCTTGTCACGTGGCGGCCGTCCAACCGTCCGTTCTCCGCAGCAGAAGGTACATCTCGCACCCCGGACCGGAGGCGCCCCCGGGAATCTTTGCGGTCTCATGGATGCTGCATCCGTCGATGACGGGACTCAGGGTGTGCCCTCGCGGCGCTCGCGGCAGCGAGTGTCTTCGGCGAGTGACACCGACGCAGCAAAGGGGAGGCTGACGGTGCGGGAGCGGGACGGGACGGCACGGCTGGGCGCTGACGAGATCGGGGCGGCGCTGGGGGAGCGGGCCACCCTGCTTCAGTTCTCCAGCGCCTTCTGCCAGCCCTGCCGGGCCACCCGGCGCACCCTCTCCGAGGTCGCCGGCATGGTCGACGGTGTGGCCCATGTCGAGATCGACGCGGAGGATCATCTGGAGCTCGTACGGCAGCTCGATGTCCTGGCCACCCCGACGGTGCTGGTGCTCGACGCGGACGGCGCGGTCGTGCGCCGCGCCTCCGGACAGCCCCGGAAGGCGGATGTGATCGCGGCCCTCGGCGCGGCCGTCCGTGATTGATCTCCCAGATGACGGGCTCCCCTTGACGCTGTGGGTCACGAATCGTCACTCTGACGTGATGCGGCCAGGACCCCTTCTCTACGGACGCGCCCACGTCGACCTTCTGCGGACTGCCAGCGCCCGCTGTCCGGGCATGTGAGCAGCGACGACACCACTGCCGCCGACCGCCGCCCGGCCGTCGGCGGCCCCGCCCGGGCTCGTACTCGACAGCAGAAGGACAACTCCATGACGGCCCTGCCCGGCCTCGGTACGCCTCAGACCGCCTCTCCCGAGCTCCTGCGCTCGGTCTTCCGGCAGCACGCCGCCGGCGTCGCGGTGATCACCGCGCCCGGCTCCCGTCCCGCGGGCTTCACCGCCACCTCCCTCACCTCGGTCGCCGTCGACCCGCCGCTGCTCTCGTTCGGCGTGGGCACCGGCTCGTCCAGCTGGCCGGCCGTCTCGGCGGCCGAGCACATCGGCGTCCACATACTCGGCGAGCATCAGCAGGAGCTGGCGGCCACCTTCGCGCGCAGCGGTGCCGACCGCTTCGGCCCCGCCACCTCCTGGCGCACCGGCCCCGAGGGCGTGCCCCTCCTGGACGGCGTCCTCGCCTGGCTGGTGTGCAAGGTCGAGGCGCGGGTGCCGGCCGGCGACCACTGCCTCGTGCTCGCCCGGCCCGTCGTCGGTGACCCGGCCGGGCCCGGCCGTCCGCTCCTGTATCACCAGGGCCGGTTCAACGCGCTGCGCGACTGACGGTCCGTCGCCGGAACCCGACACGCGCGGGTTCCCGCGGGGCTTCCTCTTCCTCCGTTCAGGGCCGTTGGCAAGGTCACATTTCGACGGCCTTGATTCGGGGCACAAGACTGGATGTACTGGCGAGTAATATGACGGTCGGCGTGGGGAACCGGATCCGACCGGGAGCCGCCCCAACAGGCGCCTATGCTGCCAGCACAAGGCAGTTCTGAAGAGACGAAGCAGGTAGGAGAGTCGGCGTGAGCTTGAGGATCGTTGTCTGTGTGAAGTACGTGCCTGACGCCACCGGCGACCGGCACTTCGCCGAGGACCTGACCGTCGACCGTGACGATGTGGACGGTCTGCTCTCGGAGCTCGACGAGTACGCCGTCGAGCAGGCCCTCCAGATCAAGGAAGCGGCCGACGAGGCGGAGATCACGGTCCTCACCGTCGGTCCCGAGGACGCCAACGACGCGCTGCGCAAGGCGCTGTCGATGGGCGCCGACAAGGCAGTCCACGTCGAGGACGACGACCTGCACGGCACCGACGCGCTCGGTACCTCCCTCGTACTCGCCAAGGCCATCGAGAAGACCGGCTACGACCTCGTCGTCTGCGGTATGGCCTCCACCGACGGCACGATGGGTGTGCTGCCCGCGCTGCTCGCCGAGCGCCTGAACATCCCTCAGGTCACCCAGCTCTCCGAGGTCTCCGTCGCTGACGGCAAGGTCACCGGCCGCCGGGACGGCGACACCGCCAGCGAGCAGCTGGAGGCCGCGCTGCCGGCCGTCGTGTCCGTCACCGACCAGTCGGGCGAGGCGCGTTACCCCTCCTTCAAGGGCATCATGGCCGCCAAGAAGAAGCCGGTGGAGTCCCTGGACCTGGAGGACCTGGAGATCGAGGCGGACGAGGTCGGCCTCGAGGGCGCCTGGACCAAGGTCGAGGACGCCGCCGAGCGTCCGGCCCGTACGGCGGGCACGATCGTCAAGGACGAGGGCGAGGGCGGCAAGCAGCTCGCCGAGTTCCTCGTGGGCCAGAAGTTCATCTGAGGGTTGGTGGCGCGGGCCGGTTGCAACACGACCCGCGCCCGGTGGATTGCCTTCGCAGGAGAGCAATCCCGTGACTCCGCCCTAAGGGGCTTCTCGCTAGGCCGAGACGGCCTCACGACGGACAAGCCCTGCCCGATGCCGAACGGCATGAGCGGAGCGTAGCAGTCAACGTGTCTTTCCCCGACCGAAGTTCGGGGTTCTCGCCCAGGAGTAGTAATGGCTGAAGTTCTTGTCTACGTCGACCACGTGGACGGTGCCGTCCGCAAGCCCACCCTCGAACTGCTCACCCTCGCCCGCCGCATCGGTGAGCCGGTAGCGGTGCACCTCGGCCCGCACGCCGACGAGGCCGCCAAGGTCCTCGCCGAGCACGGCGCGGTCAAGGTCCTGGCCGCCGACGCCCCGGAGTTCGCGGACTACCTCGTCGCCCCCAAGGTCGACGCGCTCCAGGCCGCCTACGACGCGGTCTCCCCGGCCGCCGTGCTGCTGCCGTCCTCCGCGGAGGGCAAGGAGATCGGTGCCCGCCTCGCGGTCCGCATCGGCTCCGGCATCATCACCGACGCCGTCGACCTGGAGGCCGGCGACGAGGGCCCGGTGGCCACGCAGTCCGTCTTCGCGGCCTCGTACACCACCAAGTCCCGTATCACCAAGGGCACCCCGGTCATCACCGTCAAGCCCAACTCTGCCACCCCGGAGGCCGCGCCGGCCGCCGGCACGGTCGAGCAGCTCGCGGTGACCGTCGCCGACTCGTCCAAGGGCACCAAGATCGTCTCGCGCACCCCGCGTGAGTCGACCGGCCGCCCGGAGCTGACCGAGGCCGCGATCGTGGTCTCCGGTGGCCGTGGCGTCAACGGCGCCGAGAACTTCCCGGTCATCGAGGCGCTCGCCGACTCGCTCGGTGCGGCCGTCGGCGCCTCGCGTGCCGCCGTGGACGCCGGCTGGTACCCGCACACCAACCAGGTCGGCCAGACCGGTAAGTCGGTCTCGCCGCAGCTGTACATCGCGGCGGGCATCTCCGGTGCGATCCAGCACCGCGCCGGTATGCAGACCTCGAAGACGATCGTCGCCATCAACAAGGACGAAGAGGCCCCCATCTTCGACCTGGTCGACTACGGCGTGGTCGGCGACCTCTTCGACGTCGTCCCGGCCCTCACCGACGAGGTCAAGACCCGCAAGGGCTGATCTCGTCCAGGTGCCGGCCCCCTCGGCACAGCACGAGGCCCCGTACGCGCGCCGCGTACGGGGCCTCGTGCGTCCGCGGCGGCAGGGCCGCGGGAGGGGGCTAGCTGCCGGTCACGCCGTCGAGCTGCTCGCGGAGCAGGTCCGCATGGCCGTTGTGCCGCGCGTACTCCTCGATCATGTGGACGTAGATCCAGCGCAGGCTGAGCGTGCCCCGGCGGGTTTCGAAGGTCTCGTCCAGCCCGCTGTCCGCCACGGCCTTGTCGCAGACCTCGACCTCGGCGCGGAAAGCCGTGAAAGCCGCCTCGGCGGTGGCCGGATCGAGGTCGTCGAAATCGGCGTCGGGGTTGGCTTCGGTGAAGTAGATGTCGCCGATCGGCTCGCCGAGGAAGCGCTTGCGGAACCAGCTTCGTTCGACATCCGTCATGTGGCGGACGAGGCCGAGCAGGGTCAGGGTGGACGGTGCGCTGGTCGCCTGCGTCAGCTGCTCGCCGGTGAGGCCGGTGCATTTGGTGAGCAGGGTGTCGCGGTGGAAGTCGAGCCAGCCCTGAAGCATTTCCCGTTCACCGGCCACGGTGGGGAGTTCTCGGCGCTCGACAGTGGGTGCGGTCCAAGTCATGCGGGGAGTCTGGCGGGACCGGCGCGATGGCGCCACGGAGTTTCCGGTCGGCGGCCGCACGCCGGTGACCTGCGCCGCTCCTGGCGGGGGGTGTTGACCTCGCCGAACGACCCGGATAACTTCGCTATACGGATTGTTGATTCCGTTAGGCGGAATGCGCTCGATGGTCGGGCCGAGCACCGGGAGGGGCAGCGAATGGGGCAGCAGGAGACCGTGGCGACGAGCCTCGCGGACACCGTACGTGAGGGCATCGGCGCCGCTCTCGCCCAGGTGGACGCGGATCTGGCGCGGCGCTACCCGGGCGACCCCGGCACCCGTCAGCCGGTCCACACGGTCTACGTCCCCGGCGACGCCTTCGCCGCCGACACCCTGCGCTCCTGGGGCGACCAGGCGCTCGCCGCCCTCGACGCGCACGCCCCCGACGCCGGGGCGCTCGCCGCCGTCCTCGGCCTTCCCGACACCCTCGCCGAGGAGGTGCATGACCGGGTCCGCGCCAAGCTGGTCCGTGAGCCCATCGAGGATCTGCGGATCGACTTCGAGGACGGCTACGGCCCCCGCCCGGACGCCGAGGAGGACGCGGCCGCCGCCCGCGCCGCCGCCCTGGTCGCCGCCGCGTACGAGAACAAGACCGCGGCCCCGTACATGGGCATCCGGATGAAGTGCATGGAGGCCGCCGTCCGCGACCGCGGTATCCGCACCCTCGACATCTTTCTCACCGGCCTGATGGTGGCCGGCGGTCTGCCCGACGGACTGGTCCTCACGCTCCCCAAGGTGACCTACGCCGAGCAGGTCACCGCCATGGTGCGGCTGCTGGAGGCCTTCGAGCGGACGCACGGCCTGGAGAGCGGCCGGATCGGCTTCGAGATCCAGATCGAGACCACCCAGTCGATCCTGGGCGCCGACGGCCGGGCCACCGTCGCCCGCATGATCGAGGCGGCCGAGGGCCGTGCCACCTCCCTGCACTACGGCACCTTCGACTACAGCGCCTCCTGTGGCGTCAGCGCCGCCCATCAGTCCCTCGACCACCCGGTGGCCGACCACGCCAAGGCCGTGATGCAGGTCGCGGCGGCCGGCACCGGCGTACGGCTCTCCGACGGCTCGACCAATGTCCTCCCCGTCGGCCCGACCGACCGGGTCCACGCGGCCTGGCGGCTCCATCACGGCCTCGTGAGCCGCTCGTTGGCCCGCGCCTACTACCAGGGCTGGGACATGCACCCGGCCCATCTGCCCACCCGCTACGCCGCGGTCTACGCCTTCTACCGCGGCGGCCTGGAGCAGGCCGCGGCCCGGCTCGCGGCGTATGTCGCCAAGGCCGGCGGCGATGTCATGGACGAGCCCGCCACCGCCAAGGCGCTCAGCGGCTATCTGCTGCGCGGACTGGACTGCGGCGCCGTGGACACCGCCGAGGTCGCCCGGCTGACCGGGCTGACCCGCGCCGACCTGGACGCCCTCGCGGGCCGCCCGGAAGCGACGGAGGGCTGAGGGCGACGGTCGAAATGCGGCACAACCCCGCGTGCGCATAGGGGAGTTGGCTGCCTCCCCTGCTTACGGGCCCGTCAGGCCCGACGAGGCTCCCGCCGATCCGGCGGGGGCCTTGTGCGTCAGTCCGCGGCCGGTCCGAGGTCGTCGAGGTGGGCGCGCAGGACCGTGGCGCAGGTCCGGTCGTCGAGCACCTCGGGCCGTAGTACGGCGGTGAAGGCGAGGCCGTCCAGGAGGGACGTCAGTCGCTCGGTCTCGGTGTCGACGTGGAGCCCCGGCCGCAGCCCGCCCGCCGAGTCGAGGCGGGCGAGGATGCGGCGCACCAGGGTCCGGGTGGCGACGGCGGTCTCGTGGGCGAGGCCGTCCAGTGCGGGATCGGTCCGGGCGGCCGTGGAGAAGTCGACGAGGACGGTGACCTCGGCGCGCCGGCGGTCGTCCAGGGGCAGCAGCTCGGACAGCAACTCCACCGCGAACCGGCGGACCTGGGACCCGGAGAGTCCGTCCAGTTCACCGAATTCGTCGATCCGGCGCTGGAGCCGGTCGCCGACCCGGTCGACCATCGACCGCATCGCAAAGCGGATCAGCTCTTCCTGGCCGGCGAAGTAGTGCCGTACCGAACCGATGTTGAGCCGCGCCTCGTCGGCGACGGCGCGCAGCGAGGCGCGCTGGAGGCCGTCGCGTACGGCCACGCGGAAGAGGGCGTCGACGACCTCGCGGCGCCGGGCCTCGCGGTCCACCTGTTTGGGCATGAGCCCTTTCTATCACGGCTGTGATAAATTGTTTTCTATCACGCCTGTGATACAAAAAACGAGAGGTGCTCATGGAACAGGTCCTGAACCTTCTTCTCCTTCGATTCGGCCTGCTCGTCGGCGGTGTGGTGGTGCTGGCGCTGCTGGTCTTCGCGGTGGCGGTGGTGCTCCGGCGCCGGGGGAGGCTGGATGACGTGCGGCGGTATGCGGCGCCCGCCGCACGGGCCGTGTGCCGCCGCCTGGAAGCCCGGGGCGCCACGCGGGGCCGCGGTGCCTCCCGGAGCGGCGGTTCCCTGGCCGGTGCGGCGTTCCGGGCCGCCGCCCGTCACCTGGACGACGACGGGCGCGGGCAGCGGGAGCGGGGTGCGGGCCGGTGACGGGCAAGGAGCCGCTCCACACCCTCGCCCGGGGCGGCGACGGCCTGTTCCACCATCTGCTGGTCGACCAGGCGCTCAAGGTCGCCATCGTGCTCGGCGCGCTGCTCGTGCTGGCGCTGGGCATGGCGCTCATCTGGAAGAAGGCCGGCCGCGCCGGGCCCCGGCGCGACGACCGGTGACGCCGGGTCCGCGGCGGTCCCCGGGGGCGCGGCGGACCCGGGGTGTCCGGCGGGGAGGTCAGCTCTCCGCGGGGGGGATCTCGCCCGAGCCGCGGGGGATCAGCCGGGTGGGTATCTCCATCCGGCGGGGGGCGTCATCGGCGCCGTCGAGCCGGCGGAAGAGCAGCTTCGCCGCCGTACGGCCGAGTCGTGCCGCGTCCTGGGCGACGACGGTGATGGCGGGGTTGACCAGATCGGCCAGTTCGAAGTCGTCGAAGCCGACGAGGGCGACCGGGCGCGGGTGGTCGGCGAGCACCCGGACCGCCGTGACCGTGACGCGGTTGTTGCCCGCGAAGAGCGCGGTCACCGGCTGCGGGCCGCCGAGCATGGCGGTGGCGGCGGACCGCACCCGCTCCGGCGCGGTCGGGCCGAGGGAGACCCAGGACTCGTCAACGGGCAGGCCGGCGGCGGCCATTGCCGTGCGGTAGCCGCGCAGCCGCTCGTGGGCGGTGTGGATCCGGGGCTGGTCGCCGATGAAGCCGATCCGCCGGTGGCCGTGCGCGATGAGATGGGCCACCGCGTCCTGGGCGCCGCCGAAGCTGTCGGAGAGGACGACATCGGCGTCGATGCGTCCGGCCGGGCGGTCGACGAAGACGGTGGCTATCCCCGCCGCGATCTCCGGTGCCAGATACCGGTGGTCGTCCGCGGCCGGGATGATGACCAGGCCGTCCACCCGCCGGGCGCACAGGGCCAGCACCAACTCCTGCTCGCGGGCCGGGTCCTCGGCGCTGGAGCCGTTGATCAGCAGTGCGCCGTGGCTGCGGGCGACCTCCTCGACGGCGCGGTTGAGCGGGCCGTAGAAGGGGTCGGCGAGATCCTCCAGGACCAGGCCGATGCTGGCGGTGCGTCCCTTGC
This sequence comes from Streptomyces sp. bgisy130, assembly GCF_057708345.1. NCBI lineage: Bacteria > Bacillati > Actinomycetota > Actinomycetes > Kitasatosporales > Streptomycetaceae > Streptomyces > Streptomyces sp. bgisy130. The sequence goes on from NZ_JBYISA010000061.1 coordinate 11,936, forward strand.
GCAGGATCCGGGCGGAGTCGTTACGGCGGAATCCGAGGGCCGTGATGGCCTCCTGGACGCGGCGTTCGGTGTCCGGCGTGACGCCTGGTTCGCCGTTGACCACCCGGGAGACCGTCTTGAGGCCGACCCCCGCGCGCGCTGCGACATCCTTCATCGTGGGCCGGGTGCCATAGCGGCGGGACGTGCCCCGCGCGGTGTCGCTCACGGTGTGCGGTCCTGATTCTGTCGGCATCGGCGTGTGGCGTCGAGCATAGCCTCTAGACAACGTTGTCAATCACGGGAAGACTGGCGTTCTCACGCCGGGCCGGTACGCTCGGCCCCCGGGCCCCACCAGGAGATTCCACACCGATGCAGACGGACCTCAGCGCAGCCTTGGACATCGGCGGCACCAAGATCGCCGGCGCTCTGGTGGACCCCCGCGGGAGACTGCTCGTACGGGCCGCCCGGCCCACCCCCGCCGACAAGGACGCGGCGACGGTGATGCGCGCGGTGGCCGAGGTGCTCGGCGAGCTGGCGGCGGGACCGGACTGGGCGCGGGTGGCGGCCGTCGGAATCGGCAGCGCGGGCCCGGTGGACGCCGCCACCGGCACCGTCAGCCCGGTCAACATCCCCGGCTGGCGCGACTTCCCGCTCGTCGCCGGGGTGCGGGCACTGGTCGGGGAGCTTCCCGTCGTCCTGGTCGGTGACGGCGTCGCGATGACCGCGGCCGAGCACTGGCAGGGCGCCGCACGGGGCCACGCCAACGCCCTGTGCATGGTGGTGTCCACCGGAGTCGGCGGCGGCCTCGTCCTCAACGGCCGGCTGCACCCGGGACCCACGGGAAACGCCGGGCACATCGGCCACATCAGCGTCGATGTCGACGGGGACCCCTGCCCGTGCGGGTCCCGCGGCTGTGTCGAGCGGATCGCCAGCGGCCCCAACATCGCCCGGCGGGCGCTGGCCCACGGCTGGCAGCCGGGCCCCGACGGTGACACCAGCGCGGCCGGTGTGGCCGCCGCCGCACACGCCGGTGACCCGGTCGCGCTGCGTTCTTTCGAGCGAGCGGCCCGGGCGCTGGCCGCCGGGATCGCCGCCACCGCCACGCTCGTCGAGATCGATATCGCGGTCATCGGCGGCGGGGTCGCGGGCGCGGGGGAGGTCCTCTTCCGCCCGTTGCGGGCCGCTCTGCGGGACTATGCGACGCTGTCGTTCGTGTCGGGCCTGACGGTCGTACCCGCTCAAATGGGCACGGACGCCGGGGTGGTGGGCGCCGCGGCCGCCGCACAACAGTCCCGCCTCGATGCCTTCGTCCCCACGCCCTGACGTCACCACAGGCCCCCGTGCGCCCCTTAGTGTGTTGCCCATCGCGGCGTGGCCACCGTGACGCACACGGTGGCCGGCGGAAGCACGGGTATCGAGGGGATCGGCGACGGTGACAGCGGGGGAGCGTGCGCAGGACGGGGCGGACGGGGAGCCTGGGGCGAGCGGTGTGAGCGGCCCCGGTGAGCGGGCCGGCGCCTCGCCACGGGGTGCCGACGGCGGGGCGGGTGACGGCGGGGCAGGTCAGGGCGCGCCCGGCGCCGCCGAGAGCGGGCCGCGGCGCGGTGGTGACGCGGATCTGACCGGGCGGCTGCTGGGCGGCCGTTACCGCGTGACCGGCCGGATCGGACGCGGTGGCATGGGCGTGGTCTGCCGCGCCGTCGACGAGGTACTGGGCCGCGAGGTCGCCGTCAAGGTCCTGCGCGCCTACACCGATGCCTCCGCTCCGGAACTGGCCGATCTGCGCACCCGGATGCAGCGCGAGGCGCGGGCCGCGGCCCGTATCCGGCACTCCGGTGTGATCACCGTCCATGACGTCATCGACGAGGACGGCCGGCCGGTCATCGTCATGGAGCTGGTGGACGGCCCGTCGCTGGACGATGTGCTGGAACAGCACGGCACCCTCGACCCGCGGGAGATCGCCCGGATCGGCGCCCAGGTGATGGATGCCCTGGACGCCGCCCACCAGGTGGGCGTGCTGCACCGCGATGTGAAGCCCGGCAATGTGCTGCTGGACAACTGGGGCCGGCGCACGGGCCGTTCAGGCAACGGGGGAGGGCGGGTGGTGCTCACCGATTTCGGCATCGCCAGCATCGAGGCCCCGGGCGACGGCGCGACCACCCACCTCACCCGCAGCGGCGAACTGGTCGGCTCGCTCGACTACTTGCCGCCCGAGCGGGCGCAGGGCCAGGACCCCACCCCGGCCTCGGACATCTGGTCGCTGGGGATGACGCTGTATGCGGCGGTGGAGGGCGGCGGTGCGCCGTTCCGCCGTACGTCGGTGTGGTCGACGCTCACCGCGATCGTCACGGAGTCGCTCCCCGAGCCCCGGCGGGCCGGCCCGCTCACCCCGGTACTGCATGCCCTGATGGCCAAGAACCCGGCCGACCGGCCCTCCGCCGCCCGGGCCCGGGAGCTGCTGGCGGCGGTGGCCGAGGGCCGCGAGCCCACGCCGCCGCCGGGGCCCGGGGCGCCGCATCCGCCGACGGTGACCGATGTCCGGGCGGCCGCCGTGCCGTCCGCGGAGGGGGAGGGTGGCCCGACGGTGGGCGGGGGCGGGCCGCCGACCGAGCCCACGCCGACGCCGCCGCCGCCGGCGCTGCCACCGACACCGACACCGACGCCGCCCGCCGCACCCGCCGGGCCCTCCGCGCCTCCCTCGGCGGCCACCGGCCCGTACCCGGCGGGCTCCGGCGAGCGGGACACCGCACGGGTGGCCGGCCGGGGACGGCGTCGGGTGCTCCCGGCCGTGGCGGCGGTGCTCGCCGTGCTCGCGGCCGGTGGTGGGCTGACGTACGCCCTGGTCGGCGACGGGTCGAGCGACACGGTCGCGGATCGCGGGCGGCCGTCGGTCCGGCCGGCCGGGACGCCGGGCGGGCCGGACGCCCGGGACACCGCCGAGGGCAAGGCCGGCGGGGAAGACGGCAAGGGCAAGGGCAACGGCGAGGGCAAGGGCGGCGGGAAGACCGCGTCGCCGTCCACGTCGGACCGGCCCTCGGACGGTGCCGGGTCCAAGGACACCAAGCCCGGTGGTGCGGGCGGGAGTCCGGGCGGGCAGGACGGCGGCTCGGGGGAGAGCCAGGGTGGCACCGACGGTGGTGGCGGCGCGGACGGTGGCCAGGGCGGGGCGTCCGGGGGGACCGGCGGCGACGGTGGCGGCGAGGCGCCGACGCAGGGGCCGTCGTGTGAGCCTATCGGCGGCGGTAAGGCCAACTGCGAGGTATGGCGCGGCGCGCACTCGTACACCGCGTCCTTCGAGCAGGTCGGCACCCTCGGCATGGGCACCAACTACTTCTACTGCCAGGCGAAGCTGGGCCGCCGGGAGACGTACGGGAAGTGGACGAACGTCTGGTGGGCCAAGACCGATGACGACAGCGGCAATTCCGGTGTCTACATCAGCGTCGTCTACCTCAAGGGCGGGGCGAACGACCAGCCGGTCCCGGGGCTGCCCACCTGCTGACAGCCCGGGGACGCGACCCGGCTGCCGGGCGGACCTGCGAGGCCCGCCCGGCAGCACCTGCCTCTCAGCAGCTGAACGTGGCGTCCGCCCAGTCGGCATGGTCGTAGTCGATACCGTCCCCGCCGTCGGTCACGACCAGCCGGACGGCCTGCGCACCGGCGACCGGGGCGCTGACGGCCCGGGCGGGATCCGCACCGGTCACCCCGGCGGTCCGGGCGACCCGCTTGCCGTCGGCCCACACCTCGAAGTCCACCGAGCCACGGTCGCCCACCTCGTCGTCGAGGCCGGCCCGGGCGCTGAACGCGGAGCACCGCCCGCCCGTGTAGAAGCTCACCTCGCTGGCGGCGTGTACCCCGAGGCCCTTCGCGAAGCCGGTGCCGCCGATGCTGAGCGGCCGACCGTCCCCGGCCCCGTCTTCCCCGACGCTGGTGTTCTTCTCCACCGGGCCCCAGCCGTTGGTGGCGGTGAGCCAGGGCAGTGCGGCGGCGTCCGCGGTCCCGGACGGCGGGGGCACCACGACATGGGCCGTCCCGGGCAGGGTGGTGGTGCTCCGCTCGCCGCGCGGTGAGCGGTAGTCGGCCGTGAGCGGCAGGGCGTAGGCACCGGGCGCGGTGCCGGCCGGTGCGGTGATCCGCCAGCTGGTGCGGAGCGTACGCCCGCCGGGCAGGGCGCGGGCCGACGCGGGCGAGGTGGCCTGGACCCGCCAGCCCCGCGGGGCCTTGAGCGTCACGGTGAGGTGCGTGGCGGGGGTGCCGCCCAGGTTGCGGACGGTGGAGCGGAGTCCGGCGGCGGTGCCGGCCTCGACCAGGGGCGTACGGTCGGTGCCGGTCTCGACGGCCGGCGGGTAGGTGGCCCAGCGCGGGTCGGCGGAGACCCGGTAGACGGTGGTGCCGTGCGCCGGGACGGTCGCGGAGACGGTGCCGGTGGTGTGGGTGTCCCGGTGCTGCCACAGATCGCGCAGCCGGTAGCCGTCGGCCCGCGGCAGACCGATGTCCTTGGCCGTGGTGGAGATCCGCTGCGGCTGACCGGTCTCATTGAACAGCGCCACCGCACGGTCCCCGTTGGCCAGTTCGCGGACCACCGTCCAGCGGCCGTCCTCGGACTTCAGCACGGTGGCCTGCTTGCCCAGGGTGTCCTGGTCGATGGCGATGAGGTCCTTGTTGGCCAGGATCTCGAACGTCTCCGGGGTCGCCTTGCGCAGATCGGACCCGATCAGCAGCGGGGCGGCCATCATCGACCACAGGGAGAAGTGGCTGCGGTACTCGGTGTCCGTCATCCCGCCGTTGCCGACCTCCAGCATGTCCGGGTCGTTCCAGTGCCCGGGCCCGGCGTGTGCGGCGAGCGGCAGATTCTGCTTCGCGATGGCGAGCATGCTCGACCACGAGTCACTGATGTCGCCGGTGGTGCGCCACAGATGTCCTACGTCCGACGCCCACTCCCAGGGCTTGTTCTCGCCCCATTCGCAGATGCTGTAGACGATGGGCCGTCCGGTGGCCTTGAGCGCGTCCCGCATGGTGCGGTACCGCTGCTGGGCGTCCACACCCAGGTTGTTGCAGTTGTCGTACTTGAGGTAGTCCACGCCCCAGTCGGCGAACTGCTGGGCGTCGGACTTCTCGTGGCCCAGGCCGCCGGGGAAGCCGGCCGGGTTGCAGGTTTTGATCCCGGCGCTCGTGTAGATGCCGAATTTCAGGCCCTTGGCGTGGACGTAGTCGGCGACCGCCTTGATGCCGTGCGGGAAGCGCTGCGGATCCGGTACGAGCTTGCCGTTCGCGTCGCGGGTGGGCAGCGCCCAGCAGTCGTCGAGATTGACGTACTGGTAGCCGGCGTCCTTGAGGCCCTTGGTGACGAAGAGGTCGGCGATGCCCTTGACCATCTCTTCGTTGAACTCCGCCCGGCAGTGCGTGGAGTTCCAGTTGTTGAAGCCCATCGGGGGCGTCTTGGCGAGCCCGCCGGGAAGCCGGGGGGCCGGCGCGGTCCCGGTCGTACGGGCGGTGGCGGCGGCGCCGGGGGCCGGGGCGTCGGGTGTCCGGGCCGCGGCGGGCAGGGCGGTCACCCCTGCCGTGCACAGCAGCGCGGCGGACAGCGCTCCGACGATTCTTCGGCGTCCTCGCCGGTGGATGGTGCCGATATGAACGCGCATGCTTCGCGTCCTCCGTCTTCACGAGAGGTGTGGTGGGGGCACGTACCGGTCACTGGCGAGTGTTTACGGTAGGGCTTGTTGGAGTCTGTTGGAAGAGGAGCGGTAACGGTTCCTGCTCCGCCTGCCAAAACCCTTGACGCGCGGTGCCGTTCGGAGTGAGATCCCACCACTCGCGTTCGTTTCTGTTTGGTTCCACCCCTGAGGAGGGGGATATGGCCCCGTCAACGTTCAGCGGCTCGACTGCGCATGGGGAAGCGGCAGGACGTCCGATGTCCCGCCGGACACTGCTGAGGAGCGCGGCGCTCGGCGCGGGGGCGGTGGCCCTCCCGTCCGTGCTCGCCGCCTGTAGCAGCGGCCCCGGCGGCGTCACGATGGGGTCCAACGCCTCGGACCCCGTGCCGAAGAGGGCCTTCGCCGCGGCCTTCAAGGCGTACGAGAAGAAGTCCAAGAAGACGGTGCGGGTCAATACCGTCAATCACGAGAACTTCCAGGAGAACATCAACCGCTATCTCCAGGGCACCCCGGACGATGTCTTCATGTGGTTCGCCGGCAACCGTATGCAGTACTTCGCACAGAAGGGTCTGCTCTCCGATATCAGCGACCTGTGGCGGGACTTCGACGGTTTTTCCGAGGCGCTGAAGAAGCAGTCGACGGGCCTGGACGGCAAGCAGTATCTGGTGCCGTACTACTACTATCCGTGGGCCGTCTTCCACCGGAAGAGCGTGTTCCGGGAGCGGGGATACGAGATCCCCAAGACCTTCGACCAGTACCGGGCGCTCGCCAAACAGATGCAGAAGGACGGCCTGGTGCCGTTCGCCTTCGGCGACAAGGACGGCTGGCCGGCGATGGGCACCTTCGACTACCTCAATATGCGCGCCAACGGCTACGACTTCCATATCGCGCTGCTGCGCGGCGAGAAATCCTGGAACAGTCCGCAGGTGAAGCAGGTATTCGACCTGTGGCGCGGTCTGCTGCCCTATCACCAGAAGGGCGCCAACGGCCGTACGTGGCAGGAGGCCGCACAGGCCCTCGCGCAGAAGAAGGCCGGTATGACCGTGCTCGGACTGCCGCACCCCGGCCAGCAGTTCAGCGCCGCCGACCGGGAGGACCTGGACTTCTTCCCCTTCCCGGAGATCGACCCGGCCCATGGCCAGGACGCGGTCGAGGCGCCGATCGACGGATTTCTGATGTCGAAGAAGGCCAAGGACCGGGACGGGGCGAAAGATCTGCTGAAGTTCCTCGCCACGCCTCGGGCGGAGGACAGCTACCTCAAGTCCGACCCCAACAACGTCGCGGTCAACAGCGGCGCCGACACCGCCGCCTACACCCCGCTCCAGAAGAAGGCCGTCCAACTCGTCTCGGGAGCCCGGCAGATATCGCAGTTCCTGGACCGCGATACCCGTCCCGATTTCGCCTCGACCGTGATGATTCAGGCGATCCAGCAGTTCCTCAACAAGCCGGATGACATCGACGGACTGGTGAACGACATCGAACGCCAGAAGAAGCAGATCTTCTCCGCGACGTGACGCGCCACCGAACGGCCACCGTGAAAGACGGGGAGCGAACCGCCGTGCCGAACCTCCGCGCGCGGCGCGCCCGGCGGCCGGGGCCGCGCCGGTACACCCGCCGCGACCGCCTGGTCCTGGGCGTGCTGCTGGGCCTGCCGATCCTGCTCGACCTCGCCCTGATCTGGGGCCCGACCTTCGCCTCGGTCGGACTGTCCTTCACCAGCTGGGACGGTATCGGTGATATCCGATGGGCCGGCCTCAGCAATTACGACCACCTCTTCACCGGCTATCCGCAGTTCTGGCCGGCGGTCCGCCACAACCTGCTGTGGCTGGCCTTCCTGGGGCTGCTCGCCGCCCCCTTCGGCCTGCTGCTCGCCGTCCTCATCGACCGCGGCGTCCGCTTCAGCCGCTTCTACCAGTCGACGCTCTATATGCCGGTGGTGCTCTCGCTCGCCGTCGTCGGCTTTATCGCCCAGCTGATCCTCTCCCGGGACCAGGGCGCACTGAACGCGGTCCTCGGCGGCGGAAATCCCACCGACTGGCTGGGAGATCCCGGACTCAATATCTGGATGGTGCTGCTGGCCGCCTGCTGGCGGCACACCGGCTATGTCATGATCCTCTATCTCGCCGGACTGAAATCCGTGGACCCCGGCCTCAAAGAGGCCGCCGCCCTCGACGGCGCCAGTGAACGCCAGACATTCTTCCGGGTCGTCCTTCCCACCCTGCGCCCGGTGAACGTCATCGTCGGCGTCATCACCGTTATTGAATCGCTGCGCGCCTTCGACATCGTCTACGCCGTCAACAAGGGCCGCAACGGCCTGGAGCTGCTGTCCGTGCTCGTCACCGACAACATCATCGGCGAGGCGAGCCGCATCGGATTCGGCTCGGCCCTCGCCGTCGTCCTGCTGCTGGTCTCCCTGGGATTCATCGTGACCTATCTCGTCCAGGAACTCCGAGGGGAGCGCCGGAGATGACCGCCACCGCCACCACCGCGCCGCCCACCCCACGGCCGGAACCCGCGGCCCCGGCACCGGCGCGCCGCCGCGGCCGGTTCGGCGTCCACCTCTTTCTGGGCGCCGTCTCGCTCGCCTTCCTCGCGCCGCTGCTGCTGGCCGTCTATGCCTCACTGCGCCCCTACGAAGAGACCGCGCAATACGGCTATTTCTCCTTCCCGCGCCATCTCTCCTTCGACTACTACCGTCAGGCGTTCGTCGACTCCGGGATGAGCAAGTATTTCCTCAACTCGCTGCTCATCGCCGTCCCCGGTGTGCTGCTCACGCTTTTCCTGGCCTCGTTCGTGGCCTTCGCCGTGTCCCGGCTGCGGATGCGCGGCGGCATCATTCTGCTGATGGTCTTCACCGCCGGGAACCTGCTGCCCCAACAGGTGATCGTCACCCCGCTCTATGTCCTGTTCAACAAGATTCCGCTGCCCTACTGGATGTCCGACTCCCTGACGATGTACGACTCCCTCTGGGCCGTCATCGCCGTACAGACCGCTTTCCAGCTCGGCTTCTGTGTCTTCGTCCTGGCCAATTTCATGCGCACCCTCCCACAGGAAATCCTGGAGGCCGCGATCGTCGACGGAGCCGGCGTCTGGACACAGTTCTGGCGGGTCACCCTGCCGCTGTGCCGCCCCGCGCTCGCCGCCCTCGGCACCCTGCAATTCACCTGGATGTACAACGATTTCCTCTGGGGCCTGGTCTTCCTCTCCGACGGCGACAAACTCCCGGTCACCTCGGCCCTCAACAATTTGCGCGGTGAATTCTTCACGGACTACAACCTGCTGGCCGCGGGCTCCGTCCTCGTCGCGCTGCCCACGGTCCTGGTCTTCCTGCTCCTCCAGCGGCATTTCATCGCCGGTCTGACCCTCGGCGCGAGCAAGGGGTAGGCGGGAACCGTACGGCTCCGGCCGCCGGGCCCACGATGGGCCGCCGTCATATGCGGCGCCCCAGGGGCCGGCGGCGGTGCGAAAACCCGGTATCGGGTGGGGGTTTCGGTACAGGAGGGGCGGGGGAGCGCTTGTTTGCCGGGGGCTTCGCGGCGGCGGATACGGTGACCGGCATCCGCCGCACGCGGCATTTCTCGATCGGCACGTCCATGGGTGAGCGAAGTCCCCTGGCCGGGCCGATAGTCGAATGTGCAACGTTCCCGGTCGTGCGCGCGGCCCCTGGTTCCCGAGCGTTTCCGTGTCAGGGTGTTGCGGGCAACTCACCTGGGGTCTAGGGAAGAGGGGAAACCGTGATCGTCTGGCTGAACGGCACGTTCGGTGCGGGCAAGACCACTACGGCTCAAGAATTGCTCGACCTGCTTCCCGGAAGCACGCTCTATGACCCCGAACTCCTCGGCAGCGGCCTGCGGTTGATGCTGCCGGCCAAGCGGTTCGAGGAGATCGACGACTATCAGGACCTGCCGGCCTGGCGGCGCATGGTCGTGGACACCGCCGCCGCCCTGCTCACCGAGGTCCCCGGTCCGCTGGTGACGCCGATGACGCTGCTGCGCCAGGAGTACCGCGACGAGATCTTCGGCGCCCTCGCCGCCCGCCGGATACCCGTACGACATGTTCTGCTGCATAGCGAGGAAACGATCCTGCGGGCGCGGACAGCCCACCGCGAGGAGACCTCGGACGACGCCGGAACCCAGGCGTCGATCCGCCGGAGCCTGGAACACCTAGGGCCGTACGCCGCCGCACTGCCCTGGCTGCGCGGCGACGCCCACGTCGTCGACACCACCCGGCTCACGCCCCGGCAGGCCGCCGAACAAGTCGCCGAGGCCATACGCACCGGCGCCGGCGCCTGCGACATCGTGCAGACCCCCGAACCGACCGCCGAAACCCTCGCCGCCGGTGTCCTGCTCTTCGACGACCAGGACCGGGTCCTGCTCGTCGACCCCACCTACAAGGCCGGCTGGGAATTCCCCGGCGGCGTCGTCGAACGGGGCGAGGCCCCCGCCCAGGCCGGCGTACGCGAGGTGGCCGAAGAGCTGGGCATCGAACTCCCCCGCGCCCTCCGCCTGTTGGTACTCGACTGGGAAGCTCCCCACCCACCCGCCTTCGGCGGCCTCCGCCTCCTCTACGACGGCGGCACCCTCTCCCACGACCGCATCAGCAAGCTCCAGCTGCCCGGCGCGGAGCTGCGCGACTGGCGCTTTGTGACGGAGTCCGAGGCCGAGGAAATGCTGCCGCCGGTGCGGATGAATCGCCTTCGCTGGGCGCTTCGCGCCAGGGCGCGGGGGTGCCCGCTCTACCTTGAGGCGGGGGCGCCTCTGGGGTAGCCCCCACGTTTTCGGCTGTCCCGCCGTGGGTGTTGCTCGCCGTTTGGTGCCCGCTGGCGCGGCGCCCTCCGCTGCGCTTTGCCTCGGCCGACGTTTGTGGCTTGCTCGCCGTTGCGCCTGCGGCGGGCGGTGCCGCTGCGCGGGGCTGTCGGGT
>NZ_JBYISA010000062.1:0-22417 GCF_057708345.1 Streptomyces sp. bgisy130
CCCCACCACCCTGCGACCGCACCTTCGACGGCGGGATCAACGGCTTCGCGATCTCCCACAGACCGTCCGGAACAATCCAACTCCACGTACCCCGCCCCATACACAGACCAACGTCCGCCTCACCACATAGGACACGGTCTTAAAGAGCGTTTTGTCCTGGCGGGGGTGTTTGGTTCGGGCTTCAGGTGTCGCGCCAGTTCAGGGTCGATTCTCGGGTGAGGCGTCGGCTTATGAGGTCGACCATCGCGAGGTTGATCATGGCCTCGGAGCGGTGGGGGTGGGTTTCGTAGTCGCGGGCGAGTCGGCGGTGGTGCATGAGCCAGCCGAACGTCCGCTCCACGACCCAGCGTCGGGGAATGACCTTGAAGCCCTTCTCCGCGGGGTCTTTGCGGACGACTTCGACGTCGATGCCGAGGCTGGCACCGTGATCGATGACTTTGGTGCGGTAGCCGGTGTCGGACCATGCTTTGGTGACGCGGGGATGGCTGGAGGCGATGCGGTCGAGGACGTGGATGCCGCCTGCATTGTCGGAGATGCTGGCCGCCGTCACCCAGATGGCCAGGAGGAGGCCGAGGGTGTCGACCCCAATGTGGCGCTTGCGACCTGCGATCTTCTTGCCTGCGTCGGTGCCCTGCCCGGCGGCTGGCACATTCGCGGAGGTCTTGACGCTCTGGGCGTCCAGCATGCAGGCGCTCGGCTCGGCGTCCCGGCCTTCCCGTTCCCGCACGAGTCGCCGCAGCAGGCCGTTGAGCTGGTCGAACACGCCATCCTTCTGCCAGGCGGCGAAGTACCCGTAGACGGTCTCCCACGGGGCGAAGTCGTGCGGGAGGTAGCTCCAGGGAATCCCGGTTCGGTCGACGTGCAAGATCGCGTCCATGATCCGCCGCAGATCATGCTCGGGCGGGCGCCCGATGTCCAGGCCCCTGCCTCTGCGCTCAGCGCGCCAGGCTGTCACGGTGGGCTCTATCAACTCCCAGCGTGCATCGGACAGGCCACTGGGATATGGCCGGCGTCGAGGCATGTTTCGGTAGTACCGCCGACCGGCGCATGGAGACAGGGCGCAAACAGGGGTGGACGGGGGCGCCTTGGGATCAGACAGGAGTGAAGGGGGCGAAACGGGCCCCGACGCGTCGTCGCATGACACACCAGCCACAAGAGTCGTCCACGGCCGCAGCAGCCCAAGACGATCGACTACCTAAAACGCAACCAAGCACCCTCGCCAGGACAAAACGCTCTTTAAGAGGCCGTTTTCTCAGCGATGGGAAGGCGGCCTTCGCCATGTCAGCCCGCCCCGCCGGGGACCGCCCCCGCGGCGCTGGAGAAGATGACGTCAGGACCGGTGGGGGTCTGATTGAGGACCCACAGGCCAATCAGCGTGGCCAGGGTGAAGACAACGGCGATCAGTACGGCGAGGACGAGCCGGCGCTGGCGCTCGCGCCGCAGCCACTCGCCGCGGGCCGTGCGATAGGCGTCGGGCGTGGCAGGTACCCCCACTCCGTCCGCCATGGCGGCCAGGGCCGCCTGGAGCTCCTTCTCGGTCCGCTCCGGACTGGTGCCGTTCATCGCCAGCCCTCCATGGTCTTCGTCAGGGCGGCTAGGCCGCGTGCGGTGTGTGTTTTGACCGAGCCGCAGGAGATGCCCATCGTGGCGGCGATCTCTTTCTCCTTCAGCCCGAGCCAGTGGCGCAGGACGAGTGCTTCGCGCTGCCGGGCCGGCAACTGCTGGAGCGCGTCGATCAGCACCCGCTGGTCGTCGTGGAGGATAGCGGTGCTCTCGGCGGAGGCGACGACTTCGTCCGGCGGGTTCTCTACGTGCCTGCGGGCGACCTGGAGGTGACGTATGCGCATCCGGGTCAGATTGCACACGGTGGAGCGCAGATACGCCTCCGCCGCCTCGGCGTCCCGCAGCCGCTGCCACTTCCGGTAAATCTGGTAGTACGCCTCGGCCACCACGTTCTCCGGGTCGTCGGCGCCGAGCAGGACGGCGAGGCGCAACATCGAGGCGTAGTGCAGCTCGAAGAGGCGAGCGACGCCGGTCTCGCGTTCCGGGTCGGCTGGGTCGCCCACCACAGGGGCGAGGGTCTCGGGCGCAGTCGGCGGTCGCGGCACCGTCAACGGAGTGCTGGTCGGCACCGGCAAGGGGGTGCTGGTTCTGCGTCTCACGGGTTCTTCGCTTCCGTCTCGGGGTGCCGCCTGAGGTTCAGGCGGGACGGCAGGTCGGTCGCGTCGGCGCCGCGCGGGACGCCGAGACGTTCGAGGACGGGGGTGCTGGCCACGGCGACGGTCAGATTGAGCAGCAGGGCCGCGAGCCCGGCGTAGATCTCCAGCGGTCCGGAACCGAGCGGCACGATGGACGAGAAGCCCTCGCGCACGACCAGGTAGGTCCCGGCCGCCATGCCCGCGCCCCACCCGGCGAGCAGCGCGCGCGGATGCAGCTGCCCGCTGAACAGGCCGATCGCCACGGCCGGGAAAATCTGCAGGATCCAGACCCCGCCGAGCAGTTGGAGGTTGATCGCGTCTTGGTCGCGCAGCCCGAACACGAAAGCCACAGCCCCCACCTTCGCGGTGAGCGAGACGGCCTTGGCGATGCGCACCTGCCGCTTGGGCGTGGCCGTCGGGTGCACGTACTCGACGTAGACATTGCGTACGAAGCTGCTGGCGGCCGCTATCGACATCACCGCCGCCGGGACCAGCGCCCCCACGGTGATCGCTCCGAACACCAGCCCGGCCAGCGGACCCGGCATCAGCCGGTCCACCAGCATCGGTACGGCGGCCTCGGCGCCGCCCTTCGGTGCGCGCACGCCCGCAGCGATCGCCGCGATGCCGAGGAAGCCGAAGAGCGCGAGCAGCCCGGTCCAGGCGGGCAGGGCCACGGAGACCTTGCGCAGGGTGCGCGGTCCGCTGGCGGCGAACCCGGCGGTCAGCACGTGCGGGTACATCAGCAAGGCGAGCGCGGAGCCGAGGGCGAGGGTGGCGTACGCGGGCTGCTGGGCGGGCGAGAGCAGCAGTGCCGGGCCGCCGAGGCGGCGCGCGGCGCCGTCGAAGACCGGGGCCGGGCCGCCGAGCCGTTCCAGGACCAGCCAGGTGACCGCAGTCAGCGAGACGAAGACGGCGACCGCCTTGAGCGCGGAGATGACCGCCGGCGCCCGCAGTCCGTGCCGGTACGTGGCCATCGCCAGCCCCGCAAACAGCGCCACCATCACCAGGTCCCCGACCGCGCCCCGCGGATACACACCCCCGGCCGTCAATACCGCCCGTATACCGAGCAGTTGAAGCGCCAGATACGGCATCGTCGCCAGGATCCCGGTCAGCGCGACCACCAGGGCCAGCGACGGTGATCCGTACCGTCCGCGCACGAAGTCGGCGGCGGTGACGTAGCCGTGCCGGCGGGCCACGTCCCACAGGCGGCTCAGCAGCACGAAGGCGATCGGGCAGACGATCACCGTGTACGGCACCGCGAAGAGGGCGGGTGCTCCGTTGCCGTAGGCGAGTCCCGGTACGGCGGTGAAGGTGTACGCGGTGAAGATCGTGCCGCCGAGCAGGAACCAGGTCCACACGGGGCCCAGGCTGCGGTCGGCCAGCGCCCAGCCCTCCAGTGAGGGCAGCCGGTCGCGCGGCTGCAGACGGCGCGCGGTGACGGCGAGCAGCGACGCTCCGCCGATCACGGCGAGGAACGTAGCGGTCATGGCGCTGTCGGCCATGGGTCACCGTCCTTGGTGTGTGCCTCGCGGGAGAGTTGCGCGGGCGGCCGGAACGGAGGACATGGAACCGGAGGGAAATTTCCCGGAAATTCGCTGTCAACCGGTTCCGGGGGGTGGGCAACTCTTGCACAGACCGACAGCGAGCGGGAGAGGGGCGCAGGTCATGGCACGGAACGGTCATTACCGGCTACGTCGCGTCGCGATTGCCGTACTGCTCCTCGCGCCCGCCGCAGGCTTGCTGTGGGTCCCCTGGTACGCCGGCGCGGAGCCGCGGCTGGCGGGGACGCCGTTCTTCTACTGGTACCAGCTCGCCTGGGTGCCGGGGTGCGGCCTCTGCCTGCTCGCGGCGTATGCGCTGACGGACCGACATCGCCGCCGCTGATCCCAGCGCACTTCTTGTCACACCTCCAGGTGAGGAGCCGCCATGCCCGCGTCCGCCCTCCAGGCGCCCGAAAAGCCAGAAAAATCACGCATGTCACCTCGGTCGGTCCTGTTGTGGGCCACTGTCTCCCTGCTCGGTGCGGTCGCCTGGGGTGTTCTCGCCCTGGCCCGGGGCGAGAAGATCTCCGCGGTCTGGCTGGTGGTTGCCGCCCTCGGCTCGTACGCCATCGCCTACCGTTTCTACTCGCGCTTCATCGTCCGCCGCGTACTGAAGCCGGACGACCGCCGGGCCACCCCCGCCGAACGCCTCGAAGACGGCGTCGACTTCCACCCCACCGATCGCCGGGTGCTCCTGGGGCACCACTTCGCCGCCATCGCCGGCGCCGGACCGCTGGTGGGTCCCGTCCTCGCGGCCCAGATGGGGTACCTGCCGGGCACGCTCTGGATCGTGGCCGGGGTGATCTTCGCGGGCGCGGTGCAGGACATGGTGGTCCTGTTTCTGTCCATGCGGCGGGACGGCAAGTCGCTCGGGCAGATGGCACGGGACGAGATCGGCCTGGCGGGTGGGGCGGCGGCCCTGATCGCGGTGTTCGCCATCATGATCATCCTGCTCGGCGTGCTGGCCCTGGTCGTCGTCAACGCCCTCGCGCACTCCCCATGGGGCACCTTCTCCGTCGCCATGACAATCCCCATAGCGCTGTTCATGGGCTTCTGGCTGCACCGGATCCGCCCGGGCCGGGTCGTCGAGACCAGCTTCATCGGCGTGGCGCTGCTCCTGCTGGCGATCGTCGGCGGCAGTTGGGTCCAGGACTCCTCACTGGCCTCCGCCTTCACCCTCAGCCCGACGTCCCTCGTCTTCTGCCTTATCGGCTACGGCTTCGTCGCCTCCGTGCTCCCCGTGTGGATGCTGCTCGCTCCGCGCGACTACCTCTCCACCTTCATGAAGATCGGCACCATCGCGCTGCTCGCGGTCGGTGTGGTCGTGGCCGCTCCGGTCCTGCACGCGGACGCGGTCAGCAAGTTCGCGACCTCGGGCGCGGGCCCGGTCTTCGCCGGCTCCCTCTTCCCCTTTCTCTTCATCACGATCGCTTGTGGCGCGCTGTCCGGCTTCCATGCGCTGGTCGCCTCCGGTACGACGCCGAAGCTGATCCAGAAGGAGTCCCAGGTCCGCATGATCGGGTACGGGGCCATGCTTATGGAGTCGTTCGTCGCGATCATGGCGCTGATCGCCGCGGCGACCCTGGAGCCGGGTCTGTACTACGTGATGAACGCGCCCGCGGGGCTCCTCGGTACGACCGCCGAGTCGGCGTCCCACGCCGTGGCGGGCCTCGGCTTCACGATCACTCCCGACCAACTGGCGCACGCCGCAAGCGCAGTTGAGGAGCAGACGCTGATTGCCCGGTCCGGCGGAGCGCCGACCCTGGCCGTTGGCATGTCGGAGATCTTCTCCGGCGTCTTCGGCGGTAGCGCCATGAAGGCATTCTGGTACCACTTCGCGATCATGTTCGAGGCGCTGTTCATCCTGACCACGGTCGACGCGGGCACCCGTGTCGGACGCTTCATGCTCCAGGACATGCTGGGCAATGTCTGGAAGCCGCTCGGCCGGGTCAACTGGAAGCCGGGCATCTGGCTGTGCAGCGGACTCGTCGTGGCCGCCTGGGGTTACTTCCTCTACGTCGGCGCCACCGATCCCCTGGGCGGAATCAACCAGCTCTTCCCCCTCTTCGGCATCGCCAACCAGCTCCTGGCCGCCGTCGCCCTCACCGTCTGTACGACCGTCCTGATCAAGTCCGGGCGACTGCGCTGGGCCTGGGTCACCGGCACCCCGCTGGCCTGGGTGGTCGCGGTCACCTACACCGCCGGCTGGCAGAAGATCTTCTCCGACGACGCCAAGGTTGGCTTCTTCGCCCAGCGCACACGGTACGCCGACGCCATCGACGCCGGGCAGGTGTTCCCGCCCGCCAAGACCATCGACGACATGCACACCGTCGTCACCAACTCCACCGTCGACGGCGTCCTCATCGTACTGTTCCTGCTGCTGGTCGCCGTAGTGATCGTCAACGCGGCGGTGGTGTGCGTACGGGCCGTACGATCCCCCCTCCCGCTCCCGACGACGGAGGCGCCGTACGTCG
This sequence comes from Streptomyces sp. bgisy130, assembly GCF_057708345.1. Classification (NCBI taxonomy): domain Bacteria; kingdom Bacillati; phylum Actinomycetota; class Actinomycetes; order Kitasatosporales; family Streptomycetaceae; genus Streptomyces; species Streptomyces sp. bgisy130. The sequence continues at coordinate 6,214 of NZ_JBYISA010000062.1, forward strand.
AGTCCCGCATCGAGGAGCGCGAGCGGAGTGCCGAACCGCTGGTGGGGGCTGGCTCATGAGTGGCCTGCGCTGGGTGCGGGCGGTGCGCTGGTATCTGCGCGAGCTGACCGGAGAGGCGGAGTACCACCGCTACTGCGCACACCAGCGCCGCCTTCATGCCCAGGCTCCCGTCCCGTCGCGACGGGAGTACGAGGTGCTGCGCTCCCTACACCGTGAGACCCACCCGCAGAGCCGCTGCTGCTGACGCACGGATCGCAGGGCGGGCGCGGCTTCCGGCCCCGACCCGCCCCACGATCCCCGTACGCCGGCAGCCTCCCTCCAATGCCTGCCCGGGCGCCTGCCTTCGGCCAGACCACGACGGCGAGACCACCATGCTGAGACGTCGATCATCCCTGCTCGTCCGCCCCGAACTCGATGACCACGCCCTGCACGTGACCCTGGCCGAACTCCGCCCCGCACAACAACTGCCAGGGCTCGGCGCAGGCCACAGCCGCCCCTCCTGGGATCCGGTCGCCGCGCTGCTGCGCGACACGGGGCACGACTGGGACCGCAGGACGCACCGCTTCTCCGTACTGGCGGGCGGCCTGCCGGCCGCGGTCTCCGAACGATGGGCCGACGATCGCCCCGACGACGGAGACGCCCTGGTGCTGCGCGCTTTCGTCCGGTCGGCGCGGGCCGCGGTCGACGGACGGGCCGCCGCCAGGCAGGCCGAGCAGGCGTGTCTGCGCGCCGCCGCGGCCTGTCCCGAGGACCCGGCGCCGTGGCTGGCCCTGATGGACCTGATGTACGCCTTCGCCGTCCCGGTCAGGGACGCCGTGCCAGTGTGGACCGAGGCCGTCACCCGGGCCCCGTGGCACCGAGCCGCCCATCACCGCCTGTTGCGGTATCTGTCCCCGCGCGGACACGGCGCGGTGTCCGAGATGCTGGACTTCGCCAGACAGGGTACTGAACGTGCCCCGTACGGGTCACCGCTCGCCCTGCTGCCGGTGGCGGCCCGCGTGGAGCTCGTCGCCCACCGTCAGCGGCAGGACTCGCTTGTCGCTCTCGTTGCCGATGGCCACTGGAACGAGCCGCGGGCGGTGGAGGAGACCGACGCGGCCCTGCACCGATGGTTCCACACCACCACCCCGCCGCACGCCGAGGCGGTCACCGACCTCAACCTCCTCGCCTTCGCCCTGACCCGAACCCGCCGCCCGTCCGAGGCAGCCCCCGTCTTCCGTCGCCTCGGCAGGTAGATGACACCTCGTCCATGGAACCTGGTGCCCGACGCGGAGCGCACCTTCCTCTACTGGAGGAGCCGCCTCGCCTGACGCCGGCAGAGTGAGAGGCGGTCTCGCTCGTAGGATTCAGATGGTGAGCGATGACGAGGGCTATCTGGAGAAGAGCCCCGTAGCCGCACGGATGGGGAAGGCGACCGACCCACCCTCCGCCGTAGACCGAAAAACGGAAGACGGACGGGTGGTCGCCCTGATGGCGCGGACTCAGCAGTGGTGCAGCCCGTTCGGTCATTCTTTGCCCCCGGCCGCATGGGTTCGTGGCTTCGGGATGCCGAGGTCGTGTGACGGAGCAGTGATCTTCAGGGGGCTGGACTGCTTTGGTCTGGTGTTTCGTCTTTGGAGTGGGACTCGGGACGGCTGAAGCGGTTGCGTTCGGATGTGATGAGCGTGAACTGGGGGTGCGTTCGGTTTGGTTGTTCGGGCGTTTGGCCTGCAGTTCAGTAGTTATGTGGGATTGATCTTGGCTTTCTCGTAAGTGTGGTGGCGCGTCTTTAGGCGGCTGGGCTCTTTGGGCTCTCTGGGGCTTGGGGGTCTGGATGATGCCGGTCAGTGGCGTGTGTGGGTGAGGAAGACGCGAAGTGGGTCGTTGGCGTTGGGGGTCAGGCGGGCGAGGCCGAGCCGGCAGGCGATGAGAGCGAGGGCGTCGTTGGTGGTGCTATGTGGCCGGTTGGGGAGGGTGGTGAGTGTGCGGGCGAGGGCGACGGTTTCGGGATAGGTGACCAGGTCGCGTGCCAGGAGGGTGGGGGAGGCGTTGCCCGTGGTGGTCAGGTGGGGGTTGGCCGCGCAGAGCTGGGTCAGGCGGTTGTGCCAGCGGTGGGTGAGGTGTTGCTGGTGGTCGTGCCAGCGGGTGGTGATGGCGCGCGCGGTGGTCCAGGCGGTGTGAGTGGGCGGTGCGGTGGCAGCGGGTGGGCGTCAGCGGAATAGCGGGTGGATGTCCTGGCAGCGGGTGCAGGGCGGGGCTGTGGTCGCTGTCATGGGGTGACCAAGCGGCTGCTGTTTTCTGACCTGTGTGGGGTGGGCCGGCTGTTGTGGGGGTGGCTGTTGCTTTGGGTGGACTGGGGGTGCGGGGGGTCAGGAGGGGGTGCCGGTGGTGTCGGGGGTGGTTTGGGGGTGGTCGGGTCGGCGGTCGCGGAGTGCTTGAAGGATGTTGGTCTGGTGTTGGTCGGTGGGGGGTGGGGTGTCGGGGGAGTTGTTGAGGAGGGGCGTGAGGCGGGTGTAGAGGGCGTCGTGGGTGAACAGGGCGTCGAGGCCGGCCCAGGTGTCGTTGTCGATGAGGGGGAACGGGAACTGCTGGGGCGTGATGAGTGTGGCCAGGAGCGGGAGGAGTTCCCATCCGTGGTCGAGGCGGTTGTGTAGCCAGGTGCGGATGCTGGCGGGGTCGGTTTGGCGCCACATCCAGATCAGGGTGCTGTCCTGGTCGGTGAGGTCTGGGGCGGATCGTTGTGCGGCTGGTGCGATGTCTTCGGCCAGACGGCCGGTGAGGGCGTCGCGGGCTTGTGCGGCCCACGGTTCGGTGGTCGTCGTGTGTTCGGAGGCGGTGTCGTCGGGGTTGGTGGCGCTGTGGAGGGTCCGGGTGGCCAGGACTGCTCCGTCAGGGGTGGTGGCCATGGCGGCCACGACGGAGGGGCGCTCTTCAGGAGGCAGGTCGAGGAGGAGGCTGGGGGTGAAGGAGCGCACCCGCCGGTCGGCGCCCAGCAGGCCCATCGCCTCGGGCTGTGCGGTCAGTTGGCCGTAGTTGTCGGCCATGGCCTGGAGCAGCGCGGCCGCGGGTACCGGGGTAGCGTCGGCGCGCAGTTGGTCGATGCGCCGGATGATGCGGTGGGTGTCTTCTCTGAGCCGGAGCAGCAGTTGTGCGGCCTCATCGCCCTCAGTCCCTGCTGCGAGCTGGGCCAGGGCCTGCTGGAAGACGGCTTCTGTGAGGTCGTCGGCGGGGACGGTGAAGACGACGTACCGGTCGAAGTAGTCCTGGCTGCCGATCCCGCGTCGGCGGGCCGCGGCGTGGGGGGCGCTGCCGTTGCCGATGCTCTGCTGGACTGCGGGGAACAGCAGGGCCAGCAGCGCGAGCGTTCCGTCGAGGTTGTCCTGGGCAACGCCGGCGTGGCGCAGACGTTCCTTCCATCGCTCGGCGTGCTCACCGGGTCTGGAATCGCGGTGCAGCGCCGGGTCGATGCTGGTTCCGGTCAGTTCGGCGCGGTGGCGTCCCAGCATCCGGTAGACGCCTGGCTCGCTGGTCCGCAGGAAGGTGACGATCAGGAAGTCGACGATGTCGACTTCCCCGGCCAGCGAGCCGAGCGTCGCGTCGGCCTGCCCGAAGTAGCGTTTGATGGCCCGCGGGGTCCTCAGCCGGTCCTGGAGGTGGCGGAAATAGGCCTCGGAGAAGCGCCGTTCCTGTTCCGGAGTCATGGACACCGCATGGGAGTCCAGCAGTGCGTTGAGGAGACGCGTGGTCATGGCGGCGATGTCGCGGTCACGGAAGGCTGGTAGGTCGAGCCGGACCTGAATGAGCTTCTCCAGGAATTCCTGGGCGCGCTGGTCGTTCGAGCCGACGAGGTCGGTTCGCTGCAGGACGTCCAGTAGGGTCTGCTCGTCGAAGCTGATCAGGTAGTACACGTTCGGCAGGTGGCCGACCAGGCGGATGAGCTTGAAGCCGACCAGGAGTTCCTCGGGGGCGAGCCGGTCGAGGTCGTCCATGACCACCAGAACCGGCAGGCCCGCCTGCCGCAGCGCCGTCTCGGCGGTGCGTTTGGCGGCCGAGGCGCTGGTGTCTCCGGCCACGCGTTCGGCGACGAGCTTGATCAGCTCCGAGGAGTCCAGGCCGAGTAGTCCGGTGAGCTTTCCCAACGGACTGACCGCCTGGCCGAACGCTCCGACCCTCCTGCGCAGCTCGGACCACTGGCCATCGTCGGGAAGGGCGGCGCGGATCTCGCTGAACAGCGCCAGTGTCAGTGATTCGAGGTCCGAGTACATCCACGGGTTCAGCTCGGCGACCGACCACACGCTGGTGCCGGCGCCGCCGACCGCGTTTTTGAGGTGCTGGATCGCCATCTGCAGGATGGATGACTTGCCGGAACCCCAGGGGCCGATGAGCGCGAGGACTCCGGACTCGCTCTGCTCGCGCACCTGGTGGAGAAGTACGACGGCATGTCGGGCGTACTGCTGGCGCCCCAGCAGGTCAGGAGCGACGGCGCTCCCGTCGACGGGGTCATCGTTGAAGAAGCGCTCACCAGGCATCGGCCCATCCTGCCCGACAGCGCAGCGTCTCCGGTCTGGGATCGGTAACGACGTGCAGACCGGCTGCTGTCATGGGGCGACCAGGTGGCTGTCACGGTGCGGCTAGCAGATTGCGGTCCGGCTGTGTTGGGTTTGCCGGTCTTCGTGTGGAGGGGCGGCCGGGGCGGTGGGGTTGGCCTTGTGACGGGTTCGGGAACCCCAGTGGGGGAGACAGTGCCTGGTCCGGCTGGTCCGGCTGGTCCGGCGCAGGCCGGGCGGGTGGAGCGGGCGGTGGTGGTGCGGCGGCTGCTGGCGGTGGACCGGGGTGAGGGCGGTCTGTCGTCGTTGCATGTGCGGATCGCGGCCGGTTTGGCGGGGGTGACGGAGCGGACGGTGTGGCGGTGGCTGGCCGACGGACGTGAGGGGCGGTTGGAGGCGCGGCCGCGGCAGGGCGGGTTCGTGGTGGGCGACGCCTTGTGGGAGGTGCTCACGCAGGCTGGCGGGAACGTCGCCGAGCTGCGCCGCAGGATGCTCCGGGCGCAGGACGAGGGTGTGCTGGAACGCTGGGGGCGGAGTTGGTGCCGTCCTTGGCGACGCTGCACCGTGCGATCAAGGACGAGCTGAGGGCGGGCCGGGTGCTCCAGGTCGCCCGCGCGGCGTCGGGCCGGGTGGAGCCGAGCCGGTACGACCGGGCACTGGCCGAACTCGGCTTCGCAGATGGTGCGAACGGCCCGCCGGTCATGGACGGCTCGGATGCCGAGCCGTCCCGTACGGAAGGTGAGGAACGGCTCGGCGCTGTGCAGGCTGCTGCGCGTGCCCGGGTGTCCGGCGGGGTGCGCCTGTATGCGCCGGGAGCGCGGCTGGTGTCCACGCGGCAGGTGGCCGGGGTGGTGGAGGCGGTGGGGCACACGGTCGCCGCGCGGGGGATCGGCTGCGTGTACGGGGACACGGGACTGGGGAAGACGGTCGCGGTCGAGCAGGCTCTGCACCTGCTGCCTGCCCGGGTGCCGGTGTGGCGGGCGGTGGTGGGGGTCAGGCCCGGGCTGCCGCAGGTGCGGGCCGCGTTGTGCGAGGCACTGGGGCTGCCGCCGGGGTCGCTGACCCACCGTGCCGGACCGGCCGACCAGGCGCTGGCGGAGGCGCTGGCCGAGTCGGGTGTGCTGTTCCTCGACGACGCGCAGCGTCTGTCGCCGCCGCTGCTGGACTACCTGCGGCAGCTGTGGGACTCGCCGGGCTGTGCGGCTGCCCTGGTGCTGTGCGGGGCGGGCAGCGAGCGGGCGCTGGCCCGGGCCGCGGCGATGCGTTCCCGGGTTCTGACCTGGCACCAGGTCAGCCGCCTCGACACGGAGGACGTGCCGCGGACGCTGGGTCTGTTCCACCCGGTCTGGGAGGACGCGGATCCGGCCGGCCTGGTGCGGGCGGATGAGCAGACCGCCCGCGGCAACTTCCGTACCTGGGCGAAGATCACCTCGCATGTCTGTGCAGCCCGGGGCCGCGACCCCGGTGCGGGTGGGCTGGATCGGGACGCGATCGACCAGGCCTGCGCCCGACTCGGTCCGTACCCATGACGGCCCCTCTCACGTGCCCGGAGCACACCGGTTCCGACGGCAGAGAACCTCACCCCGTTCGGCGAGGAGGGAAACGGCGCGATGACGGACAGCGGACCGCAGGACACCAGCGGCGGCCACGGCGTTGACGCGGGAGGGCAGTGGCCGCCACCGCCGGGGGATCCGGCCGGCGTGCTCGGAAAGCAGTCGCTGGTTGCGCTGCGGGCGCCTGCGGTGCGCCGCCTGCTGGCGCTGCGGGCCCGGGGCGGTCTTTCGCGGCAGCACGTGCGGCTGGCGGGGGAGTGCCTGGGGGCATCGGAGCGCACGGTGTGGCGGTGGCTGGCTGAGGCGTCCCAGAGCCCGGCGGCGGCTGCGCACCCCGGAGCCCGCCACACGAGCAGGTTCGAGATCACCGCGGAGATCCGGGTGCTGCTGGCGTACTGGCACGGCAACGCCTCCGCAGTCCACCGCCAGCTCGTGGAGCGCGCCGCAGCCGAGGCCGGGGGCGTACCAGCACATACGTCCGGCGCTGCTGGGCCCGTCCCGCCCGGCCTGGTGGCTGTTCCGGGCGGGGCAGCCCTGTCGCAGGTGCCGCTGCTGGATCCGGTCCCGTCCCTGTCGACGTTCCTGCGCGCGCTGCGCCGCGATCTGACGGCGGGGGAGCGCGCCGGTCTCGCCATCGGACCGGAGGCAGCCCGCGCCCATGACGTGTTCGGCAAGCGGCCGGCGTCATGGCGCAACCACGCCTGGGAGACTGACCACGTCCAGGCCCCGCTGCTGGTCGACGCCGACGGCGACCTGGTGCGCCCGTGGATCACCTGGTTCATCGACACCGCCACCAAGGTCATCACCGGTACCGCTGTCACCCCGGGCCATCCCTCCCGCGCGTCGGTACTGGCTGCCTTGCGCGCCGCAGTGGTGCGGGATGAGCCCTACGGCCCGGCCGGGGGAGTGCCGGAGCTGGTGAGGGTGGACCGGGGCAAGGATTTCCTGTCGGCTGCCGTCACCACCGCGCTCGGCGCGATGGGCGTGACGGTCAAGTACCTGCCCGCCTACAGCCCGCATCTGAAGGGCACGGTGGAGAGCCTCAACCGGGCTGCGGACCGGATGCTGTTCGCCGCCCTGCCCGGCTACACCGCCGGGCAGGGCGGGCCGCGCTCGGAGCGGCGCGGACGTACCGCGGGGGCGCTGTCCGCCCTGTCGTTCCAGGACTTCACCGCAGAGGTCCTGGAGTGGACGAACTGGTGGAACACCGCGCACCGCCCGAAAGCCCTGTCGGGCCGTACGCCGCTGGAGGCGTGGCAGGCCGATCCGACCCCTGTCACCGACATCCCCGCCGCCGACCTGTGGGCCTTCACCCTCGAGGACGACGGCCGGCCCCGGAAGCTGACCAGCCACGGCGTGAGCTGGCGCGGCCGCACCTACACCGCCGCGTGGATGACCGGCCAGGCCGGCCGCCAGGTCCGCGTGCGCTACATGCCCCACCACGACCACGAGATCGAGGTCTGCGACGCCCGAGGCCGCCACCTCGGCCCGGCGCACCTCGCGGACGCGGCCACCCCCGAGCAGCTGCAGGCGCTGCGCGAGGCACGCGCGGAGCGCGCCCGGCGCCTGCGTGCCGACGCGAAGGCCGCCGAACGCCTACGCCGCCAGCGATTCGCCCCCACCACCAGCGCGGAGCCCGCCCAGCGGCTGGGAGCCGTCACGGCCGCCCAGGCCGAGCATGAACTCGCCGCCGCCGACTACACCGACGTCGCACGGCTGGCACTCCCCGACCTGATCCCGCCCGCCCCGCCTCCGGCGCACTGGCGCACCCCGCCCGCCCTTGCGGCCGACACAGCGCCACCCCCGCCCGCCTCCGCTCCAGCCGACCCGTCGGCGGACGTTGCGCCGGAGCCCGACTCCCGACCCGCAGGAGACGCCTGATGACCGCGGCCACCTACCAGTACGTCGACCTGCCCGACGCAGCCGTCGTCACCACCCGGGCCCTGCTCACCGCGCGGGAGAACATCACCGACACCGTCGCCGCACGCGCCATGATGTGCATCCACGGCGGCGCCGGTCACGGCAAGACGCTCGCGGTCAACACCTGCCTGCGCGAACTCGAACCGGGCGAGGATGTCCGACGGGTCACCTTCCGCGCCCGCCCCACCGCCCGGGCCGTGCGCTACGAGCTGTTCACCGCCCTCGGCTTGCCCGGCGAGCCGCCCCGCCACCCCAGCGAGTTCGACCGCCTGCTGAAGAACGCCCTGGCCGAACACCCCCGCACCTTCCTCGTCGACGAGGCCCAGTGGCTCAATGGCGAGGCGTTCGAATACTTCCGCTACCTGTGGGACGAGCCCGCCACCCGCTTCGCGGTCGTCTTCGTCGGCGGCGAGGGCTGCCACACCGTGCTGCGCCGCGAACCGATGCTCTCCTCCCGCATCTTCATCTGGCAGCACTTCACCCGCCTCACCCCCGACGAAGTCCAGCAGGTCATCCCCCTGTTCCATCCGGTGTGGATCGACGCCGACCCCGACGACATCGCTTTCGCCGACAGCCACGCCGCACACGGCAACTTCCGTGCCTGGGCCCAGTTGACCGCCCACATCCGTACCGCGCTCGCCCGCACCGGCCGACCCCGGGCCGACCGGGAACTGCTGCGCTGGGCCTTCAGTCGCCTCGCATGACCGCCACGCCACCGCCCGTCACCGTGGTCATCGACCGCCATGACAACGTGATCCACACCCGCACTGCCCTGGCCGCCCACCATCCGCCGTCCGGCCGGATCACCCTGCACCCCGGCCCGGGCACCACCAGCGAAACCGGCCTCGCCCACGACCTCCTCGCCGCACTCGGCAAACCGCCCCTGCTCCCGGGCCGCTTCCCCGGCGGCCGTCAGCCCGCCTGGGAAGCCGCCACCGCCTGGATGACCACCCTGCCCGTCACCCGGCTGACCGTCCTACGCGCCCACCGCCTCACCGCCCGCCGCACGACGAGCCTCCTCCAACTGCGTGCCGCCACCGGTATCCACCTGACCCTGGTCTGCCATCGTCCTCACCTGCCTGCCGCACTGCACCAGGCCCTGCGGACGGCCGACTACGCCCTCACCACCGACTTCGATGCAGCCCGCCGCCACTACTACGGCACGCCTGTCACCGAACCCCCACCGGCGGACGAGCCCGCCGGGCCGGCCAGCCGGTGGCTTACCCTGCCCGCACTGGACCGCCTCGTCTCCTACGACAGCCCCCGCCCCTGTACCGACCCGTGCACGCCGCCCCCGATCGCCTGGAGACACCGCCCACCGCCCGTGCCTCTCACCGCGCACACCGCCCAGCAGGTCGCCCACCGGCTGCACGCGGCGACCGCACATCCTCGCCTGGCCGCGGCCGTCGCCACCGCACTGTTCACTGGCGCCTCCCTCCAGCAACTCGCCACCGCAAGCCCCCGCGACTACGACAACAACGCCGCGGCCACGCTCGCCCTGCACGACCGCGCCCGCTACACCGACGGCTGCGCCGCCCACCCCGTACCGCCCTGGGCCGGCGTCTTCCTGCGGGCCGCGGTCTGCTTCGCCCGGCTGATCTCCAGTGAGGACCAGGAGCTGCTCGTCGCGCCCGGTGACCGTGGGCACCTGCTGCGCGCGGCGGAGACGGCCAGGCTGCGCCCGCCCCAGCCGCCCGCGGCCCGCCGCCAAGGCCCGGCCGGGCGTGTGGAGTGGGACTGGCGCGAGCGGCAGGAAGCCGAGAGGTACGAAGCGATGCCGACCAGTCGCGTCAGATCCTCACGACGCTGAACACCCTCACGTGGTTTACGCGACGGGGCAGGCTCAGCCGATCGAGAAGTCGGCGAACTCAATGTCGCTGAAGGCGATGTGCAGACCGTGGGCGCGGCGGCCCCCGTTACGGAAGTAGGCGTGCCCCAGCGCGCGGGCGAGGATCACCGTCTGATGCTGCTCGCCCGCGCTGGCATCCTGGGCGGCGAACAGCTCCCGAGCTACCTCTCCCGGCAGGTCCTGGGTGATCCACCGCACCCGCGGATCGTCCGAGGAGCCTGCAGCAGCCGCGAACCCGAATCGCGCACGGGTATGGAAGACGAACCCTTCCGCCTCAGCCTGGGCACGCCGACGGGCCCGTACCCGGGGCTGCCACCGAACCAGGACTGCTTCCTCTATCGCCCGAACCTGCGTTGGGCCCGGGAGACGACGCGCCCCTGACTTCTTCGTCACCCACCGCTGCACGGTGCGCTGCGACACCCCCAGCATGGCGGCCACCCTCCGGGTGGAACCCCGATGCGCTGCCAGCAGAAAGCGCAGGCGGGCCTCGGTGCTTGAGGGAACGGGCCGGGTACGCAAAGCGCGCTCCAAACCCTGCTCGATCTGTCCCACGCCTGCCTCTCGAAGCGGCCAGCCGACAAGGCCAGCACCTGCAGTCCGTCGCGTCACTTCTCCCACGTCGTCTTCCCCTGCCTGCCAGTTTCTGCATTCTCGGGACAGCGCTGGCTGACGCAAGCTAAAAGCCCTTGAGTGACAAGCTGGCGGCGCGGGTCACGACGGACGTCGTCGGCATCCCGGTGTTGTCCTTCTGCTATCGAGCCCCGAGAAGGGCGAGGCGGGAGAGCTCCGCCGGATGAGAACTGGCGTGATCCTTCGACTGCGCCTCGTCCGCGACGTCGTCCGGCACCCACATGAGCCGGACGACCTGTACGCGGACAACGCCACCGCCTCGCCGTCGCCGACGAAGGGTAGAGCTGGCGGCCGAGCCGGTATCCTGCCCGCAGGGCTGACACCCTGGGCTTCGCCGACGCCCACACCGCACCCGGACACCCACACTGCCCGGAACACTGGTGGAAGGTCTTCCGGGATCAACGGACCGCTTGACGAGCACCTTGAGGATCCATCGAGCCGGGGTTGCCGTGTGGGGGCGAGGACCCGGTGCCGAGAGGACCCGTCCATGACCAAACGCACTACCGAGCAGCAGCGCGCCCGCGAACTCCAGCGCACCGCACGCGAGCAGGGCACACACTTCAGCTACCACGAAGCCCTCAACTGGGTACGCGCCACCGCCGAGGCGCAGGCTGAGCATCCAGATGAGACCGTCGTCTTCGCACCGCACGCGGCCTGCATCATGATCTTTGACGCGGACGAGGACCCCGAGTACATCCGCGACTCGATCACACCGATCCCCGCAGCCGAGGTCGAGCTCGCCAACGAGCTGACCCAGCGGAGAAACGCTCTGGTGAGCGACCACTCCAAGGCGCAGCTCGTAGCCATGATCCGAAACAGGTGGGGTGTTCCGATCGCGGATCTCGTACGCTCCACAAAGCAGGAGCTCGCCAACGATCTTGTGGACCGCGAGGACAGCCGCGAGCGCTACGAAGCGTACGGGCGGGTGGCGCTGATCAACGGCAAACCAGCGCGCAACTCACGACCCCATTGCGGAGGCAGCGGCTGCTCCGGCCACGACAGCGCGACGCCCTGGCCGGAAACACGCGCGCGCTTCCGTGCCCAAGAGCCCTGCATCGTCGCCCAGTAGCTTTCACTGGGTCGCCAGCCTATAAGGCCCGCCCCCGTTCTCGCTCTGGGGCACTGAAGGCCACCCCGGAAAGGCCGAAGCCGCCCGTACGCGCGCTGGCAGCTGGAACTTCGGCTGACCCGACGACAGCAGGGCCGGACGAGATCATCCTGTCCGGCCCTGCTGCTCACCAGATGGAGCGGATGTAAGGCCCGCCGAACGAGGGCGCAATCGTTCCAAGGCTGTTGTTGGTCCGGGTTGGCGTCAGCGGTTGTGGAGCCAGACGCCGCCGTACGCCACGAGGGCGCCTCCGGCGGCAGTCGCTGCGCCGCGGAGCAGGTAGAGGCCGGCCTCGTCGCGAATCCGTCGTGCGCGTGCCGCCCACCGGGACGTACTGGGGGGTTTCGGTGCCGAGGTCGGGCCCGTAGTCTCGGTCATGGACTTGCGCTTCTCCTTCATCGGGGATGTTCGGTCTTCTGCAGACGGCTCCCTGCCCACCAGGGGGCCGTCGCCGTTTCCGGTGACGGCACTGCCGTTGTCCACCTGTTGAGACATCACTGCGTCCCATGGGGCGGATGACACCAACGAAAGCACCCCGAATAGCGCTCTGACCAGCGAAAACAGCGCTTTGCTCAAGAAGGTTTCTCTGTGCTTTTACAGGGCGAACCATGCAGAAGTGTGTCTTCCTGAGGCTTTGACGGGGGTCCTATTGGTCGATGGTGGTCCCTTCTTGCTTTTGATGGGTGTCATGCCTGGCCCAAGCTAGGCTGTGCAGGTTCAAGTGGGCTGTAATGAGCGGGAGTTAGGCGTGCCCCAGATTCTGCGAATGCCGAGCGAGGATGAGCTCCCGCGCGGGCCTAAGAGGATCTTCGTGAGTGAGCTGTTCACCTACTTCCGCGCAGCAGGGCGCCCCTCACCGGCCAGCATCGCGGCAGCCGCCTCTCAAGGGCCTCAACCCGCCCGCGTAACTGTGAGCCGTGAAACGGTCCGCCGGCTCCTCAAAGGCGAGACCACCAGCACATGGCCCAAGGTGAGAGCGGTGCATGAGGTTCTCTGTCAGATGGCAGACCACGACCCGACGTGGAGGAGATTCTCTGACTCCTCCGACTACGACGAGGACAACGACACCCGCACCCTTCGCGAGTACATCCGCGATCTGTGGAATAACGCTGTTGACGGCGTTGAGGTGGATGACGGTCCCCCTCAGCTAGCGCCGGTTCCGGAGCCGACACCGCCGCCCGCCCCGGCGGGAGGCTGGGGAAGCAATGCGTCCTCAGGGGGGTGGGGCGCTTCGCAGCAGCCGCAGGATGATCCTTGGGCCACCGGAACGCCACAGAAGAAGACCAGCAGTCAGCAGGTGTACAGCGACGAACCTCCCTTCTGAGCACGGACGACCCGGTCTGCCCGGCACCCGTGCGACCGGGACCGCTGTGACTACGCCCACCGCATCCCGATCGCGGACAGCTGCTCCACCCGCTCCGGGGACAGCGTCGCGGCCCGGCTGCGCTGGTTCCCGATCCACGCTCCGAGCCGGAGCTCCCGCTCGTCCTGGTCCTCGCCGACGATCCGTTCGACGTGCTTGCGCGGCACCCATAGGTGTCCCTCGCGCTCGTAGAACTGTTTGGCGGCCTCGTAGTTCATCGCCCATTTGTCGGCCTGTGTACGGCGCGGGGGCGGTTTCTCGTCCTCGGCTGCGGGCTCGATTCCGAGGACCTGCTGGCACATCCACTGCTGCACGGTCGTCAGGTTGTCCCAGCCGAGCCGCTGCGTCCGCACCCATCGGCCGAGGTCTTCGCCCTGGTGCACGACGTCGCCGGGCTCGGTCGGCAGCGTGCCGCCGGCCTCCTCCAGGTGGAGCCGGACGAGGTGGAAGGCGCGCTGCCATGCCACGGGCCAGGTTGGGCACCAGGAGGGGTCGATGTCCTCCAGCTGCTCGCGTCGCTCGTCTGACAGTGCCCCGGCCGACGACTTTACTGGCAGGCCCTCGGCCCGTCGCTGCTCGATCTCGGCTGCCTTGCGGGCGGCGGCCCGCGCGTTCTTCAACCAGATGCCTACCCGGTAGCCCTGGTGCGTGGCGTCCAGCGGGGCCAGGAGGTGCCCGTTCGTCTCGGCCCACCCGCGCGCGGCGGACAGGCCCTCCTCCCACGCGACGTCGAAGTGCGACCACACCATGCCCAGCTTCTCCAGCTGCTCGATGCGGTCCTCGTCCATGTCGCCGCGGGCGTAGAAGCGCCGGTTGTCGGCGATCCACTGCCCGAGGGGGAAGTTGGCGAGTGAGGCCGGCCACCCGACCCCTTCCGCCTCTTCACCCTCGGGCACGCGGTAGGTGAAGGGCACCTTCAGGTCGCCGTGTGCGCGGGCGAAGATGACGGCGGCCTCCACCCCGCGCCGCCAGTGCTCGTGCTCGGGGTTGAGGACCCGCAGGTTGATGAACGCCGCCAGCTGCGCCGGGTCGCGCGGCGTGCTGAACTTCAGCAGCTTCCGCGCGGACGCCGACGGCCCGCCGGACCCGTTCCCCTCGCCCCCGCTCTCCTGGCCCTGCGCAGCCTTCTGGACGGGCTTGTAGGCGCTGGGAGCCTGCTGCTGCGCCAACTGCTCCACCACCCGGGCGTCATGCGCCCTGAGCGCCTCCAGCAGCTTCGCCAACCCGCCGAACGCCCGACTGGTGAGCATGTTGTCCGCCGTCTCGCGGGGCCCGAGCAGCACCGGCACCACGAGGGAGGCGACCTTGCCCTCGCCCGGGTGCATCCGCAGCGCGCGGCCGACGGCCTGGACGAGGTCGGGCATGGAGCCGCGCACGTCTGCCCAGTAGACGGAGTCGCAGTTCTTGGTGTCGACGCCTTCGCCCAGCACCTTCACCGAGCCCAGGAAGCCCTTCTCCACGACCGTGCCGTCCGTGGCGATCCCGGCCGCGAACTCCCCGAGGACCCGGCGCCGGTGGTTGGGCTTGTGCTCGCCGCACAGCCAGTCCGCCCAGATCGTGCGCGGGTACAGCTCGGGGTCCGCGGCGTGCAGCTGTGCGGCGACGTCGGGGAGGCCGGCCGCGTACGCCTCGGCCTCCTTCACGACGTGGTGGAAGACGAGCGTGCGCCGGAACCCTTCCTCCGAGGACGCCTTGAGCAGGGCGGTCTGAAGGGCTGCGAGCCGGGCCCCGCGGACCTGGTCCGAGCGGCCCTCAGAGCCCAGGAGCTGCGCGGCCTGGAGCTGGGTGTCGGTGATGTCCACGCACACCACCTGGTACGGCGCGCAGATTCCCCGGTCGATCGCCTCGGACAGCGTGAGGGTGTAGCAGCGGGCCCCGAACGGCCCGTCCGGGGCATCCTCCATGCTCGCCACCAGCTCGCCCGGCGCGCCCTCGGAGTCCTCGTCCAGCTGCCACAGTCGGGGCGTGGCGGTCATGTAGAGGCGGCGCAGGGACGGGATGCGGGTGTTGTCGTGGATGACCGCCCACGGCTTGCCCAGCCGACCCGACGTCCGGTGTGCCTCATCGACCACGATCAGGTCCCACCCCGGAAGGCCGGCCTGGTGCGCGCGCTCCAGCGTGCCCAGCCCGAGGGAGGCGTACGTGGCGAACACCGTGACCTTGGCGAACGGTCGCACCCAGTCGACCAGCTCATCCACGTCCGTGGTGTTGGGGAAGGACACGTCCTCGCCCCGCAGGGACGAGACCCCGATCATCGGGCCTCGGCGGCCTCCTTCGCGCCACGCGGCCTCGGTCTGGGCGAGGAGGTCCAGGGAGGGGACGAGCACCAGCACACGGCTCGTGTGGAGCTCCTCCGCGCTGCGGACCGCCACCCAGGTCTTCCCGGATCCGGTCGCCATGATCACCTGAGTGCGGAGCCCTCGCTCAGGCACACGTGATCTTGCAGGCAATTCCAGTGCACGCAGAACGGCATCGACGGCTTCCCGCTGATGAGGGCGAAGCTCTTTTTCTGCCATATCCGGTCTGCTTTCTCCTGGTTGACGGAGGGTCGGGTCGGGCGAGGAGCAGCGGGAAGCCCGCACGTAGATTCCTTCGAGCAACTCCCGCGAAAGATCGGTTCCGGAGAGGCCGACAGAGCCCCGGACGTCCTATAGGTGGAGCATTCTGGTTCCAGAGTCTATCTGCTAGAACTTTTGAAGCAAATAGCTCAGGTAAGTCATCAAACACCGCAGTGACCAGTATGCTCACCGACATGGTCAGAGCAAAGAACCCGCTGCCGGAGCCAGGCGCTGACAACGGCATAGAAGACGTCTCCCTCCTCATCCTGGAATGCCTCGGAGAACAGGGAATCAGTGCCCTCATCCGATTCGGCGCGCAGCGCCCCCGCAACCCCTGGACCTTCGCCGCAGCAGGCGGCGAACTGACCCACCCCATACGCAATGATGCGCCATCAGCCGACAAGTGCCTGAGCAACGGACTCGCCCTCATACGCCAGCAAGGCATCAGCGTCCCACTCTGACCGACCCCAGACCCCTAGCCAGCTGCCCGCTTCAGCGGGCCGGCCTGAGGGAGAAGCCCGAAGGCCAGGGGAGCGAAGCGACCCGGTTGCGCGAAGCGCACTCAGATCCCAAGCGAAGCGCGGGATCTGACGGCCCGAAAGGGCCGGCCTCGGCGAAGCCGAGGCAACTGGGGTGCGCAGCACCCCAGACCGACCCGCGGAGCGGGTCGGAACCACCGAGCGGAGCGAGGTGGCTC
>NZ_JBYISA010000063.1:0-20074 GCF_057708345.1 Streptomyces sp. bgisy130
AGCAACTCGAAGAACTTACACGATCCTATGGGTGCGGCACGACTCGGGGGGGGGCGTCCACGGTGGTTCGAGCTCTGCGGTTCTTTCGGCCCATCGCTCTGCGTGCACGAGCCCAGAGCGTCACCACCGACAGTGCGTAAGGGCCTAACCAACTTCACCCACTCACCCCACCCCGGGGCAGATCGGCCTCATCCGCATGCGGTCCACAGCCTACGAACGGTCGACTGCCACTCCGCCCCAGAAGCAGGGAGTCGCAGCCGGGTAATCACGGAACCCGTCGGCACACCAGGCGGGGAGTAGGGGAGCCGTGAATCGACTCCGCCACTCCCCGCTGTTCCCTCCGCGCAGGTGGCCGAATGGGCTCCGGGCGGATGTGCCGCTCAGGCTCCTGTCCCCGCGCGACGGCCGATGCCGGGGATGAAGCGGCCGGCGCGGGTGGTGTAGGTGTCGTACGCGCTGCCGTGCACGCCGGACAGGTAGGGCTCCTCCACCCCGCGGACCTGCAATTCGATCGCCAGGATCAGTACCACCAGAGCCAGTCCGGCGATCAGGTTGGGCACCATCAGCACCAAGCCGGCGGCGGTGCAGGTCATCGCTGTGAAGACCGGGTTGCGTACGTGTGCGAACAGGCCGTCCGTGACGAGTTCGGTGCGCTCAGCGGCATCCACGCCCACGCGCCAGGAAGCACCCATAGCGCTCTGGGCGGTAGGGGTGACCGCGATCCCAGCCAGGGCGAGGACCAGTCCGGCCCAGCGTGGCGCCGCCATGCTGCCCCCGAAGAGCGGGGGCAGCCCGGCTGTTGCAGCGAGCGGGGCGGCGGCTCCGCCGATCAGCGCCACGACGAACAACACTCCGGCCCACCAGGGTGCCGATCCGGGCCGACCGGAGACACCGCGGAATCCGGCGTCTCCGGTACGGCGGCGCTGCATCGCCGCGCGCACGCCGAAGGCCGTCACCGTCCATGTCGCGTACAAGGCGAATGCGGTCCAGGCCCAGCCGGTCATGGCACGACCTCCTTCGGGTCGGTGGTGCAGCAGGAGCAGCCCGGACGGCAGCCGCACGCAGCTGCCTCGGCAGCGGTAGGTGTGTGCTGGGTCGAGGGCGGGACCGCGCAGCAGGCCTTGCCCTGCCAGGCCTCCCGGCCTTCCTTGACGGCGATGGCGGCGATGACCAGGCCGGCGATCGGGTCTGCCCAGCTCCAACCGAGTGTGGCGTTGAGCAGGAGGCCCAGCAGGAGCACCGCGGAGAGGTAGGTGCACAGCAACGTCTGCTTGGAGTCCGCCACCGCTGAAGCCGAGCCCAGTTCGCGACCGGCCCGCCGCTGGGCGGCGGAGAGGAAGGGCATGATCGCCAGCGACAGGGCGGCCAGCACGATGCCGGGAACAGAACGGTGCGCCTCCTCGCCGCCGGCCAGCGCCCGGATCGCGTCGACGGAGACGTAGCAGGCGAGCGCGAAGAACGAGACGGCGATGATCCGCAGGGTGGTCTTCTCGCGAGCTTCGCGCGCGGCATGGTCGCGTGCGGAGAACTGCCACGCCACCGCGGTGGCGGAGGAGATCTCGACGACGGAGTCCAGGCCGAAGCCGACCAGTGCGGTGGAGGAGGCGAGCGTGCCCGCGGTCATCGCGACGACGGCCTCGATGACGTTGTAGGTGATCGTCGCCGCTACCAGTAAGCGTATGCGGCGGGTGAGTGCTTCTCGGCGGCCCGGGGACCGGCTCAACGAGATGTCGGCCATCAGCAGCAGCCCTTCTCTTCCGCCTCGGCGCAAGTGCGGTCCTCCGCAACCGCCACCACGGCAGCGCGCAGGTCGTCAAGCGCGTGCCCGAGGCGCGGATCGGCGAGCTCGTACCGGGTCCGTCGGCCGACCGGTACGGCGACGACCAAGCCGCAGTCACGCAGGCATGCCAGATGGTTGGACAGCCGGGTGCGGGAGATTCCCAACTTGTCGGCCAGATCAGATGGATGCGCCGGGGCTTCACGGAGGGCCAGCAGGAGCTGGCATCGGATCGGATCGGCGAGGGCGCGGCCGAAGCGCGCCAGTACTTCGATGTCGGCGGCGAGAGTCAGCATCACTCCATCGACAGTACACGCGATCGTGAATTCACGGAATGCTGGACTCATGGCAGGTCGCTCCGGTGCAAGCGTCCTTGCGTCCGCTAGCAGTCCGGCTCGCTGAGGTGCAAGAGCTGGTGGCGACCTGTGTCGGAAGGTGTCAAAGAAGGTCGCTCACGCGCGCATTCGTGAGGTGATGAGAGCCGCTTGCGGCCGGAGCGGACTGCACGTGGTGAACCGGGCGGCGTGCATGCGCGGCCGGAGCTTGGCGCAGTGAGGTGGACGAGGGGCGGAGAGCGCCTGGAAGGCAAGGTGCCACCACGGGCTTGACCGGCTCGCTGAGCGTAAGCCTGGACAGTGGCCTCGTCGGCCCGGTCGGACTGCTGGAAGCGGGACACGTAATGGCTCACGAGGGAGTGTGGGATTTCATTGGCCGTACGTAACTCCGCTACCTCGCAACGGAGTTCGGCGACCTGGCTCTCAGTGGCAGCAATGACCCGTTCGTCACCCACAGCGCCCCCTCAACCCGCCACGCGGCGGGCCGCGGTCGTTGCGAAGGCCGTGGCGAGCATCACCACGGTGGCACCGATCAGCAGAGCCGGGGACATGCCCGCCGGCAGGCCGTCGGGGCCGCGCAGGGCGCCCATGAAGTCGAGGGGCGTGATGCCGTTGACCGTCCCGTACCACAGCGGCAGATACGCCGCCTGGAAGAGCCTGTGGGTGCGGCTGAGCATGCCCAACACCAGGGCGAACGAGGGGATGAACAAGGCGCCGAGGAACCAGTGCAGCAGCCCGGGTCCGTCCGATCCCGTGAGCATCCGCAGGGCCGGCCCGATTCCGGCCACGGCGGTGAGCAGAAGGCCGGCTCCCCATTCCGCCAGCACCCGCCTGCGGGCGGCCGGATAGGCGCCGAGGATGGCCTCGACCCCGTGCTCGTGCCGCTGCGTACCGAGTCGTGACCAGATGAGCACGGGCCAGATCCAGGCCAGCGGAAGCAGGATCCTGGTGACACCGGTCGCGGGTGTCACCATCTGGGACACGGCGGTGAGCGTCAGTACGCCGGCCCACCACCACAGCGGGACGCCCTGGACCAGGACGCGCACCTCGCCGACGAGCAGCCGTACTGCCGAGTTGCCCAGTTTGACCTGGGCCCGCGGTACGTTTCCGAACGTGTCGGACCGCGCGGCACCCGGCTCCTCCTGGATGGCCACGACCGGCATGGCCGGGAACGTGCTCCTGTCCTCGGTCCGGTCGTCGGCGGACTGTGCCGACGGATCCTGGAGCTCCCGCCCGCGTGCCGGGTCGAACCGGGGGAACCAGAAGGCCGGCACCAGGGCCAGCGCGACGGCGATCAGGAGGAGCACGCAGCGGGTGAGAAGGTATGCGGAGCTCGGGTCGAACCCCGTCCACTCGAAGGTCTTCAGGGGCTTGCTGACCAGGGTGAGGCCGAGGCTGAACTCACCGGCCTCGGAGGGATCGATGCCCTGCGCCTTCATGCTGTCGCCCAGGGACTGCACCACCTGGTGGACACCGATCCCGCCGAGCGGCGCATTCGGCGACTGGCCACCGATCGCGATGAAGGCCCAGATGAAGAACCAGAGCACGTTTCCCAGGCCCGCCCGCAGGAACGGAATGGCCTCAAAGAGCAGGGCGGCCGCCGCAGTGAACGCCATGAGCGGCAGCGCGATCAGGACGAAGGGGCTCAGCAGATCGACGGGGTCGACTGTGGTCGCCTCACCGCGGGCCAGCTGCATCACCACTGCCGTGACGGCGAGGACGCCCAGCATGGACGCAAGTACCAGGACGCTGCTGAGGAACTTCGAGGTCAGGTAGGCCATGTTGCTCAACGGTGTGGCGGCCAGAAGACGTCCGACACCGGTGCTCTCGTCACGCGAGATGGCGTTGCGTACGACGTAGAAACCACCGAGCGACAGCCACACTGCGCCGGCCAGGGCCACGACCATGCCGACGTAGGCACTGTTGTACGCACCGCGGTAGTCACCGACCTGCATCACGACCCAGCCGGCCTCCTTGGCCGGGGTGGCGAGGTAGCCGAGGCCCACGGCGGCGAAGAGGATCACCGCGTAGGCGGGGCGCCGCACCCGGTCCCAGAAGTCCGCGACGGCGAGCCTGAAGGGCATCCGCATGGTCTACCTCCCCTCCGGGTGCGGCAGACCGGCGAACTCCTGTGTGCTGCCGACCACTTGGCTGACGATGGCCAGGTAGGCGTCCTCCAGATCGGGCGTCACCTGCTGCGCCGTCGCATACGGCGGTACATGGGTCAGCAGCCGTACGCGTACGCCGCTGCTGGTGCGTACCATGCGGCTGACCAGGTGCCGCTGCTGGAGCGCGGGCACATCGCCCGGGTCGGCCAGGACCTCCCACACCCAGCCCTCCACGGCCGCGAGCAGGTCCTCCGGGGAACCGCGGCGCAGCAGGCGGCCCTGCGCCACCACCGCGATGTCGGAGGCGACCGACTCGACGTCCGAGACAATGTGTGTGGAGAGCATGACCACGCGGTCGGCGGCCAGGTCACTGAGCAGGTTGCGGAAGCGGACGCGCTCCTCGGGGTCGAGACCGGCGGTGGGCTCGTCCACAATGATCACTTGCGGATCGGCGAGCAGAGCCTGGGCGATCCCGACCCGGCGCATCATCCCGCCGGAGTACTTGCCGAGGGGGCGTTTGACCGCCTCGGTGAGGTTGACCAGTTGGAGGAGTTCGTCGATGCGGGTGCGTGCGGAGCGGGCCGAGAGTCCCTTGGCCGCCGCAAGGTAGGAGAGGAACTCCCGCGAGGTGAGATTGGGGTAGACCCCGAAGTCCTGCGGGAGGTAGCCGAGCGCGCGGCGCAGCACGTCCGGCTTGGCGACCACGTCGGTGCCGTGAAAGAGGACCCTGCCGCTGGTGGGGCGGGTGACCGTCGAGGCGATCCGCATGAGTGAGGACTTGCCCGCGCCGTTGGGGCCGAGCAGACCGAGCATTCCGTTGTCCAGACGCATCGTCATGCTGTCCACGGCGCGCTTGCCGCCGCGGTAGACCTTGGTGATGTCGACGAGTTCAAGCATGGTGTCTCGCCTCCTAGCCCCAGGACCGGACAACCGGGACGGTGGCGGCCGGAATGGCTCCCGCCGCCTTGTTCTTCGCACCCTTGAGGTCCGTCGCACGGCCGTTGCGCAGCACCTTCAGGGACTTGGGCACCTCCACCCGGAAGCGCACATCACAGTTGGCGATCTTGCTGCATTTGGCCTGGAGGTCGAGGATTCCCTTCTTCAGGCTCCAGCTGCTCTCTTCGTCGGCGCCCATGCCCACGTCGAACCAGCGGGTCACCTTGACGTCCTTGCGTTCCGCGGCGACCAGGTCGGTGGGAATGTCGTGCGACCTGACGTTCAGGGTCCTGCCGCCGAAGGAGAAGTTCTTCGTCTCGGGTTTCGCGTCTTCGGCGCTGGCGCATCCCGTGAGACCGATACCTGCGGCAAGGACGACGCCTGCCATGACGTTCCGCGACCATGTACGGGGAACCACGATTACCTCCGGTTGTGTCATCAAGTGGTCACCTAGATTCGCTGTCCGGGCCGCTCGGCACATCTGCCGTTCGGCAGAGATCCGTGATCCGTCTTCCACGGCGGTCAGAGGCATTCGGCGCCCTACTGTGGCGCCGAAGGCGTCCGTACGACGGGGGCGATGGGCAGCGTGCCCGCGACCCGCCAGCCGTTCCCGGCCGCCCCCGCCTCCAGCGCTCCACCCATGAGGTCCTCGGCGAGATCCACTTCGGTGGGAATGGCGCTGGACTCGATGAAGCGGGCAGTGAGGTCGGGCAGGTCGGCGACCCCGTACACGCGGGTGGGGACTTGGGCGGCTTCCTGCGTCCGGCCCGGGGTCTGCTGTTCCTCCTGCCGGGACTGCTCCTCGGCGTCGCGCAGTGCGTGGAGCGTCCGGTCCATCTGCTCCAGGGCACGCAGGCCCGACTCCTCCAGCCGGCCCAGCAGGGCGCGATACTGCTCCGGGTCGTACGCCGTGGCCTGCCCTGCCTGCACTTCGAGGAGCATGCCGGTCAACTCGTGCGCCACGAAGTCGTGCAGCACGCGCGCCATGTGCAGCCGTTGCTCCCTGCGGGCCTTGAGGACGGCCTGCCGGCGGCGCTCATCGACCGCCCGCAGATAGCTGCCGACGGCAATACGCCACCCGCGTGATGTGATGGGCCTTCAGAACGAGCGTCACGCGAGCGTCAACAATTCGAGGTGCTCGCTGAGACGCCTTGTGCCGCCATCGCCGTGCCCGCCTGAATCCGCACATCAGGCGGGTATGCAAACGCGCCCGGCGCTTCACCTGTTGGGCGGAGGGAAACAGGTCGAGCGAGCGATGAGCACCACGAACCGCAGGTCAGGCGCCCTTATTTGCCCTCTCCAGCACCACAACGCACTCCACATGATGCGTCATGGGAAACAAGTCAAACGCCCGCATCCGCCGCGGTGCATAGCCCGCCTCCGCGAAGTACTTGAGGTCGCGGGCCAGGGCGGCCGGGTCGCAGGCTACGTAGGCGATGCGGCGGGGGGTGAGGGAGGCGAGGTGGGTGACGGTGTTTTTGCCGGCGCCGGCGCGGGGTGGGTCGAGGACGATGAGGTCGACGTCGGTGATGCCGGTGCGGGGCAGGATCTGGTCGACCTTGCCGTGTTCGATGCGGACGCGGTCGAGGTCCTGGAGATTGTGGCGGGCGTCCTCGACGGCGCGCTTGCCGGATTCGATGCCGAGGACCGCGCCCTTGTCGCCGACGCGTTCGGCGAGGGCGCCGGCGAAGAGGCCGACGCCGCAGTACAGGTCGAGGGCCATGTCGCCCTTCTTGGGCATCAGGCCCCGCATGACGGCCTCGACCAGGAGGTCGGCGGCCTTCGGGTGGACCTGCCAGAAGCCGCCGTTGCCGACCCGCCAGGTGCGGTCGGCGGCCCGTTCGCGGACGAAGGGGCGGCCGTGGACGCGGTGCACGCCGCCGTCCTTCTCCCCCACCCGCATGACCGAGACCGGCTTGTCGAGTTCGACGATGGGGAGGCGGCCGCCGGGGCGGGGGGTGAGGATGACCTGGCGGTCGTGGGAGCCGGTGGCGGCGATCGCCTCGACGGTGGCGATCTGCGGCCACTCGCGCTTCTCGATGCCGAGTTCGGAGACTCCCGGGGCGGCGATCATGCAGTGGGTGACCGGCTCGATGTCGTGGGAGCGGTGCTTGCGCAGGCCGGCGTGGCCGTCGGCGTCGACGGCGTACTGGACGCGGGTGCGCCAGGCGGGGACCTCGCCCTTGGCAACCTTGTCGCCGGGGGCGGGCTCGACGGTGCCGTCCCAGCCGGCGTCCTCGGGGGAGAGCCCGGCCAGGCGCTGGAGCTGTTCGGCGATCACCGCGGACTTCAGGCGGCGCTGGGCGCCGGGGGCGGCGTGCTGCCAGTCGCAGCCGCCGCAGCGGCCGGGGCCGGAGAAGGGGCAGGGGGCCTCGACCCGGTCCTTGGAGGGCTCCAGGATCGTGACGGCGTCGGTGCGCAGGAAGCGGGCGCCCTCCTCGCCGTCGGTGACGCGGGCGATGACGCGCTCGCCGGGCAGCGCGTGCCGTACGAAGAGGACCTGGCCCTCGTCGGTGCGGGCGATGCAGTGACCGCCGTGGGCGACCGGGCCGACCTCGACCTCGTACTCCTCGCCGACCAGCGACTTCTTGGGTTCTGCCTGCATGGCGGGAGGGCTCCTGAGGTGGGTGGTGAGCGGGGACGGGGGCCGGCCTCCGGAGGGAGGCCAGCCGTCAATTCTACGTCCCGTGGGCCGTGCCCCGGCCCGTGCGCGGACGACCGCCACCAACGGAGGAAAGCCCGCGCTACTTCTTGGTGGCGGCCTTCTCCTTCTTCGGCTGGGCGACCGGGCCACGGCGGACCGCACCCGGAGCGTTCCACTCCGCGCGCTTGCGGGCGCGCAGCTTGGCGGCCTCGGAGGAGTCCAGCTGCCAGGGCACCGAGGTGACCATGACGCCGGGGGTGAAGAGGAGGCGGCCCTTGAGGCGCAGGGCGGACTGGTTGTGCAGCAGGTGCTCGTACCAGTGGCCGACGACGTACTCCGGGATGTAGACGGAGACGGCGTCGCGCGGGCTCTGGCGGCGCAGCGACTTGACGTAGTCGATGATCGGCCGGGTGATCTCGCGGTACGGGGAGGCCAGGACCTTCAGCGGCACCTCGATGCCGCGGCGCTCCCACTCCTCCCGCAGGGCCCGGGTGTCGGCCTGGTCCACGTCCACGCTGACCGCTTCGAGGCTGTCGGAGCGCATCAGCTTGGCGTAGTTCAGGGCGCGCAGGGTGGGCTTGTGCACCTTGGAGACCAGGACGAGGGAGTGCACCCGGGAGGGGCGGACCACATCGTCGTCGGGGGTGTCCTCGGCGGCGATCTCGTCGGCGACCCGGTCATAGTGGCGGCGGATCGCGGACATCGTCACGAAGAAGATGACCATGCCGAGCAGCGCGACCCAGGCGCCGTGGGTGAACTTGGTCAGGAGGACGACGACGAGCACCAGGCCGGTGAAGAAGCCGCCGAAGGCGTTGATGGCGCGCGAGCGGTGCATACGGCGGCGCTTGGCCGGGTCCTTCTCGGTGACCAGATGGCGGTTCCAGTGCCGGACCATGCCGATCTGGCTGAGCGTGAAGGAGACGAAGACGCCGACGATGTAGAGCTGGATGAGCCGGGTGGAGTCCGCGCCGTAGAGGTAGACGAGGATCGCGGCGGCGCCGGCCAGCAGGACGATGCCGTTGGAGAACGCCAGCCGGTCACCGCGGGTGTGCAGCTGGCGCGGCAGATAGCGGTCCTGGGCGAGGATCGAGCCGAGCAGCGGGAAGCCGTTGTAGGCGGTGTTGGCGGCCAGGAACAGCACCAGCGCGGTGGCGGCGGCCAGGATGACGAAGAGGAGGCTGCCCTTGCCGAAGACCGCCTCGGCGACCTGCGAGATGACCGGGTTCTGGGTGTAGCCGGAGCCGATCGGCTTGCCGTTGAGGAGCAGGTCGGTGGCCGGGTTCTCGGCCATCCTGACGTCGGTGGCCATGGCCAGGCCGATGATGCCGCAGAACATGGTGACGGCCAGGCCGCCCATCAGGGCCAGAGTGGTCGCGGCGTTCTTGGACTTCGGCTTGCGGAAGGCCGGCACACCGTTGGAGATCGCCTCGACGCCGGTGAGCGCGGCACAGCCGGACGAGAAGGCGCGCAGCATCAGGAAGATCAGGGCGAAGCCGGCCAGGCCGCCCTGCTCGGCGTGGATGGTGTAGTCGGCGGTGGGGGCCTTCATGGTGTCGCCCATGACGACGCCGCGGATCACACCCCAGGCGATCATGATGAAGACGCCGGCCACGAAGACATAGGTCGGGATCGCGAAGAGCTTGCCCGACTCCTTGACGCCGCGCAGGTTCATCAGCGTCAGCAGCACGATGATGGCGATCGCGCACAGGGTCTTGTGCTCGACCACGAAGGGGATCGCGGAGCCCAGGTTCTCCACTCCGGAGGAGATGGAGACCGCGACGGTCAGCACATAGTCGACGAGCAGCGCGCTGGCGACGGTGAGACCGGCCTTGGGGCCGAGGTTGGTGTTGGCGACCTCGTAGTCGCCGCCACCGCTCGGGTAGGCGTGCACGTTCTGCCGGTACGACGCGACAACGGTGAACATCAGCACCACGACCGCGACCGCGATCCAGGGGCTGAAGGTGTACGCAGACACACCCGCGACGGACAGGACGAGCAGCACCTCGCCCGGCGCGTAGGCCACGGAGGACAGCGGGTCGGAGGCGAAGACGGGGAGTGCGATGCGCTTGGGAAGCAGGGTCTCCCCGAGCTTGTCGCTGCGCAGTGCGCGCCCGATCAAGATCCGTTTGGGCACGTCGGTCAGTTTGGACACGCAGAGGATGCTAAGCCTTCGTCAAGGTCCGCGCCCACCCGCTCCCCGCACGGTATGCGGCCCGGAGGGGCGGATCGAGGCGACCGAGGCGCATCCGGCCTGCTGAGGGGCGCCTCACGGGCCTCACCTCCACAAGATCCGCACGTCATATGCACCTCACGGCCCCGTCTGGGATGCCTTCGTGGTATTCGTCACGGGGTTGGTGATGCTGTCGCTGGGTGCGATGACCGGGTCACGGTGGGTACTACGGTGCGCGGCCGCCCGCCCCTCTCCGGTCACCCCTGCCGGGCCTCCGCCCGCCGCCGGTTCCGGGCGTGCAGCTCGCCCAGGCCCTGCCGGGTGGCGACCAGCAGCACCCGGTCCTGTGGCCGGAGGACGTAGTCGTCGCCCAGTTCGTGCACCAGCTGTGCCGGGGTGCGTTCCCCGTCCGGCGGGGGCGGGGCGGCGGCGCTCGCGGCGTCCGGCTCCGGATCGTCGGGGGCGGAGGTGTCGACCGCCAGTACCCGCAGCCGGCCCGGCCGCAGCACCTCGGCGACCGTACGGCCCTCCAGCGCGGCATGGCCCCGTACCTCGAACCGGGCGATCAGCAGCACCCGGCGCTCGACCGGAATGGCCCCGAGGATCTGGCGCCCCATCATCGCGCCGGCGAAGGCGGGCGCGGCCAGGTACGTGACGCTCCGGCTGCGGGTCAGCGCCCCTGGGTGCGCGGCGCGCAGGGTGCGGTAGACAGCGGTGGCGAACCTGTCGTCGAACAGCCGCAGCGTCACCCGGAGCCGGGGGCTGACCGAGCGGGCATAGAGAGAGGCCTCCAGATTCGTGGTGTCCTCGCTGGTCAGGGCGAGCAGGGTGGCCGCCCGCTCGATCATCGCGGCCTCCAGGACACCTTCCTGTGTGACGTCCCCCAGGACGGTCGGCACCCGCAGCCGGCGGGCCAGGGCGATGCCCCGGGCCTCCGGGTCGCCCTCGATGCACACCACGGGGATGCCCATCTCGTGCAGCCGCGCCAGTACCCGGGTGCCGACCTTGCCGAGGCCCAGCAGCACCACATGGCCCGACAGCCCCCGCGGCGGACGGCGCAGCGCCGAGGCGCTGCGGAAGGTCCCGAGCCCCTCGAACGCCGCCGCGACCAGCACCGGCAGCAGCAACAGCCCGGTCAGCCCGGACAGCAGCTGGAGCACCTTCCGGGGCGCCGGATCGTTGACGGCCGGGTCGTTGATGGCGAACAGGTCCAGCAGCGAGAGGTAGACGGCGTGCACCGGGTCCTCGCCCATGGTCAGGGAGGACGCGACGGCCAGCGCCAGCACCGCACCGACGACCCCGGCCAGGGACCAGCGCAGCCGCCGGGAGAAGAGGGAGGCGAGCGGTGCGCCCCGGCCGCGGAGCCATCGGCGCCGTATGGGCCGGCCCGTGTAGGAGACGGTCTCCAGGACGACGGTGCCGCAGCCGGCGGCGGCCGCGGTCGTGGCGTCGTCCGGCAGCATGACGGGCCCCTCGTCCCCGTCCGCCGAACCGGCCGCGTCCGCCGGGTCGTTGGCGGACGGGGACAGCAGCGCGAGGGTGCACAATCCGGGGCCGCCGGGCCGGCCGGGTGGCACCGGCGCACGCTCCACGGCCCGCAGCAGCAGCCCGTCCGCCTCGATGACCCTGCTGGTGCCGGCAACCGCCGCGCCCGCCAGCGCGGGGGCCACGGTGTCCGCGTCGGACAGCACGGTCGTGGTCGCGCCCGCCTCCTCCACGTCCCCGGCGTCCTCGGAGCCCAGCGCGGCGACCGCCGCCGCCTGGTCGAGCAACTCCTCCAGATGCTGGCCTAGTTTGCGGTTGTAGAGCCGGATGACCAGCCGCAGCCGGGGGTTGAGCCGGCGGGCACGCAGCGCGGCATGGATGTTGAGCTCATCGTCGTCGTAGACCAGGGCCAGCGCGCCCGCCCCGGCGATCCCGGCATCGGTCAGCGCCGCGTCGTCCGGCTGCGCCGCCTCCAGGATCCGTAACGTCTCCTCCGCCGGCTCCGCCCCGTCCCCGGCGGCCTCGGACGACAGCGGCGCGGGACGCACCATCGCCGCCGACACCCGGCCCAGCAGCGCACCGGCCCGGCCCAGCGCACCGGCCGGTGGCGGAATACGGGGGCGCTGCGGTTCCCGGGCGGAGGGAACGACGAGCGTCACCCGTTCGCCGTAGACATCCCGGAGCTCGGCGGCCAGGCGATGGGCCAGCGCATCATCGCCGCAGACCACCATGTGCGAGGTGGAGGAGCCCTGTTGGGGCTGGAGAGGCAGGTTGGGCACACCTCGTAGCGTGCCTTAAGGGCGCGACGCGGCGCAGCCCGGCTCAGGAGGCCGTGGCATCGGCGGTGCGGATCCGCGGAGACCGGGGCCCACCGCGCCCCCTACCGGAACCGCCATTACGGCTACGGTTGTACCGGACCACGGTGCGCCCGGCGCTCTCGCTGTCGCATCCGGTCCTGTCACGAGCCGTGGCTCCGTGTCGCCGGTACTGGGAGAAGAAGGTAGTGAGCAGGGTGTTTGTGCAGGTCAGCGCGCTAGTACAGGGCACGGGGTAATCAGCATGCACATCGTCATCATGGGGTGCGGACGGGTGGGCTCCGCGCTCGCGCAGACCCTGGAGAGCCAGGGGCACACCATCGCGGTGGTCGACCAGGACCCGACCGCGTTCCGCCGCCTGGGCTCGTCCTTCGGCGGCCGCCGGGTGACCGGCGTCGGCTTCGACCAGGACACCCTGCGCGAGGCCGGCATCGAGGAGGCGGGTGCCTTCGCGGCCGTCTCCAGCGGTGACAACTCGAACATCATCGCCGCCCGGGTGGCCCGCGAGATGTTCGGTGTCGAGAATGTCGCGGCCCGTATTTACGACCCGCGCCGCGCCGAGGTCTACCAGCGCCTGGGCATCCCCACCGTCGCGACCGTCCGCTGGACGGCCGACCAGATGCTGCGCCGGCTGCTGCCGTCGGGCGCCGAGCCGCTGTGGCGCGACCCGAGCGGCGGCGTCCAGCTCGCCGAGGTGCACACCGCGGCCTCCTGGGTGGGCCACAAGATCAGCACCCTCCAGGAGGAGACCGGCGTCCGCGTCGCGTTCCTCACCCGGCTGGGCGAGGCGATGCTGCCGACCTCGCAGACGGTGTTGCAGGAAGGCGACCTGGTGCACGTGATGATGCGCACCGACGAGGTCGAGAAGGTCGAAGCGGCATTCGCCACGGGTCCTGAGGGGGCGCAGTCATGAGGGTTGCGATTGCGGGCGCGGGCGCCGTGGGCCGTTCCATCGCCGGTGAACTCCTCGAAAACGGTCACGAGATCCTGCTGATCGACAAGGCGCCGACCGCCATCTCGGTCGAGCGGGTGCCGCTGGCGGAGTGGCTGCTGGCCGACGCCTGCGAGATCACCTCGCTCGACGAGGCGGCGCTCCAGCGCTGCAACGTCGTCATCGCGGCGACCGGCGACGACAAGGTCAACCTGGTCGTCTCGCTGCTCGCCAAGACCGAGTACGGGGTGCCGCGGGTGGTCGCGCGGGTCAACAACCCGAAGAACGAGTGGCTGTTCAACGAGTCCTGGGGCGTCGATGTCGCGGTCTCCACACCGCGTCTGATGTCGGCCCTGGTCGAAGAGGCGGTGAGCGTCGGCGACCTCGTCCGGCTGCTGCGCTTCAGCCACGGTGACGCCAACCTCGTCGAGCTGACGCTGCCCCCGGAGGCCGCGCTGGCCGGTACCCGGGTCGGCGATGTCGACTGGCCCGAGGACACCTCCCTGGTCACGATCATCCGCGGGACGCGGGTGCTCACGCCCAACAAGGAGGACGCGCTGGAGGCCGGCGACGAGCTGCTGTTCGTGGCGGCGCAGTCGCGTGAGGAGCAGCTGGAGGACCTGCTGTCGGTGCGGCGCGAGGACGCGTAGCGCCCGGCGGAGACCGGAAAAAACGCCGGGGCCCGGGAACCAAGCGGTTCCCGGGCCCCGGCGTTTCCGTGTCGCGTCAGCGGCGGTGGCGGCCGCCCTGCGGCCGGTCGGACTGCGGCTCGGCCGCGGCCTCCTGCACGAGGTCCCTGCCGAGGTCGTCGGCGACCCGGTCCAGCGTCTCGCGCTCGGCGCGGCGCCGCTCCTCGGCCTCCTCCTCGGCCTTCTCCTTCGCCTCCATCTCAGCGAAGACATCGATCGGCGCGGGCGCCTTCGCCAGGAAGACCCAGGTGAGATAGACCGCCAGCAGGAACGGCGGGATCTTCAGCGCGATCAACACCCAGCCGAGCTGGGTGGTGTCCGCCCACCAATACAGCGGGAAGAGGATCGCGCACTTGGCGAACAGGATCAGCCCCCAGGCCCAGCTGGCCTTCGCATACGCCTTCTTCCGGCCCGGGTTGCGGGTGCGCCAGGAGAGGTTCTCCTTGAACACCGGTCCCAGGATCAGCCCGATCAGCGGCACGCCCGCGAGCGTGGTGATCATGTAGGCGAGGGCCAGGCCGAGGGTGTAGAGCATGCCCGGCAGGTAGAAGTCCTTGGCGTTGCCGGTCATCATCGCGAAGACCACACCGAAGGCCACCCCGAAGACGCCGCTGAAGGCGTGCTTGACGGTGTCCCTGCGGATGAGGCGGAGGACCCCCAGCACCAGCGAGACGGCCAGCGCGGCGATCGCCGAGAGGTGCAGGTCCTTGTTGATCGTGAAGATCGTCACGAACAGCAGGCCGGGGACGACGGTCTCCACCATGCCGCGGACCCCGCCGAACGCCTCGAACAGCGCCGCCTCGGTCACCTGCCTGCCGTCGGCGGCTCCTTCGGTGCCCGGGTCGGGCGAGGCGGGCGAGGGGCCTGCGGAGGGTTCCGTATCGGCATGCGCGTCAGTGGTCGGTCGGTCGTGAGACGTCACCGGCTACTCCTGTCCGAGCGGTCGGAGTTCGTACTTCGGATTGAAGAGCACCCGGCGTCCGTGGCTCAGGGAGACCCGGCCCGAGGCGATGAGCTTGCGGCCCGGCTCTATCCCGGCGATGGAGCGGCGGCCGAGCCACACCACGTCGAGCGCCGCGGAGCCGTCGAACAGCTCCGCCTCCAGCGCGGGCACACCGGCGCGCGGGCGCAGCGTGACATGCCGCAGGGTGCCGGTGACCTTCACTATCTGCCGGTCGTCACAGTCGCAGATACGGGTGCATCCCGCGTCCTGCGCGTCCTGTTGCAGCTCGGCGGACTGCAACTCCTCCTCGGAGGAGGACAGCCTGTCGAGCAGCCGGCGGAAACGACCTGCCGGCTTCTCGGATCGGGTCCCAGCACTCATGGCCCCAGCGTACCGGTGGCCGGGGACCGGGATCACGGCCCGCGCGCGGAGTTCGTACCCACCGCACAAAGCCGCGGCCGGCCGCCGGGGCGCTACTGCTCGAACCGGTAGCCCATCCCCGGCTCCGTGATGAAGTGCTTGGGATGCGAGGGGTCGCTCTCCAGCTTGCGGCGGAGCTGGGC
Organism: Streptomyces sp. bgisy130; assembly: GCF_057708345.1. Classification (NCBI taxonomy): domain Bacteria; kingdom Bacillati; phylum Actinomycetota; class Actinomycetes; order Kitasatosporales; family Streptomycetaceae; genus Streptomyces; species Streptomyces sp. bgisy130. The sequence continues at coordinate 15,397 of NZ_JBYISA010000063.1, forward strand.
CATGTACACCCGCAGATAGTTGGTCTCCGTGCCGTACGAGGGCCCCCAGACCTCCTGGAGCAGCTGTTTCTGGCTGACCAGCCGGCCCGCGTTGCGGACCAGGACCTCCAGCAGATGCCACTCGGTGGGGGTCAGCCGGATGTCCCGGCCGCCGCGGTTGACCTTCTTCGCGGCGAGATCGACGGAGAAACCTTCCGCCTCCACGATCACCTCGTCCTCGGCCGGACCGGTCGGCTCGGCCCGGCGCACCGCCGCCCGCAGCCGGGCCAGCAGCTCGTCCATGCCGAACGGCTTGGTGACGTAGTCGTCCGCGCCGGCGTCCAGCGCCTCCACCTTCTCGTCGGAGGTCTGCCGGGCGGACAGCACCAGGATCGGCACCCGCGTCCAGCCCCGCAGCCCCTTGATCACCTCGACGCCGTCCATGTCGGGCAGACCGAGGTCGAGGACGATGACATCGGGGTGGCGGGCGGCGGCGAGTTTCAGGGCGGTGGCCCCGTCGGGGGCGGCGTCGACCTCGTACTTGCGCGCCTTCAGGTTGATCACGAGCGCCCGCACGATCTGCGGCTCGTCATCAACCACAAGCACCCGGTTCACTGGCGTTCTCCTCGTGATGTCGTCTCCCGGCGGGGCGGGCCCGCCGGGCGTGGGATGCGGGGGATCCGTGCGGTCCCGCTCATGTCGTGGCCTGGGCCGGAAGATCAGGCCGGGCCGGCGGGCGGCCGGGCGCGGCGCGGAGGGTCAGCACCATGGTCATCCCGCCTCCGGGGGTGTCCTCGGCGGCGAGCGTGCCGCCCATCGCCTCCGCGAAACCGCGCGCCACGGCCAGCCCCAGCCCCACCCCGGCACCGCGCGGCGCGTCACCGTAGCGCTGGAAGGGCTCGAAGATCCGGTCCTTGGCGCTGTCCGGCACCCCCGGCCCGCGGTCGGCTATCCGCAGCTCCACCCGCTCACCGAGCGCACTGGCCGAGACCAGCACCGCCGCCCCGTCCGGGCTGTACTTCACGGCGTTCTCGACGAGATTGGCGACCGAACGCTCCAGCAGCCCCGGATCGACGGCGACGATCGGCAGCTCCTCGGGGATGTCGAGGGTGACACTGCCCTCCGGCACACCGCCCAGCGCCATCGGCACCACCTCGTCGAGGTCGATCTCCCGGATCAGCGGGGTGACCGTGCCGGTCTGGAGCCGGGACATGTCCAGAAGATTTCCGACGAGATGATCCAGCCGGTCGGCGCCCGCCTCGATGCCGGCCAGCAGCTCCGCCTCGTCCTCCGGGGACCAGGCGACATCGTCGGAGCGCAGGGAGGTGACGGAGGCCTTGATGCTCGCCAGCGGGGTCCGCAGGTCATGGCTGACGGCGGCCAGCAGCGCCGTCCTGATGCGGTTGCCCTCGGCCAGCTCCCGGGCCCGCTCCGCCTCGCCCACCAGCCGCTGCCGGTCCAGGACCACGGCCGCCTGAGCGGCGAACGCGGCCAGCACCCGGCGGTCCTCGGCGGGCAGCACCCGGCCGGTCAGCGCCAGCGCCATGTGGTCACCCACGGGCATGTCGACATCGGCGTCCTCGGGGCGCCGCAGCGGCGTGCCGTGGTCGGTACCGGCCCGGCCCGCACAGGTCCACGGCTCGACATCGCCGGCCCGCTCCAGCAGCGCCACCGTCTCCATCCCGAAGGTCTCGCGCACCCGCTCCAGCAGGGCGTCCAGGGTCGTCTCACCGCGCAGCACACTGCCCGCCAGGAAGGACAGGATCTCCGACTCGGCGCGCAGCCTGGCGGCCTGGTGGGTGCGGCGGGCGGCGAGGTCCACCACGGAGGCGACCGAGACGGCCACCGCGAAGAAGATCACGATGGCGACGAGGTTCTTGGGGTCGCTGACCGTGAGGGTGTGGGTGGGCGGTGTGAAGTAGAAGTTCAGCAGCAGCGAGCCGACCGCGGCCGACGCCAGCGCCGGCAGCTGCCCGCCGAGCAGCGCCGCGACGACCGTCAGGAAGAGGAAGAGCAGCACGTCGTTGGCCAGGCCGGGACCGTTCGCGATGCTGGTCAGCAGCAGCGACAGCAGCACCGGGCCGACCACGCCGACGAGCCAGCCGGCGATGATCCGGGTCCGCCCCAGCCGCGCACCGCGCGCCACCGGCAGCCCCCGGCCCTTGGCGACCTCGTCGTGGGTGACGATGTGCACATCGAGATCGGGCCCGGAGTCCCGGGCGACCGTCGCGCCCACCCCCGGCCCGAAGATGTACTGCCAGGCCTTGCGGCGACTGGAGCCCAGCACGATCTGGGTGGCGTTGACGCCGCGCGCGAACTCCAGCAGCGCGCTCGGTATGTCGTCGCCGATGACGTGGTGAAACGTCCCGCCGAGGTCCTCCACCAGGGTGCGCTGGACGGCGAGTTCCTTGGGCGAGGCCGAGGTGAGCCCGTCGCTGCGCGCGATGTAGACGGCGAGCACCTCGCTGCCCGAGCCCTTGGCCGCCATCCGGGCCGCACGACGGATCAGCGTGCGCCCCTCCGGCCCGCCGGTCAGCCCGACGACGATGCGCTCCCGCGCCTGCCAGGTGGAACGGATCGAATGCTCCGCGCGGTACTCCTGGAGATACTCGTCCACCCGGTCGGCGACCCACAGCAGCGCCAGCTCGCGCAGCGCCGTGAGGTTGCCCGGACGGAAGTAGTTCGACAGGGCCGCGTCCACCTTGTCGGGCTGGTAGATGTTGCCGTGCGCCATCCGCCGGCGGACCGCCTGGGGCGACATGTCGACAAGCTCGATCTGATCGGCCCTGCGCACGATCTCGTCCGGCACGGTCTCGCGCTGCCGCACACCCGTTATGGACTCGACGACATCACCGAGCGACTCCAGATGCTGGATGTTCACCGTCGAGATCACATGGATCCCCGCTTCCAGCAGCTCCTCGACGTCCTGCCAGCGCTTGCTGTTGCGCGAACCGGGCACGTTGGTGTGCGCCAGCTCGTCGACCAGCGCCACGGCCGGCAGACGGGCCAGCACCGCGTCCACGTCCATTTCGGTGAAAACCGCGTCGCGGTACTCCAGCTCCCGGCGCTGAATCTGCTCCAGCCCGTGCAGCATGACCTCCGTACGGGGCCTGCCGTGGTGCTCCACGAACGCCACGACGGCATCCGTCCCCCGCTCCACACGCCGGTGCGCCTCGGACAGCATCGCGTATGTCTTGCCGACGCCTGGTGCCGCGCCGAGATAGATCCGTAGCTTGCCGCGTGCCATGGCCCCATTGTCTTACGTGAAGGCCGCCCCCACCGGGCTGAACCTGCTGCGACCCTACCCAGCCAACAAGGGGACAAAGGGCGCAGTTGGGGGGTGAGGGGTGGGTTTTGACGGGACTCTGATGGGGGGTGGGGGTGGGTATGTGGTCGAGGCCGGGCAGCCCGTCGTAGGGCCAGTGGCGCGCCCACTCGCCGCGTTCCCGCGGCACGGCCGCCGCGCCGGGCCCGGCGTCGGCCGCGCTCTTGTGGGGGGGTGGGGCTGTGGGCGTGTGTGGGGGCTGTGGGTGAGGTGGTAGCGATCGGGGTGGCGAGCCGATGAGCAGGCGGGGCCCGGGCGGGGTCGGCGGGACCGCCAGGGTCGCCAGGGTCGCCAGGGTCGCCAGGGTCGCCAGGGTCGCCAGGGTCGCCAGGGTCGCCAGGGGGATGGTGAGGCCGAGCCGGCAGCCGGTGGTCCCAATAGGCCGGGGTCGGGGTGCGGCCCGTCCCGCCGCATACGGGCGGGCGCCGCGCGAAGAGGTACGCGACGCCCGCCGGGACGTCCGGCTGAGGGGCCGGACCCGGGCGCGGCGGGCACCACGGACCGTCGTCGTGCGGCGGCTGCCCGGCGGCGCAGAGCGCCCCGTCCTGGCTCCATGACACCGGCCGGGGCGGAGGCGCACCAGCCCAACACGCCTTCCCTGACGCCTCACTGACGCCGAACGGCCGGTGGAAAGGCATGAACCATGGCCGGAAAAATGCCGTCGCCCGGGCACCGGCCGACTGCGACGATGCCCCCATGACCGAGGCACATCTGACGACGCCCCGCCTGACCGACGTACGCATCGCCCACACCGCCGATCTGGACGTCACCACCCTCAAGGCGGCCCGCACCCTCCTCTACGACGTCTTCGACGACATGACCGCCGAGGACTGGGAACACGCACTCGGCGGACTGCACGCCCTGATCCACGAGGACGGCGAACTGATCGGGCACGCGAGCGTCGTACAACGACGACTGCTGCACGGGGGCCGGGCGCTGCGCTGCGGATATGTGGAGGGCGTCGGCGTACGCGCGGACCGGCGCGGCCGTGGCCATGGCGCGGCCCTGATGGACGCCCTGGAGCGGGTGGTGCACAGCGGCTACGACCTGGGCGCGCTCGGCGCCGCCGACGAGGCCGCGACCTTTTACGCGGCCCGAGGCTGGCAGCAGTGGCACGGCCGCTCCTGGTCACTCACCCCGGACGGCATCCAGCGCACCGCCGACGAGGACGGCTGCATCTACGTCCTGCCGGCTGCGGCCACCCCACTCGACCTCGACTCCGACCTCACCTGCGACTGGCGCGACGGCGACGTCTGGTGAGGTAAGGGGGATGGGAGTGGGGTGGGGGTGGGGCGGACGGTGGGAAGGGGGCGGCGCCGGGGGGGGGGGGGGGGGGGGGGGGGGGGGGGGGGGGGGGGGGGGGGGGGGGGGGGG
>NZ_JBYISA010000064.1:0-19800 GCF_057708345.1 Streptomyces sp. bgisy130
GGGCCGGCGGGCGTTGGCGCGGGCCTGGGCGGCGTGCGGCCGGTACCGGCCGCTGCCGGGATGCCGGTTACGGCGGATCTCCCGGCTGATGGTGGACGGGCTGCGGCCCAGCTCGGCGGCGATCGCACGGACCGTGGCCTTCTCCCGCAGCCGGTCGGCGATATGGATCCGGTCGGCCTCGCGCAGGAAGCGGGAGGGGCCGTCCAAAGGCGCCACCGCTGTGATCGGTGGCGCCCCCACATTCCGGCCGGACGGGGCACGGCCGTTACGCCACCGCTTCCCCGTCCGGAGGTTGATCCCGACGATCCGGCACGCTTCCGCGTTGCTCACACCCTGGCGCATGAGCTGAAGGTAGACGCGCCGTTCCTCGGTCAAGGAACGGCGCCCCCGGTTTACCGAACGATCCCGGACCTCGAAGTCCATCGCACTCCCCAAGCTGGGGTGTTGCGACGACCACTAGAACCCAAGGCGAGCGACGGGGGCCGGTCTGGGGGCCGGTCTCTTGGGAGGGGCCGGGGTCTGCGAGTCGCAGGAGGAGGCCGTCGCCGCGTCCCACCGGACCTGACGCCGCATCGGAATCCATGCATCCGGATACCCCTCAGGTCGTACGCCCCATCAGACCCCGAGCTCATGGCCACGGCCGATTTCCGGCCGCAGGACTGACGGAAACCCGCTGTTGCGCGCCCTAGCGTGGTGCACCTGCTCCCCGGAATGCACCACGAGGAAAACCATGATCGAAGTAACGGGACTGTCCAAGCGTTACGGCGACAAGACCGCCGTCGACAACCTCACGTTCACCGTTCAACCCGGTATGGTCACAGGCTTTCTCGGACCGAACGGTGCCGGGAAATCCACCACACTGCGCATGATCGTCGGTCTGGACCGGCCGACCTCGGGCACCGCGACCGTGTGCGGCCGGCCATACCACCAACTCTCCACGCCACTGCACACCGTCGGCGCGATGCTGGACGCCAAGGCGTTCCACACCGGCCGCACCGCGCGCAACCACCTGCGCGGGATCGCCGCCTCCCACCACATACCGGGTGCGCGGGTCGACGAGGTACTCGCCATGGTCGGCCTGACCTCCGCCGCCCGCAGGCGCGCCGGCGGCTTCTCCCTCGGCATGAGCCAGCGCCTGGGAATCGCGGCCGCGCTGCTGGGAGACCCCCAGATCCTGATCCTCGACGAGCCGGTCAACGGACTGGACCCCGAAGGCATCCAGTGGGTGCGCCACTTCATGCGGTCCATGGCGGACAGCGGCCGCACGGTCCTGGTGTCCTCGCATCTGATGAGCGAGATGCAGGACACCGCGGACCACCTCATCGTGATCGGCCGCGGGCGGCTGGCGGCGGACAGCTCCATGTCGGCGTTCCTCGCCCGCAGTTCCCACAACGGCACCGTGGTCCGCAGCCCGCACGCGGCACACCTCGTTCGCCTGCTGCGGCACGAGGGCGCCACGGTCGACGCCGCCCCCGGCAGGTCCGCACCGGACGCGCTGCTCGTACGCGGGATGGACGCGCAGCGGATCGGCGAGCTCGCCGGGCAGAACGGACTGTGGCTGCACGAGCTGGCGCCGCAGCGGGTCTCGCTGCAAGAGGCATTCATGGAACTGACCGCGGACGCCGTCGAATACCGGGTGACGCACAACGGAGAGGCCGCGTGATGAGGGCGACGACAACGACGTACAACGGCGCGGCCGACCCCCTGAGCAACGGCACGGCCGCCCGGAAAGCGCGGTTCATCGATGCGATCGCCTTCGAGTGGATCAAGATCAGCACGGTCCGCTCCACCTGGTGGACGCTGTTCGCCGCCGCCTTCATCACCATCAGCATCGGTGCGTTCGCGGGCAACAGTGCGGAGGGGGAGGTGGATTCCGTCCTTCGGGAGATCTTCGTAGGCCTTCCGATCGGTCAGCTGGCGATCTGCCTTTTCGGTGCCCTGGCCGCCACCTCCGAGTACGGCACCGGCTCGATCCGCAGCACGTTCACCGCGGTACCGAAGCGGCCCCGCCTGCTGGCGGCCAAGGCCCTGGTGGTCTTCGCCGTCTCCGTGGTGACCGGGCTGCTGATCTCCTTCGCCACCTACACCGCCGGGACCCTGTCGCTGGGCGCGGCGGTCCCCCATCCCGAGCTGTCCGACGGGTCCGTGCTGCGCGCCGTGCTCGGCGGAGGCTGCTACCTGGGCATACTCGGAGTGTTCGCGCTGCTCGTGGGCCTGGTGCTGCGCGCCTCCGCAGGCGCGATCACCGCTTGCGTCGGCCTGACGTTCATCCTTCCCCTCATGTTCCACGCGCTCAGCTCCCTCGGTGATCTGCTGCTCAAGTGGTGGCCCACCGAGGCGGGCCAGCAGATCCTCCATCTGGTCCCCACCGAAACGCGTCTGACACCGCTGGCGGGACTCGGCTGGTTCGCGCTCTGCACACTCGTCGCGCTGGCCCTCGTGACGTCCCGGGTTACCCGACGCGACGCGTGAGGAGCCGTTGAGGAGGTACGGCGACGGCCCCCGTCGCGGGTGAGCGACGGGGGCCGGTCTCTTGCGGCGGGCTCAGGCGCCGGGCAGGGTGCCGCGCTTCACGGCGGTGACGAAGGATGCCCAGGCGGCGGCGTCGAAGGTGAGGGCCGGGCCTTGGGGGTGCTTGCTGTCGCGGACGGGGACGAGGGCGGGGAAGTCGTGGGAGACCTCCAGGCAGGCGCCGCCGTCCGGGTTGCTGTAGCTGGACTTGTGCCAGGTGGCGGTGGTCAGGAGGTCGTCGGACACCTCGATGCACTCGCCGCCGTCCGGGTTGCTGTACGTGCTCTTGCGCCAGGTGATGTCGCTCAGGTCGATGGCTCGCACGGCACTTCCTCCAACATCCGCATGACGAACTTCCGCGATTCGGCCGGGCTCAACGCCAGGTCTCGCACCGCATCGTACGCGCGTTGCAGACGCTCAACGGAACTTGTTTCCTCGATGAGTTCGCCACGGTGGGCGTTCTCCGTGTAGGCCACCGTGCGGCCGTCCGGCAGCCGCAGAAACATCACATCGGTACTGACCAAGCCGTGCGGGCCAGCGTCATGAGGAAGCACCTGAAGAATGATGTTTGGACGCTCAGCCGCTTCCGCCAGGTGCTCTAGCTGCTTTCGCCATTGCTCGGCGTCATCCAGAGGTGTGCACAACACAGCCTCGGACAGGATGGTGCGAAAAGGTGGCGCGTCTTCAACTGCCAGCAACTTCCGGCGCCCTGCGCGCGCTTCGACCTGCCGTGTCAGCTCTTCGCCCTTGATACCGCCCACTGTGAGCAACACATGTGCGTAGCCAGGCGTCTGGAGCAGTCCATGAATGGTGCTGACCCCGTAATGCCACAGGCTCAACGCTTCCGCTTCCAAGGCCATGTAGCGGCGGTACCGCTCCTTGAACTGCGTCGGATCGGCCGCCGCCAACTCCCACAACGTCAGCAGCAACGGCGGCGTGCCGTAGTACTGGTCCAGTGCCTCGGCGACTTCGGGGCCGCCGATCGTCTGGCCGCTCTCCATCTTCCCGAACAGCGACCAGTCCCACCCCAGTACGTCACCGAGCTGGCGGAGGCTGTCGCCCTTCTGGGCCCGTAGTAATCGCAGCTCTTCTGCGTAGCGCTGGCGGGGCTCCTGGCTGCGACCGGTGACCGCTCGCCTCGGGGGCATGGCGACCTCCTCCGTGGAAGGTGTGGAACTAACCGTGTGTGGCGGCGAAATACAGCATGCAAGGGGTATTCGCGCCCTTTTCGTGGCCCATTCTCGTAAGGGCCGGAACACGCACAGTAGTGGCGCTCCGGGGTCTCACGCAGGGAAACGGCAGACAGGAGCGGGCACTTATGGCGAGGGAACGAGGGGCGGGGATCGACGGGATGGCCGAGGCCGAAGCGGTCTGCGACGAGCTGGCCGCCGTGCTGCGGCGGACCGGCATCGTGCTGCCGTCGCTGAGCGTCGACCCCGTGACGTACGGCTACGAACAGAGCCGTGTCCTGGTCGAGTTGGGGCGCTGCAACGTGGAGACGACGCGGCGGCTCATCGCGGTGCTGAAGCAGGCCGCCCGGTGAGCGGGCGCGCCCCGTACGTCTCGCCGGCATGCCATATCGGCCGGCATCCGGCGTGTGACAAGGGTGTCGCCGAGGCCGCGGCCGTCGCCGTGCCCGGGGTGCGGCGGGAGGTCTGTGCCTGCCGCTGTCATACGGGCGGCGGCGGGCCCGCTCCTCACCAGCCCGCCGGGTCCTTCGTCGCCGCCGAGAAGACCGTGCCGTCGGGGGCCGCCGCGTAGATCCGGCCGCGGGGGCCGTCCGTACGGGGCGCCGGGAGCGTCTCCACGAAACCGTTGTGCCGCCCGTTCATCCGCGGCGGGGTCTGCCCCAGGAGCTCGCCCGACCGGGCGTCGACCGCGAGGAGCCGGCCGTCCGCCGCGGTGAAGAAGAGCCGGCCGCCGCTCACCACCGGTGCCGAGCCGCGGCTGACCGAGGTCTCGGTGTCCCAGGTCCGCCGGCCGACGGCTTGCAGGGCGCCGCCCTCTGCCAGCAGATACACCGAATCGCCGTCCACTACGGCGGACGCACTCTCCAGCGGCGCGGTCAGCTTGAGGCGGCGGCTGTGTCCGGTGGCCGGGTCGTAGCGGACGACGGCGGTGGTGCGGTAGGTGAGCGTGGGGTCGGTGACGGTCAGGTAGAGCGCCCCGGACGTGCCGGAACCGGCCACGGTCAGCGTCCCGGGCAGCCGCCGCGCCCAGTCGACCCTGCCGTCGGCCGGGTCGATGGCGGTGACCTGGGTGGCCTTGCCGTCGGGGGTGGGCTCGGCCGCGTACGCGGTGTGCGGCTCGCCGAACGACGCGAAGAGCGGCAGCTGATGCCCCGGGAACCGGTTCTGCCAGCGCTGCCGGTGGGTGGTGCTGTCCAGCGCGGTGACCGTACCGTCGGCGGCGGTCAGCAGGATGCGGTTGCCGATGACCTTGGCTCCGCCCTCGTACCCGGAGACGTCCTTGGTCCAGCGGGTGGCGCCGCGGCCGCCCGGCGACGGGTCGAGGGCCAGCAGCCGGCTGCCGTCGTTGGAGAAGACGTACAGCAGCCCGCCGGAGAGTACCGGTGCGGTCCGGGACACGGCCTCCTTCGCCGCCTGCTTGCCGGTGGCGGTGGAGTCCTTGCTGCGCCAGGCGACGCGGCCGGAGTCCGGATTGAGCCGGGCAGCCAGTACGCCGGGCTGACCGCAGAAGACGGCGCCGGAACCGGTGGTGCAGTGCGGGAGTTCGGCGGCGTGGCCCTTGGGGCGCTTGACGAGGGTGGTGTGCCACGGGCGGAAGTCGGCCGCGCCGTCGCGCGACGGGTGGGTCTGAAGCGCCGGGTCCCGGCCGGGGCCGCCGGACAGCGCCTGGACGCCCGCGTACGTGCCGGCTCCGGTGACGACGAGGGCGACGGCGGCCCAAAGGGGCCAGCGGCGGGCGCGGAGGCGGGAGCGGGAGTGGGAGCGGGCGGTCCGGCGGGGGAGGGAGGGATCTACGGAATCGTCAGTGCGTCCGGTGGCGCTGATGTCGTCGGGGAGGCCGGGGCCCGTGGGAAGGACGGCGCCGTCGGGGCGCTCGACGGGGGTGCGGGCGCGCACATGCGTCGTCTCGGCGGGCGGTGGGGTGGCCTCGGCGCGTACGGGCTGCGGCTGCTCCGGCCGATCCGGCTCCGGCCCGTCCCGCTCTGCCTGCCGCTGCTCCGGTATCCGCCCCTCGGGCAGCGCACCGCCCACCAGGCCGCCCACCAGGCCGCCGACCGGCACGTCTGCGCGGCGCGGCGCATCCGTCCGCAGCAGCTTCATCAGCGCGTCCGGAGTGGGCCGGTCCGCCGGATCCTTCGCCAGACAGCTCTCGACCAGCGGCACCAACTCCGGCGGCACACCCGCCAGATCGGCCTCGTCGTGCACCACCTGATAGGCGACGAGATACGGGCTCTCCGAGTCGAACGGGCCACGCCCCGTGGCGGCATGCACCAGCACCGACCCCAGCGCGAACACATCCGCCGCCGGGCCCACCTCACGCGGCCGCTGGAACTGCTCGGGCGCCATGAACGGCGGGGTGCCGATCAACTTGCCGGTCTCGGTGCGCATTTCACTGTCGGAGGGCCGCGAGATCCCGAAGTCGATGACTTTCGGGCCGTCTGTGGCCAGCAGCACATTTCCGGGCTTCAGATCGCGGTGCACCACCCCGGCACGATGGATGTCACGCAGCGCCTCGGCGAGCCCCGACGCCAGCCGCCGTACCTCGTCGACCGCCAGCGGGCCATTCCGCTTCACATGATCGGAGAGCGTCGGGCCGGGGATGTGGAGGGTCGCCATCCAGGGCCGTCCGGCATCCGGATCGGCGTCCACGACAGGCGCCGTGAAGGCCCCGCTCACCCGCCGCGCGGCCGCCACTTCCTGCCGGAACCGCCCCCGGAACTCCGGGTCCTGGGCGAATTCGGCATGGATGACCTTCACCGCGAGCAGCAGCCCGGAGGACGAGCGCGCCAGATGAACCACGCCCATGCCGCCGGAGCCGAGCCGCGCCTCCAGGCGGTATTGGCCGGCGTATTCCGGATGCTCCGCTTCCGGCCCGACGCCGGAATCGCGCAGCGATGGCATGGTTCCACCCCCGTGTCATTACCCGTGCCATTCGGTCGCAAGTGCGACGCGCGGAGCCTAGTCGATGGCGCGTACGAGATGAACGAGGCTTGCTAGCGTGCGCGTTGCGGAACCGCGCCGAGCGGCTTCACGGAGGGCTCCACGAGCCTCTCCACGTGGCCCCTCGGCCGGCCTCACCACCATCACCGACACCATCAACGGGGGAACACGAAATGACCACACAGGACCATCAGGGCGCCGCAGAAGCGGCCGACGGCCAGGCCCTCGCCGCCGCGGCGGGCGGGCTCGTCTTTCCCATCGCGCCCGGCCATCGCGTCAAGGTCCGCCAGGGTCCCGGCACCGACACGCCGGTCGTCCGCCGGCTCGCCGAGGGCGCCCGGATCAAGATCCGCTGCCAGACGCACGGCGAGAAGGTCAGCGGCCCGTACGGCACCTCGGACATCTGGGACAACATCGCGCCCGGCGAGTACATCTCCGACACGTACGTCCGGACCGGCAGCAGCGGCATGGTCGCGCAGGCCTGCATGAACTGAGACCCGGCGCCACGGACCGCCGTGCCGCCGGGTGCGGCACGGCGCTTACAGGTCGCCGGGTGACCGGGCCCGCCGGGGATAATCGATGCCATGAGCGATGAGCAGCGGACCCCGGCGAGCGCGGAGCCCGGAGGCGCCGCATCCGGCGGTCCCGAGCATCGGGATCCCGAGCGCCAGGGCCCCGAGCCGGAGGTGATCCGGTTCTTCGGCACCACCTGGCTCCACCACGACGGCGGCTACGGCCTGCGCCGGGCCGGCGTCGCGGTGGGCTCGCTCGCGCTCGCCGCGGCCGGTGCGGTCGTCCTGCGCTTCGCGTTCCAGGGCCTGGAGGTCGCCGACGTCGGCCCGTTCGTCGGCGTCCTCGTCGTCGCCGGCTTCGCGATCTGTAGCGCCCTGGCCTTCCGCCGCACTTGGGACGGCTTCGTACGACGCCCCGACCCGGCCGCCGAGAGCGCGGCCGGGTCCGCGCAGGGTCTGATGTTCATCGGTTTCATCGGCTCACTGCTCGCCTACTTCTGCCGAAGCCTTGTCGAGGCGCCCGGTGAGAAGCGGTGCCGCGTCGAGTACGCGGCGGCTCGCGAACGTCATGAGCGGCGTCGTAGCAGTCGGACCGGCAATCCTGCCGCGAGGAAGTCCAGGCCGAGGAAGCGGCGCTGACGCGGGCTTCGTTGTTGTTTGGCTGCGGTTGCGGTTGCGGTTGCGGCTGCGGGTGCGGTTGTGGCTGGGCGCGCCGTTCCCCGCGCCCCTGTTTGGGTGGCCGTGCCGTTGTTTGGTGCCGTTGCGTTGTGGCTGGCGCCGTTGCGGGCTCTGTGGTTGCCGCGGGGGTCGGAGGGGACGCACCGGGACCCGTCCTCGGCGCGGGCGACGCGGGTTCATGGGATTGAGCACCCCGGTGTTTGCTCCGGTCCTGCGGGCGGGCCCCGGTACATCCCCTCCGACCGTCCAGCGTTGCCGTCTGCCGGTCGGTGGCACCGCGCCTTACGGCCCGGCTCGGCCCGCGTCCGACCTTGGGGGGACCAGGTTCCTGCCAAGGGGTGCCGCTGCCTTGCCGTAACGGTCATCGGTATGGCGGGTCAGTCGCGTACGAACGGTGGTCGGAGGGGATGTCCGGTGCCCCGCCCGCAGGACCGGAGCAAACGCCGGGGTGCCTTACCTCCGGGACCCGCGTCGCCCGCGCCGAGGACGGGGTACCGGGCGTCCCCTCCGACCCGCCACCCACCCGCCGTAGGCGAACGGCGCCCAGCCACCGGCAAACCCCCCACCCCACCACACCCCCATCAGGCAAGATGTCCCGCATGCCACAAGGCCCCGAGCAGGATCAACTCCCGTCCAAAACAACGCCGTTGACGCCAGACGAGGTGCCGCAGCAAGCCACCCTCGCCCGGTCCTTCGACGCGGTGGCCGCCCAGTACGCCGCCGCCCGCCCCGGTTACCCACCGGCGCTCTTCGACGCGGTCGAGGAGCTGGCCGGCCGGCCCCTGTCGGGCGCGCGGGTGCTGGACGTAGGGGCAGGCACCGGTATCGCGACCGGGCTGCTGGCCGACCGCGGCGCACGCGTCACCGCCGTGGAGCCGGGCGCCGCCATGGCCGCCGAGCTGCACGCCGCCCACCCCGCCGTCCCCCTCGTCCGCGCCCTCGGCGACGCGCTGCCGTTCCGCGACGACGCGGGCTTCGACTTCGTCGGCTACGCGCAGGCATGGCACTGGACCGACCCGGCCCGCTCCGTCCCTGAGGCACTGCGGGTGCTGCGCCCCGGCGGCGCGCTCGCCCTCTGGTGGAACGTCCCGGACCCGGACGTCGACTGGGCCGCTGAACAGGAGGCCAGGATCGCCCGCCGCCTTCCGGGCTACCACGGGCACAGCGTCGCGCCGGAGGCCCCCGACCTGATCCGCGATCTCGGCCTCGGCCTGCACCCCGTCTCCCGGGTGCTGCACTGGACCCGGCGGGTCCCCGTCGACACCCATCTCGCCATGCTGGGCAGCCGCTCGTACTTCTCCGCCATCGGCCCGGCCGCCGCAGCCCCCGTCCTCGCGGCCGAGCGGGCGGCCCTGCGTGACGTCTTCCCGGACGGCATCGTCGAGGAGGCCTACGCACTCGACCTCACTGTCACACTCCGGCCGTCCGTCCCGTCCTAAGGGCGCAGGGGCCGACGCGGCCAGGCGCCGTCCGCGCGACGCAGGGCCGTGACGCCGGGAACGCACCTCAAAGGAACGGACGATGACGAAGCAGGAGCAGGAGCAGGAGCAGGAGACGAGGAGCGAGCCGGGGCCGGAGGCGGGAACCGCCACAGGGGCGCCCGGACCGGCGCCGGTCACCCCCGCCGCCGACCGCCTCGCGCAGTTCGAGGAGCAGCGCGGCCGGCTGTGGGCCATCGCCTACCGGATCATGGGCACGGTCACCGATGCCGACGACGCCGTCCAGAGGCATGGCTGCGCTGGCAGTCGCTGCCCGGCGAGGAGTACGTGGCCAGCCCGCGCGGCTATCTCACCACCGTCGTCAGCCGCATCTGTTACGACCTGCTGGGCTCGGCCCGCGCCCGCCGCGAGACCTATGTCGGGCCCTGGCTCCCGGAGCCGCTGCTGCACGGCATCGGCGGTCAACTGCCTCTGGGCGGCGGGGTGCCGGAGGCCCCCGGCGGCCCCGAGGACCGGGTGACGCTCGACGAGTCCGTGGGGATGGCGCTGCTGACCGTCTTGGAACGGCTCACTCCGGCCGAGCGCACCGCCTTCATCCTCCACGACGTCTTCGCGGTCCCGTTCCCGGAGATCGCCGAGGCGGTCGGCCGCACCCCGGAAGCCGTACGGCAGCTGGCCTCCCGCGCCCGCAGGCGGGTACGGGCCGAGGCGCCGCGCCGTACCGTCGACCGGGCGGAGCACCGCCGTACCGTCGAGGCTTTCCTCGCCGCCGTTATGGGCGGCGATTTCGAGGCGCTGCTGTCTGTCCTCGACCCCGAGGTGGTCTGGCGTACGGACGGCGGCGGCAAGGTGTCCGCCGCGCGCCGGCCGGTGCTGGGCCGCGAGAAGGTGGCCCGCTTCGTGCAGGGCCTGGTCACCCGCGGCGCCGAGCGGGAGGGGCTGCGGATCGCGTCGGCGGAGGTCAACGGCGCCACCGGGCTGGTCCTCGTCGACCCGGCGGGCGAGCAGTCCGGGGTGTTCGCCTTCACCGTCCACGACGGGCGGATCACGCAGGTGGACGCCGTCCTCAACCCCGACAAGCTCGGCCACTTGGACCTCGACCGGCTGTGATCCGGCCGGTCCCCGTCCCCGTCCCCCTCCCGGTCGCTGTCCCACCCGCCGTCCCGTGGCGGCTCCCGGGGGCGGCGACCGCCAGCCGGCCGCCCGCACCCCCGGCCCCGATGTCACACCCCACCGCCCCACGTCGTCCCCCTCACGGCGCCGCCCTCCCACCACGGCGCCCCGGACCGACCTCAGGAGGCAGCATGAAGAGCGTCACGAAGCGAGCGGACTCCCGGGGCCGCACGGCGCATGGCCGCCGCGCCCGGGGGAGGGGCGTCGTCCTCGGCGGCGGCTACGCGGGCACGATGGCCGCGCTCCGGCTCGCCCCGTACGCACAGGTGACGCTGGTCGACCCCAGCGACCGGTTCACCGAGCGGGTCCGGCTGCACGAACTGGCCGCCGGCCGCCCCGAGGTGAGCCACCCCCGGGCCCGGATGCTGCACGGCACCGGCACCGGCACCGGCACCGGCACCGGCACCGGCATCGAGCATCTCGCCGCCCGCGCCACCTCCCTCGACCCGGACGCCCGCGCCGTACACACCGACAGCGGCCGCACCCTCCTCTACGACCGGCTCGTCTATGCCATGGGCAGCCACACCGATCCGCGCGGTATCGGGGAGCGGGCCTTCACCGCGGAGAGCGCCGCCGCTCTGCACAAGCGGCTGCTGGACGGGCCGGGTGCGCTGACCGTGGTCGGCGGCGGCCTGACCGGCATCGAGATGGCCGCCGAGATCGCCGAGTCGCACCCGGAGTGGCGGGTCCGGCTGGTCACCGGCGGCGAGCTCGGCGGCGGTCTGTCGGTGCGCGGCCGGGCCCATGTCCGTACGGTCCTCGACCGGCTGGGCGTCCGCGTCGAGGAGGGGCACCGGGTCGCCGACGGGGACGTCGACGCGGATGCCGTGCTGTGGGCGGGGGCGCTGCGGGCCACCAGCGGTCTCGCCCACGACGCGGGGCTGGTCACCGACCCGGTCAGCGGCCGGCTCCGGGTCGACGCGACGCTCCGGTCGGTCAGCCACCCCGACATCTACGCCGCGGGTGATGCGGCCGCGGCCCGTACGCCCCGCGCCGGCGCCCTGCGGATGGCCTGCGCCACCGCGCTGCCCACGGGGTCGCATGTCGCGGGCGCGATCGCCGCCGAACTGCGCGGCGCCGCGCCCCGCCCGCTGTCGTACGGCTTCTTCGTGCAGTGCGTGAGCCTGGGGCGGCACGACGCCCTGATCCAGTCGGTACGGGGCGACGACACCCCGCGCGAACGCGTACTGACGGGCCGCCCGGCCGCCCGGGTCAAGGAACAGGTGGTCCGCAACGCCGTCCGCGTCCTGCACCTGGCGGCCCGGCGGCCGGGCGTCATCCCGCTGATCCCGGGCATCGGCTGAGGCTCGCCCGCCCCGCCCCGCCACGGCCGGCCCGGGCCCAAGGTCCGCCAACTGGCAGACACGGGCCCGGAGTAGCCGTCCTCACCTCAGTCGTCCCGCTTCGGCTTCCCCTTCTCATACAGCCACTTCTTGAACAGCGGCTCCAGGTCCACGTCCGTGCGCTCCTGGCAGAAGTCGATGAAGTCCTGTGCGTCGGCGTTGCGGTAGCGGTACTTGGCGGGCCACTCGCGCAGGATCGTGAAGAAGGTCTTGTCGCCGACGGCGTTCCGCAGCTCCTGGAGGAGCATCGCGCCGCGCTCGTAGACGGGGGTGCCGGTGACGTTCTTCGCCTGGCCCGGTTTGCCCGGCGGGAAGGCCCAGCGGTCGGGGTCCGTGGTGTCCTTGTAGAGGGCGTCGAACTGCTCCTGCGGGGTCTTGCCGCCCTCGCGCTCCTCCCACAGCCACTCGGCGTAGGTCGCGAAGCTCTCGTTGAGCCAGGTGTCCGCCCAGGTCTTCGGCGTCACCGAGTCGCCGAACCACTGGTGGGCCATCTCGTGCACCACGGTCACGGTGTCCGGCGCGCCCGCGTAGACCGGCTTGGTCTGGGACTCCAGGGCGAGCCAGTCGATCCGCTTGGGGGTGTTGTCGACGATCGCGCCCGAGGAGGCGAAGGGGTACGGGCCGAAGAGCTTGGTCTCCCACTTCACGATCTCCGGGAGCTTCGCCAGCGGCGCCTTGCTGGCTTTCGCCTCCGCCGGGTCCACCGCCACATACAGCGGCAGCCCCTCGGGCGTACGGGAGGTGTGGACCTCGAACCGGCCGATGGTGGCCGTCGCGAGATAGCTGGCCATCGGCCGGCCGCTGTGCCAGCGGAAGGTGGTGCGGCCCTTTGCGGTCCGCTCGGACCGCAACTCCCCGTTGGCGACGGCGGTGTAGCCCTTCGGCACGGTGATGGTGAAGTCGTAGGTGGCCTTGTCCGTGGGGTGGTTGTTGCCGGGGAACCACGTCATGGATCCGGCGGGCTCACCGGAGACGAACGCCCCGTCGCGGGTCTTGACCCAGCCCTCCGTCGAGTGGTCGGGGTCCTTCATCTCCTCCGGGGTGCCCTCATAGGCGACGCGGGTACGGAACTCCGCGCCCTTCCTGAGGCCCTCGGACGGCTGGACGATCAGCTTGTGTCCCTTACGGGAGAACTCCGCGTCCTCGCCGTCGACCTGCACGTCCGTCACCCGCAGGCCCTGGAGGTCGAGCTGGAAGGACCGCAGGTCCGTCTTGGCCTCGGCGGTGAGGTCAGCGGTCGCGTCCAGATGCCGCTTCTTGATGTCGTAGTCGAGGTCGAGCCCGTAATGGCGCACCTGGTAGCCGCCGTTGCCGAGCGAGGGGAAGAGGGGGTCGCCCACTCCGCCGCTGCCCGCCGCCCCCTGTGCACCACCGGTGCACGAGGAGAGCAGCAGGGCGACGGAGAGGGCGGCGGTCGCACCGCAACTGCGACGGGGCCGGCGGTTCACAGCACTCCCGGGGGTCAACGGACATCAGCGTCCCGACCCTACGGTCATTTCCGCCCACACACCGGCCCATTACCGCACAGCCGTCCTACCCGGCCGTCTTACGCGGTCGTCCTATGCAGCCGCCTTACGGGGGGCGTCTCACGCAGCCCTCCTACGGGGCGACGGACGGAGCCTCCTTCCGGGCGGTGCCGTCCGGACCCCGGCGCTGTTCCTCCCAGGCGCCGAGCGCGGCCGCGCAGGCATGGTCGAGATGCCGCAGTCCGGTCAGATCCAGCTCGACCTCCCGGTCCTTGGGCAGCGCCTCCAACTGGTCGAGCAATTTGGGCAGCCGGAGGAAGGTGGCATTGCCGAGGGCCCGTACCCGGATAGGGCGCCGCGGCCCCGCACCGTCGCGCGTGGTGGCCGGCTCGTCCAGTCCCACGATCTCCAGGTGGACGTGCGAGGTCTCCCACGCCGACTTGGCGACCGCCATCAGCAGCCCCAGCAGCACCCCCTCGAACATGTTGGTGGCCACGATCGCCACCGCCGTCGCGGCGAGCACCACGGCCTCACCCCGGTGCTCCCGCCACAACGGACGCCACTGCTTCACCGGGATCAACTTGCCGCCCGCATGCACCAGTACGCCCGCCAGCGCCGCGAGCGGCACCACGCCCAGCGCCGCCGGGAAGGCCGCCGCGAAGACCAGCAGCCACACCCCGTGCAGCACCCGGGAGGCCTTCGTCCGCGCCCCGGCGAACACATTGGCGGAGCTGCGGACGATCACCGCGGTCATCGGCAGCGCGCCGAGCAGCCCGCAGACGGTGTTGCCCGCGCCCTGCGCCATCAGCTCCTTGTCGTAATCGGTCTTCGGGCCGTCGTGCAGCCGGTCCACGGCGGCCGCGCTGAACAGCGACTCCGCCGACGCGATCAGGGCGAACGCCAGCACGGTGCCCAGCGCACCGGCCAGCGCCTCCGCCTCCATCAGCCCCGCGAAGTCCGCACCGCCCGGTGGCTGTACGACTTCCAGCAGGCCCTCCACCTCGACCCGGGCCACCGGCAGGTCCAGCACGAACACCACGACCGTGGCCAGGGCCACCGCCACCAGCGGCGCCGGCAGCACCCGCGCCGCCCGCTGCCACTTCGGCCACAGCACCAGCAGCACGATGGTGCCCGCGCCGACCGCCAGCGCCGACAGCGCCGTACCGGATCCGGCGGTGTTGGCCGCGAGGTCCGGCAGCCCGGCCAGATTCGCCGGCCCGTTGCCCGGTGCACGGGCGTCCACCAGGGCGTACAACTGCCCGGCGATCAGCACCAGTCCGATGCCCGCGAGCATGCCCTGGACGACGGCCACGGAGATGGCCCGGAACCAGCGCCCCAGCCGGAGCGTGCCCATGGCCAGCTGGAGCACCCCGGCGAGCAGCACGAGAGCGCCGAGCGCCCTGAGGCCGTACTCCTGTACGGCCTCGTAAACCAGCACGGTCAGCCCGGCGGCCGGACCGCTGACCTGGAGACTGCTGCCCGGCAGTAAGCCGGTGAGCAGCCCGCCGACGATTCCGGTGACCAGCCCCAGCTCGGCCGGTACCCCGGAGGCGACGGCCACCCCGACACACAGCGGGACGGCGACGAGAAAGACGACCAGCGAGGCGGTGAAGTCGGCGCGCCAGACCGACAGCGTGTGCCGTGACGGTATGGAGGGCCGGGACGGGCGTTGTCGGGCAATACGGAACCTACGCATGGGGATGCCTCCAGCGAGTGCGAGATGCGGTGGCGCACGGGTACGCACGGATACGCACGAGCGGACGCGGGGCGGTACGAGCAGCCGGCCGGCGACCACCGCAACGGGTCTCTGCGGTCGCCTGCTGCCGCGCACTGCCCGCGCGGTGCGCGCCATGGGGAAATGACGGCTGGATCCGTCGGATGCGCGGGCCGGGGGAGGCCCTTGGGGGCAGCTCTCAGCGCTCAGCAGCGGAACACGGCGTGCTGGACCGGTAGTTCACCGGATCTCGACACGGGTACGGCCTGCCGGCCGGTCAGCGGCGCGGTCAGCCGCAGCCCGCCCCCGGTCCGGGCCGGGGCGGCGGTCGAGACGGTGCTGAGCGGGGGCGTCGGCGCGGACACCGCGGCCGTGGACCGTCCGTCGCGGCGCGGCGGGCAGCGGTCGCTGCCGGATTCGGGGTTCTCGGAGGAGTCGGATGCCCAGGGGGTGGGGCCGGGGGGACCGGTACGGCCGGCGCCGTTCGAGACCGGCGCGGCCGTCGCCCGTTCCCCGTACACGCCCTCCGCACCCATGGGCAAGGACAGCAGGACGGCCATGACGATCAACAGGAGCCGGCCGAGGCCGCGGACCCGGATCTTCGCCATCGTCGCCCCTTCCGGCGCGCCTGGACAGGTCATCCCATTGTGTCCAAGCGGACACGCAGGACCGCTAGTCGGTTTGTAACCACCCTGTAAACGCGGAGTTATCGACCAAGAACGGCTGGTTTCTTTCACTACGGCGCCCGCCGGTGCACGGAAATCCTCACCACGCGCCGCTTCCGCACCACACCTGGCCAGATCACCACCCCAATGGCCCAACCCGCCCTGCCGTTCCAGTGCCGCGGCCCCTTCCTCGCGCCCAGTCCCCGCGCCCCGGCCCCTCCCTCCGTCTTGGCTCCTTCCTCGCGCCTCCGCCCCGCTCCCGCACCTCGGCCCGGTCCCCGCGCACCTCGGCCCCGTCCCCACCCTTGACGCACCACCCCACCCGGCGCACTATTCATCGCATGATGAATTATGGCGTCGACCCCGCCGTCCGCGCCCGCGATCTCACCGTCGTCCGAGGCGGCCGCACCGTCCTCGACGCCCTCGCCTTCGACGTGCCCCACGGCCAGGTCACCGGCCTGCTCGGCCCCTCCGGCTGCGGCAAATCCACCCTCCTGCGCGCCCTCGTCGGCACCCAGGCCAAGGTCACCGGCACCCTCGACGTCCTCGGCCGGCCCGCGGGCGACCCCCGGCTGCGCCCCCGCATCGGCTACGTCACCCAGGACCCGTCCGTCTACGACGACCTCACCGTCCGCCAGAACCTCGACTACTTCGCCGCCGTCCTGCACCCCGGCCGGTCCGCCCGCGGCCTGCGCCACGAGCGCGTCACCCGCGCCATCGAGGACGTCGACCTCACCACCCACGCCGACGCCCTCGCCGGCAACCTCTCCGGCGGCCAGCGCAGCCGGGTCTCCCTCGCGGTGGCCCTGCTCGGCGCCCCGGAACTCCTCGTCCTCGACGAGCCCACCGTCGGCCTGGACCCCGTCCTCCGCCGCGACCTGTGGAACCTCTTCCACACCCTCGCCACCGACCGCGGCACCACCCTCCTCATCTCCTCGCACGTCATGGACGAGGCCGAGCGCTGCGACCGGCTGCTCCTGATGCGCGAGGGCCGCCTGCTCGCCGAGGACACCCCCGGCGCCCTCCGCGACCGCACCGGCACCGCCACCGTCGAGGCCGCCTTCCTCCACCTGGTCGACGAGGCCGCGGCGGCCGCCCGCCCACCGGAACCGGCGCGCCCCACCAGCCCCCAGGAGCCCGCGCGATGACCACCGCACCCCACACCACAGGCGCTCCGCACCCCGCCCCCGCGCCCTTCTCCCCGTCCCGCGCCCTGGCCACCGCCGCCCGGGTCCTGCGCCAGCTGCGCCACGACCCGCGCACCATCGCGCTGATGCTCGTCGTCCCGTGCGTGATGATCGCCCTGCTCCGCTACGTCTTCGACGCCCGCCCGGAGACGTTCGACAGCATCGGCGCCTCACTCCTCGGCATCTTCCCGATGATCACGATGTTCCTGGTGACCTCCATCGCCACCCTGCGCGAACGCACCTCGGGCACCCTGGAACGCCTGCTCGCCATGCCCCTCGGCAAGGCCGAACTCATCAGCGGCTACGCCCTCGCCTTCGGCCTGCTCGCCATCGTCCAGTCCGCACTCGCCACCGGCCTGTCCCTCTGGCTCCTCGGCCTCGACGTCACCGGCTCCCCCTGGCTGCTCCTCCTGGTGGCCGTCCTCGACGCCCTCCTCGGCACCGCCCTCGGCCTGTTCGTCTCGGCCTTCGCCGCCTCCGAATTCCAGGCCGTCCAGTTCATGCCCGCCGTCCTGATGCCCCAGCTGCTGCTCTGCGGCCTGTTCACCCCGCGCGCGACCATGCAGCCGGCCCTGGAGGCGCTCTCCGACGCCCTGCCGATGTCCTACGCCGTCGACGGCATGAACGAGGTCCTCCACCACCCCGACATCACCGGCGACTTCGTCCGCGACGCGATCATCGTCACCGTCTGCGCCCTGCTCGTCCTCACCCTCGGCGCCGCCACCCTCCGCCGCCGCACGGCGTGACCCGTACGCCCCCACGGCGGGGCAGCCGACCCCCGCGCGGAACCCCCACGGTGCGAGGATGGCCGCAAACGCCCAGCGCAGCGGAAAGGTGAACCCGCACGATGACCCAGAAGGTCGCAGTACTCGGCACCGGAAAAATCGGCGAAGCCCTGCTCAGCGGAATGATCCGGGGCGGCTGGGCACCCTCCGACCTGCTGGTCACCGCCCGCCGCCCGGAACGCGCCGCCCAGCTCCACGAGCGCTACGGCGTCGAAGCGGTCAGCAACGCCGAGGCCGCCAAGTCCGCCGACACCCTCATCCTCACCGTCAAGCCCCAGGACATGGGCACCCTGCTGCGCGAGCTGGCCCCGCACGTCCCCGCCGAACGCCTGGTCATCAGCGGCGCCGCCGGCATCCCCACCTCCTACTTCGAGGAACGCCTGGCCGCCGGCACCCCGGTCGTCCGGGTCATGACGAACACCCCCGCCCTCGTCGACGAGGCGATGTCCGTCATCTCCGCCGGCACCCACGCCACCGGCACCCACCTCAGCCGCGCCGAGGAGATCTTCTCCGGCGTCGGCAAGACCCTCCGCGTCCCGGAGTCCCAGCAGGACGCCTGCACCGCGCTCTCCGGCTCCGGCCCCGCCTACTTCTACTTCCTCGTCGAGGCCATGACCGACGCCGGCATCCTCCTCGGCCTGCCCCGCGACAAGGCCCACGACCTCATCGTCCAGGCCGCCATCGGCGCCGCCGTGATGCTCCGCGACAGCGGCGAACACCCCGTCAAGCTCCGCGAGAACGTCACCTCCCCGGCCGGCACCACCATCAACGCCATCCGCGAGCTGGAGAACCACGGCGTACGCGCCGCCCTCATCGCCGCCCTGGAGGCCGCCCGCGACCGCAGCCGCGAACTGGCCTCCGGCAGCGGCTGACCCACGACCGCCCCCGGGGGCGCGGCGACCACCGCGCCCCCGGCCGGCCCGGCACCTCACCCCGCGGGCAGCAGCCCCACCGCCTCGAACGCCGCATCCACCCGCGGCCTGGCAAGGGCCCGCGCCCGCTCCGCCCCGCGCCGCAGCACGCGCTCCACATACGACGGATCGGCGGCCAGCCCCGCATGCCGCTCCCGCACCGGCCGCAACATCTCCACCACGGCCTCCGCCACATCCTTCTTCAGCGCGCCGTACGAGTCGTACTCCCCGGCCAGCCGCCCCGGATCACCCCCGGTGCACGCCGCCAGCACATTCAGCAGATTCGCCACCCCCGGCCGCTGCTCCGGGTCGTACGCGACATCCGGCTCCGCGTCCGTCACCGCCCGCAGCACCTTCTTCCGCACCACCTCCGGCTCATCCAGCAAAGAGATGACCCCCGCCGTCCGGGCATGCGACTTCCCCATCTTCGACGTCGGCTCCTGGAGATCCATCACCCGCGCCGCCACCACCGGAAGCGTCGTCTTCGGCACCACGAACGTCGCCCCGTAACGCTGGTTGAACCGCACCGCCAGATCCCGCGTCAGCTCCACATGCTGCGCCTGGTCCTCCCCGACCGGCACCTCATGCGTCCCGTACGCCAGGATGTCCGCCGCCATCAGCGCCGGATACGTCAGCAACGACAGCCGCACACTCCCGCCGTGCGCCTGCTGCGCCGCGGCCTTCTCCTTGTACTGGATCATGCGCCGCATCTCCCCGTCGGAGGCCGTGCACTCCATCAGATATGACAGCCGCAGATGCTCATCCACATGGCTCTGCACGAACACCGTGCACAGCTCCGGATCCAGCCCCGAGGCCAGCAGCAGCGTCGCCGCCTGCCGACTGAGCCGCCGCACCCGCGCCGGATCGTGCTCCACGGTCAGCGCATGCAGATCCACCACACAGAACAGAGCCTCCGCCCGGTGCTGGTCCTCCTCGGCCCACCGCCGCACCGCCCCGAGGTAGTTCCCCAGCGTCAGATGCCCCGTCGGCTGCACCCCACTGAAGATCCGCGTCCGCCCGCTCGCCGCCATCGCCATCTCGTCCGTCCTTCTCTCCGCACTCCCCAAGGAGTGCGCGTCGGGACCGCCGACCTCACCGGCCGGCTACGAGGGAGATACGCAAACGGCCGCCGAAGCGGCGGCCGTGGTCATGCATGCGCTGTGGTCGGCCGCCGTCAGGCGAGCCACCACTGCTGTACGAGCGCATGCGTAGTCATGCCCCTCAAAGTACTCCCCACCACCCGCCCTGGTGCCGGTTTGAACAACCCCAACCCCTCGTGTAGTGTC
>NZ_JBYISA010000065.1:0-17990 GCF_057708345.1 Streptomyces sp. bgisy130
ACCCACCAACAACCCCGCCCGCCGCAGGCGCAACGGCGAGAAACCACCACGGCGGGAAAGCCGAAAACGCGGGAGGGCCGCCCAGGCGCAGCGGAAGGTCACTCCACGACGTGCCGCCCCTCCGGCTGGGCGCTGCACGAGGCACGGAAGGTGCAGTGGGTGCAGTGGGTGCCGGTGGTGGGCGTGAAGCGTTCCTCCAGCACCCGGCCCGCGGCGGTGGCCAGGAGCTCCCCGATCCACTCGCCGTCCGGTGGCGGCTGCGCCTGGACGGCGGGCAGGGTGTCGCCGCCTTCCTTCTGGGGTGCGCCCAGCCGCAGATGGACGAGTTCGGCGCCGCCCGGTTCGGGGGTGCGGCCGTCGAAGGCAGCGTCGACGGCGCCTTCGCGGACCGCGAGCTGGTAGACGGCGAGCTGGGGGTGGCGGGCGACCTCGGGGCCGGTCGGTTTCTGTTTGCCGGTCTTGAAGTCGACGACATAGGCGCGGCCCTGCGCGTCCTGGGAGACGTGGTCCATGCTGCCGCGGATACGGACCTCGTGGGCGCCGGCCCGGAGGGTGAGGTCGAAGCCGTGCTCGGTGGCGATGGTGTCCCGGCCGCGGGTCTCGCGCTCCATGACGTGCCAGCGCAGGAAGCGTTCCAGGGCGGCGCGCGCCTGGTCCTTCTCCTGGCGTGACTTCCAGGGGGCGTCGAAGGCGAGGGCGTCCCATACGGAGTCCAGGCGTTCCATGAGGACGGTCAGATCGGCGGGGGTACGGCCGGAGGCGACCTCGTCGGCGAGCACATGGACGACGTTGCCGAAGCCCTGGGCGGCGGTGGCGGGGGTGTCCGCCTTGACCTCGCGGCCCAGGAACCACTGGAGGGAGCAGGTGTTGGCGAGTTGGTCGAGGGCGCTGCCGGAGAGGACCACGGGGCGGTCGCGGTCGCGCAGCGGGACGCTGCTGTGGGTGGGCTCGTGCAGGCCCCACCAGTTGTCGGGGTGGGCGGCCGGTACCAGGGGGTAGTGGTCGTCGTCGTGCAGCGCCGCCAGTTTGGCGAGCCGCTGGGCGGCGGCTTCCCGCAGGGCGGGGGTGGCGGCGGGGTCGACGGTGGTGGCGCGCAGTTCGGCGACCAACGCGGCCACCGCGAGGGGGCGGCGGGGGCGGCCGGTGATGTCCTGGGGGGTGACGCCCAGTTCGGTCAGGAAACGGGACGGCTGGTCGCCGTCGTCGGCCGCGGCCTTCACGGCGGTGACGACCAGGCGGTCCCGGGCGCGGGTGGTGGCCACGTAGAACAGCCGGCGTTCCTCGGCGAGCAGGGCGCCCGGGGTGAGCGGTTCGGCCAGGCCGTCGCGGCCGATCCGGTCGGCTTCCAGGAGCGAGCCGCGGCGGCGCAGGTCGGGCCAGAGCCCTTCCTGGACGCCGGCGACGACGACGAGCCGCCATTCCAGGCCCTTGGCCCGGTGGACGGTCATCAGGCGTACGGCGTCGGGGCGGACGGCGCGGCGGGTGAGGGTGTCGGCGGCGATGTCCTGGGCGTCGAGTTCCTCCAGGAAGTTGAGGGCGCCGCGGCCGCCGGTGCGTTCCTCGGCGCGGGCCGCGGTCTCGAACAGGGCGACGACGGCGTCCAGGTCCCGGTCGGCGTTGCGGCCGGCCGCGCCGCCGCGGTGGGCGGCCCGCTCCAGGCGCTGCGGCCAGGGGGTGCCGTCCCACAGCTCCCACAGCGCCTGCTCGGCGGTGCCGCCGCCGGCGAGCAGTTCGCGGGCCTTGCGCAGCAGCAGGCCGAGCCGCTGGGCGCCGCGGGCGTAGGCGGGGTCGTGGGCCACCAGGCGCTGGGGTTCGGCGAGCGCCCGGGCGATCAGTTCGTCGGAGGGCCGCGGCAGTGGTTGTCCGGCGGCCCGTTCCTCCTCCCGCAGGGCACGGCCCAGGCGGCGCAGGTCGGCGGAGTCCATCCCGCCCAGGGGGGAGGCCAGCAGGTCGAGCGCGGTTTCGGCGTCGAGCCGGCGGGGGGCGCCGGGGGCCGGGGCGGCGCCGGTGGTGGCGTCCGCGGCGGGCTCCTCCGGGCTCGGCCCGTCCTCTTCAGGAGTGCCCTCAGGGGACACGGCCCCGCCGGGCTCACCGCCGTCGGCCGGCTCCTGGCGGAGCGCCGCCCGGGCCGCCGCCCGGAGGGCCGTCAGCAGCGGGGCGACCGCGGGTTCGTGGCGCAGCGGCAGATCGTCGCCGTCGATGTCGAGCGGTACCCCGGCGGAGGTGAGCGCACGGCGCACGGCGGGGAGCGAGCGCCCACCGGCGCGGACCAGGACGGCCATCTCCCGCCAGGGCACCCCGTCCTCCAGGTGGGCGCGCCGCAGGATGTCGGCGATGTTGTCGAGTTCGGCGCCGGGTGTCGGGTACGTGTACACCTCGGCGCGGCCGCCGTCCCGTACGGGCGCGGGCTCGCGGTGGGCGCGGACCTTCTGGGCGGGCAGGCGGGTGAGCGGCATCCGGCGGGTGATCAGCCGGGTGGCCGCGAGCAGGGCGGCGCCGGAGCGCCGGGAGGTGCGGAGGACGGCCACCGGGGCGGGGGTGCCGTCGCCGCGCCGGAAGGTCTCGGGGAAGTCGAGGATGCCGTTGACGTCGGCGCCCCGGAAGGCGTAGATCGACTGGTCGGGGTCGCCGAAGGCGACGAGGGTGCGGCCCGGGGAGCCCGGGGTGCCGGTGGCTCCGTGGTTGCCGGCGAGCGCGCGCAGCAACCGTACCTGGGCGACGTCGGTGTCCTGGTACTCGTCGACGTAGACCGCGTCATAGGCGCCGGCCAGCCGCGCCGCGACATCGGGGTGTTCGGCGAGCAGCACGGCGCGGTGCACCAGCTCGGCGTAGTCCAGGACGCCCTGGCCGTCCAGGACGTCGAGGTATTCGGCGAGGAAGGCGGCCGCGGCGCTCCAGTCGGGGCGGCCGGTGCGCCGGGCGAAGGCGCCGAGGGCCTCGGGGCCCAGGCCCAGTTCGCGGCTGCGGGCGAGCACCGCGCGGACCTCGTCGGCGAAGCCGCGGGTGGTCAGGCAGGCCCGCAGTTCGTCCGGCCAGCTCACCTGGGCGCGGCCGGCGCCGGCCAGCTCCGCCTGCCCTTCGAGGAGCTCCCGGACGACGAGGTCCTGCTCGGGTCCGGACAGCAGCCGCACGGGGTCGGCGAACAGGTCGGCGTCCTGGTGGGCGCGGACCAGGGCGTAGCAGAAGGAGTGGAAGGTCGTCGCCTGCGGAATGCCCGCCCGCCGGGCACCGCCGGCCGTAGTGGGAGACCCGTCGGGCTGCCCCTCCAGAACGGCCAGTCGGGCCGCGAGCCGGTCGCGGAGTTCGACGGCGGCCTTGCGGCTGAAGGTGAGGACGAGGATCCGTTCGGGGTCGGCGCCGGCCCGTACCCGGCGGGCCACCGACTCCACCAGGGTGGTGGTCTTGCCGGTGCCCGGACCGGCCAGTACCAGCAGCGGCCCGTGCCGGTGGTCAACCACGGCGCGCTGGGCCGCGTCCAGAACAGGAGGAGCCACCCGCTCCGGCGGGGTGCGCACCAGCCGGTACGCGCCGGTGGCAGCCCGCCGCGCCGCCCGGTGGGGCTGCGTCGGCGGGGCGGCCGAGAAGGAGGAACTCACGTGGATCGCCGGTCCTGAGGAGGTGCTCGTCGTGGTGCGTGGGTGGTGCGAGGGGCCCCCGGACGGACTCCGGAGGAGCGCCGCACGGCGGGCCGCCGGCCCGGGGGACGGTCCGGCGGCCTGGTGCGCGGCGGGGCCGTCGTCGTGACGGCAGTGCCCGACGCTACGCCAGTCGGCACCCGGGCCGCAGCGCGTCCCACGGGCCGTCGCGCTCCGCCCCCGGCGCTAGCTCCGTTGCCCGTCCCAGCGGGCCCGCCGCATGTCGAGCCGCGGTATGTGGTCGTCGGCCGCCTGCGCGGCGGTGCGCAGGGGGGTGCCTTCCTCCCGGTAGTGGGCCAGTGCGCGCAGTTCGCTGCCGGGCAGCAGCCGGCCGTCCGCGCGCACCACCCGCCACCAGGGCACCGCGCCCCCGTAGAGCGCCATCACCCGCCCCACTTGGCGGGGCCCGCCGGCGCCCGTCTCAGGGAGTCCGGCGGGTGGTTCCTCGTCCCGGAGCCACTCCACGACGTCCCCGTACGTCATCACCCGGCCCGCCGGGATCAGCTCGGCGACGGCGAGGACCCGCTCCGCGTAGGGCGGCAGCTCACCCGCCCCTGTCTCTCCGGTCCCACTCATTCGGTCCATCCTGCCGCACGACACCGACAATGGGAGCGGACACAGGGTCCGGTACCCCGCGGAGGTCGGCGGGAAGGCGCCGTCAGCCGTGGTGCGGGGGAGCATGTTCCGCTTCCCGCACCCCCGAAATGCACCCTGATGCCCTCCTCCACCGGTCGGTCGTGCCACCATCTTCCGGACGGTGACTGGTGATACGAGATCAAGAAGAGACGGCCGAGCAGCAGGGTGCAGCGCCTCCACGGGAGGCGGGCGCCCCTGAGGCGCTGGCCGTCGACGCCGCCCGCACCGCGCCCGGACCGGCCGCTGTGACCGAGCGGCCCGAGCGGCAGCAGGCGGCACCACAGGGGAAGCACCAACGGGAGCCGGCCACGGCTTCCGCTACCGAAAAGGCGAGCACGATCGAGAAGGCCGAACGACCCGGGGCGTCCCAGAGGCCGGAAGGGTCCAGGGAGCCCGAGCCAACCGAGGGGCAGGAGGAGGAGCCGGAGCGCACACAGCCCGTGGAGGAGCAGGTCCGGCACGACCAGGGCGAGGAGCAGCCGTCCGGCGCGGCCCGGAGCAAGCCCCGTACGGGCTCGCACCGTGCCGATCTGAGCGCCGACGAACACGGCGAGTTCCATGTCGACCGGGTCTCCGGCGACGAGCCGCTGCTGCCCGCGCGGGTGCACCGGCCCTCCGACCTGATGCGGCTGCTGCTCGGCATCGCCGGGATCGCGCTCGTCCTCGGGCTCGCCACGTTCGCCCACGGCACCACCCAGGGCCTGGAGAACGACATCGGCAGCGGCGCGAAGGCGGCGCCCCCGCTGCTGATCAACCTCGCCGGGCTGACGTCCAGTGTCGCGGTTCTGATCGTGCCGGTGGCGTTCGCCGTCGAGCGGCTGATCAAGCGGGACGGGCTGCGGATCGCGGACGGGGTGCTCGCCGCCGTCCTCGCCCACGGGGTGTCGCTGGCCACCGACCTGTGGGTGGCCGAGGCCGCCCCGCCCTCCATCCGGGACGCGCTGACCCAGACCCTGGACAACGGGGCGCTGTCCGCTCCGGTGCACAGCTATCTGGCACCCGTGATCGCCTATATGACGGCGGTGGGCATGGCCCGGCGGCCCCGGTGGCGGGTCGCGATGTGGTGCGTGCTGCTGCTGGACTCGTTCGCGGTGCTGGTGGGGCGGTACACCACCCCGTTCGCGATCGTCACGACCGTGCTGATCGGCTGGACCGTCGCCTACGGCACCCTCTACGCCGTCGGCTCCCCCAACGTCCGTCCCACCGGCCAGAACCTCCTCGCGGGGCTGCGCCGGGTCGGCTTCCACCCGGTCTCCGCGCTGCGCGCGGAGGACGCCGCCGGCGTGGAGCAGTCCGAGCACGCCGACCGCGGGCGCCGCTACCTGGTCACCCTGGAGGACGGCCCGCCGATCGACGTCACCGTCGTCGACCGCGAGCAGCAGGCGCAGGGCTTCTTCTACCGCGTGTGGCGCCGGCTGTCGCTGCGCGGCATCAATCAGCGCCGCAGTCTCCAGTCGCTGCGCCAGGCGCTGGAGCAGGAGGCGCTGCTGGCGTACGCGGCCATCGCGGCCGGCGCCCACGCCCCCAAGCTGATCGCCACCTCCGAGCTCGGCCCGGACGCGGTGATGCTGGTCTACGAGCACATCGGCGGCCGCAGCTTCGACTCGCTGGCCGACGAGGAGATCACCGACGCGCTGATGCACAGCGCCTGGCGGCAGGTCGAGGCGCTCCAGTCCCGGCGGATCGCGCACCGGCGGCTGGTCGGGGACGCGCTGCTGGTGGACCGGGCCGGCGATATCGTGCTGACCGAGCTGCGCGGCGGGGAGATCGCGGCCGGTGATCTGGTGCTGCGGATGGACATCGCCCAGCTGCTGGCCACCTGCGGGCTGCGGGTCGGCGCCGAGCGCGCGGTGGCCGCGGCCGTCGAAGTGCTGGGCCCGGACGCGGTCGCCGACAGTCTGCCGCTGCTCCAGCCGATCGCGCTGAGCCGCACCACCCGCGCGACGCTGCGCCAGCTGGCCCGGGAGCGTGCCAAGCGGGAGCGGGAGGCGGTGCTGGAGGCGTCGCAGGCCGCCAAGGAGGCGCGGGAGGCCCGGGACGCGGCGGGCGAGAAGGACCGCAAGACGCTCCGGGCCGAGCGGCACGCGGAGAAGCACGCCGAGAAGCGGGCCCTGGACGAGGCGACCGAGGAGGCCCGCGAGGAGGATCTGCTGGCGCAGATCCGCCGGCAGGTGCTGCTGATCCGCCCGGCGGCGGTGATCGAACCGGCGAAGCTGGAGCGGCTCAGCCCGCGCATCCTGATCAGCTGGATCGCCGGCGCGTTCGCGGTCTATCTGCTGCTGTCCCAGCTGACCCACTTCAACTTCAGCGATCTCGTCAGCAAGGCCCAGTGGATGTGGGTGCTGGTCGCGGTGGGCTTCTCGGCGCTGACGTATATCGCGGCGGCGATGAGCCTGCTGGGGTTCGTCACGGAGAAGGTGTCGTTCGTCAGGACGGTCATCGCGCAGATCGCGGGCAACTTCGTGAAGCTGGTGGCGCCCGCGGCGATCGGCGGGGTGGCGCTCAACACCCGCTTCCTTCAGCGCGCCGGGGTCCGTCCCGGCCTGGCGGTGGCGAGCGTCGGCGCCTCCCAGCTGTTCGGGCTGGGCAGCCACATCCTGCTGCTGCTGATCTTCGGCTATCTGACGGGCACCGAACGGACCCCGACGATCTCCCCGTCCCGTACGGTCATCGCCGGGCTGCTGACGGTGGCGGTGCTGGTGCTGGTCGTCACGGCGGTGCCGGCGCTGCGGAAGTTCGTCTCGACGCGGGTGCGGTCGCTGTTCGCGGGGGTGGTCCCCCGGATGCTGGACATTCTCCAGCGGCCCGGAAAACTGGCCACCGGCATCGGCGGGATGCTGCTGCTGACGGCGGCGAACGTGATGTGTCTGGACGCCTCGATCCGGGCCTTCGGCGGCGGCGACACGATCAGCTATGCGAGCATCGCGGTCGCCTTCCTGGCCGGTAACGCGCTGGGGTCGGCGGCGCCGACGCCGGGCGGTGTGGGTGCCGTCGAGGGCGCGCTGTTCGGTGCGCTGACCGTCGCCGGGCTCGCCGGTGATGTGGCGTTCCCGGCGGTGCTGCTGTTCCGGCTGATGGTCTTCTGGCTGCCGGTGCTGCCGGGCTGGCTGGCCCTGACGTATCTGACGCGCAAGGGCGAGATCTGAGCGCGCCGGGCCGGCGGGCGGCCTTATGTCCCGTATGCAGCGCGAAGGCGCCGGTCCGCAGAACACGGACCGGCGCCTTTCGGTTGGTGCGGGAAGCTCAGTAGACCGGCTTCTCCGGCTCGACGGTGTTGACCCAGCCGATGACGCCGCCGCCCACGTGCACGGCGTCGGCGAAGCCCGCGGACTTCAGGACGGCCAGCACCTCCGCGGAGCGGACGCCCGTCTTGCAGTGCAGGACGATCTTCTTGTCCTGGGGGAGGTCCTGGAGGGCGGTGCCCATCAGGAACTCGTTCTTCGGGACCAGCCGGGCGCCGGGGATCGAGACGATCTCGAACTCGTTCGGCTCCCGGACATCGATGATCTCGATCTTCTCGTCGCCGTCGATCCACTCCTTGAGCTGCCGCGGAGTGATCGTCGAGCCGGCCGCGGCCTCCTGGGCCTCCTCGGACACGACGCCGCAGAAGGCCTCGTAGTCGATGAGCTCGGTGACGGTCGGGTTCTCGCCGCAGACCGCGCAGTCCGGGTCCTTGCGGACCTTGACCTGACGGTAGGTCATCTCCAGCGCGTCGTAGATCATCAGCCGGCCGACGAGCGGGTCACCGATCCCGGCGAGCAGCTTGATGGCCTCGTTGACCTGGATGGAGCCGATGGAGGCGCAGAGCACACCCAGGACACCGCCCTCGGCGCAGGACGGCACCATGCCGGGCGGCGGGGGCTCCGGGTAGAGGCAGCGGTAGCAGGGGCCGTGCTCGCTCCAGAACACCGACGCCTGGCCGTCGAAGCGGTAGATCGAACCCCAGACGTACGGCTTGTTCAGCAGCACACAGGCGTCGTTGACCAGGTAGCGGGTGGCGAAGTTGTCGGTGCCGTCCACGATCAGGTCGTACTGCGCGAAGAGCTCCATGACGTTCGTGGAGTCCAGGCGCTCTTCGTGCATGTTCACCGTGACGTACGGGTTGATGCCCAGCACCGTGTCCTTGGCGGACGCGGCCTTGGAGCGGCCGATGTCCGCCTGGCTGTGGATGATCTGGCGCTGGAGGTTCGACTCGTCGACCTCGTCGAACTCCACGATGCCGAGGGTGCCGACACCGGCGGCGGCCAGGTACATCAGCGCGGGCGAGCCCAGGCCACCGGCGCCCACACAGAGCACCTTGGCGTTCTTCAGCCGCTTCTGCCCGTCCATCCCGACATCGGGGATGATCAGGTGGCGGGAGTACCTGCGGACCTCATCGACGGTGAGCTCGGAAGCGGGCTCGACCAGGGGTGGCAGCGACACGGGGACTCCGTTGGTCGGTCTTGACGGGGTTCCCCCCGCCCGGGCCGGGCCGGGAGTGGGGGAGCTTGCACTTCCGTAACACTGCCACGCCCTTCTTCATTCCGAGACACCTGTTCCGATGCGCGAGACGAATTCGTCCCAGTAGCCGGGCAGTGACGCCCCGGCCGCTCCGGCGGTGTCCGCCGTCCCCGCGGCCCGGCGGCCGGTGACGTACACGGCGCCCGCGCGCTCCAGAGGGCAGTCGGCGGTCCA
Organism: Streptomyces sp. bgisy130; assembly: GCF_057708345.1. Lineage (NCBI taxonomy): Bacteria > Bacillati > Actinomycetota > Actinomycetes > Kitasatosporales > Streptomycetaceae > Streptomyces > Streptomyces sp. bgisy130. The sequence goes on from NZ_JBYISA010000065.1 coordinate 8,946, forward strand.
GGTGTCCCAGCAGGCAGACACCGGTCTCACGCAGCCGGGGCGCGGGTGGCCCCGGCCGGGGTGGTCAGATACGGCACGCGGCCTCCATCCAGATGTCGGCGAGGGACTCCTCCAGCTGGATCCGGGGGCGCCAGCCGAGCCGGTCGCGGGCGGTGCGCACATCCGCCTGCTGCCAGGTGCCACAGCCGTCCGGGTACGGGTAGGTGGCGGGCGGCGAGCCGGCGCCCGGGTGCTCCGGGGACGGGCCGGGGATGACCAGCCGGGCGGGCGGGGAGTCGAGTTCGTGCAGGGCGCCCCCGAAGCCGGCGACCCGGGCGAGCACCGACGCGGCCTCCCGCAGCCGGACGGCCCGGCCGGTCCCGATGTTGACGACGCCCTGCGCGGCCGACAGCGAGGCGGCGTGCACCGCCCGCGCCACATCGCGCACATCGACGAAGTCCCGCTGCACCCCGAGCCCGCCGAGCTTGAGCTCGCTGTCGCCGGACTGCATGGCGCGGCGCATCGCCTCGGCGAGCCGGCCGAGCGGCGAGCCCGCGGGGGTGCCGGGGCCGACCGGCGAAAAGATCCGCAGCACCACGGCGTCGAGCCCGGAGCCCAGGACCAGTTCGGTGGCGGCGAGTTTGCTGACGCCGTACGGGCCGCCGGGGCGCGGGACGGCGTCCTCGGCCGTGGAGGAGCCGGGCTGGGAGGGCCCGTACTCGGAGGCGCAGCCCAGGTGGACGAGCCGGGCGCCGCAGCTGCTGCGGCGCAGCGATTCGCAGATGGTGGCGACCGCGACGGTGTTGTGCCGGGTCAGCTCGCGGGCGCCGCCCCGGGTGGCACCGGCACAGTTGACGACGACACCGGGGTGGACCGCGTCGAGGAAGCGGGTGAGCGCCCCGGGGCTGCCGGTGGCCAGGTCGAAGCGGACGTCGGCGTCGTCGCCCCGCCCGAGGGCGGTGAGCTGGACGGCGGGGTCGGCGAGCAGGCGGTCGGCGACATAGCGGCCCAGGTAGCCGTTGGCGCCGATGAGCAGCACCCTCATCGTGCGACCCCCCGGTCCGCGTGGCGTGTGGTGGGCTGGACGTTCATATGTCGTGCTCCTAAGGCGGATCGAGGGAAGCAGGTCGGCTTCGGCCGCGGGGTCGGCGTCCGCCCTGGGGGCGGGGGCCACGTGGGGGGCGCGGTCCGCGGTGCAGCGGCCGGAGCGGCCGTTTCGGGGTGCCGCTCCGGGGGTGGTGCGGGGTGGGGCTGCCCGTGTGGGGGTGCGGGGTCTCGGGGGCCGGTGGTCGTCCGGAGGGTCACGGCCGGTGCGCCTCCGCCGGTCCGGAGGGCGCGGGCCAGTGGGCGCAGGCGCCGGTGAGCGCCTTCAGGCCGTGGACGAGGAGGCCGAGGGCGGCGGCGGTGCAGGCCACGGCGGGTACCACGGCCGGTCCGACCGTGGTGGCCAGCGCCGCGACCGGGGCGTCGACCGGGGGCACGCCGGGGAGCCGGGCGATCAGCACCAGGGCCGGGGCGAGGGCTTCCAGGGCGGCGGCCGAGGCCAGCCCGGCCGCGGCCGCTTCGGGGAAGCCGTGGACGGCGAGCAGCCGGGCGAGGAAGAGCAGCACCCCCAGCGCGGCCGCCGCCCCCAGGGCCAGCGGGTCGCCACCGCCGAGGACCGCCTGCGCGCCGAGGAGCAGCGCCACCAGCGCGCCCAGGAAGAGCAGGGTGACGGCGAGCAGCAACGGCCGTACGCGGGCGGCGAGTTCTCCGAGTCCGCGGCTGGCGGCCAGGACACGGCGTCCGCGCACGGTGAACCAGTGGGCGCAGCCGGCCGCGGGGGCGAGGGCGAAGGCGAGTGCCACGGCGGGGGCGACGGCGGCCCGGGGCGCGGCGGGCGGCAGATCGGGGCCGCCGGCCAGCAGCTGCCCGAGCAGCCAGTCGCCGTACACCGCGTACCCGGCCGTCCAGCCGGCCCACAGACCGGCGGTGCGCGGCCCGGTGCCGTGCCGCAGCCTCAGCGGCCCGGACCGTACGCCCAGCCGGACGGCGAGGGCGAGCAGGACGAGGCCGGAGGCGCCGACGGCGGTGCGTACGGCGGGAGTTGCCGTGGTCACCGAGGCGAGGGCGGCGGCGGCCGCGACACAGACGGCGCCGGGGAGCAGGTGCAGGGCGCCGCACACGGTGCGGGAGCGCCGGGCGGGGGCGGTCGCGTACGGGGGCCCGGCCCCGGGGGCGGCGGCCGGGTCGGCGCGCGGCACCCGGGCGTAGAGCTCCTCGGCCAGCGAGAAGACGTCGCGGTGCCGGAAGCGTGCGGCCGTGCGGTCGGTGACGCCGTGCGCCTCCAGGCCGGCGGCGATCTCCAGCGCGTCGACGGCGTGCGCGCACAGCTCCTGGTGCCGGTGCATCAGCATCCGTACGGGGTCCGCGGGGCCGCGGCGCGGAGGGCGGACGGCGGCGTCCTTGCGCGGGGGCGCGGCGCGGTCGGCGCGGGCCTCCCCCGGGGTCTCCACGGCACCGGTGGCGCCGCCTTCGGGTGTGGTCATGACCCGTTCCCCCGCTCTCCCGTCCGCGCGCAGCCGTTCTGGCCGGGGCGGAGGCGCGCGCTACGGCGCCGGGGCGGGCGGCCGGGGTGGCCCGGGGTGCGCCGGCGGACGCGGAGGGGGACGGCGGGGCGGCCGCCGTGTGCCACATCCGCCATGCCCGTCACCAGTGCCACACCCACGACACCCATCGCACACATCACGTCCAGCACACCGGTCACCATTGCTCTCTCCCTCGCACCGGCCACGCCCGATGGCTCGCCGGGTCGTCCCGTCCCACGGCCTGTCCCACGTCCCGGACGGCGGCCCCTCCCCCGGCCTCACCCGGTACCGCGGCGGGCTGCCCGGCCCCGGACGCCGCCCAGCTCGGCGTCCGGCCGGCCGGCGCGTTGACCGCCCTGGTGGCGGTGCCGGTCGCGGCCCAGCGGCCGGGGACATGGGACTCCGCGGGGCGGGCGAACGGGCGCGGGACCCCGTGCGCGTCCCGGGTGCGGGAGGCGGCCGGGCGGGCCGGGGCGTGCGAGATCAGCTCCAGGTAGATGCCACGAAATGCCGCGATGTTCTGCTCGACGGTGAACAGCTCCAGCGCCCGCGCGCGGGCCGCCGCGCCCAGCCGGGCCCGGCGGTCGGGGTCGGCGAGCAGCGCCGTGCAGGCCTCGGCCAGCGCGCGGGGGTTGCGCGGCGGGACGACCAGTCCGGTGCCGCCGATGACTTCGCAGACCGCGCCGGCGTCGGTCGACACCGTGGCGCGGCCGCAGAACATCGCCTCCACCAGGGAGCGCGGAAAGCCCTCGATGACGCTGGAGAGCACCACTACCGCACCGGCGGCATAAGCGTCCGTCAGGGCCGGTACCTCGGGGCTGCCGATCTCCTCGAAGCTGACCGGGCTCTCGCCGACGGTGCGGGCGTCGGCCGCCTCGTCGGGGAAGAGCTGGGCGGCCAGCGCCCGGCAGTGCGCGAGATACCCGGGCGCCCGCGGATCGCGGCCGGTCCCGCCGATGATCCGCAGGGTGGCCGCCGGCTCGGCCCGGCGGATCCCGGCGAAGGCATGCAGCAGCGCGATGAGGTCCTTGGCGGGCTCCACCGTGCCGACCCACACCAGCGTCTTGGAGTCGTCCGGGGCGGCGTCCGCGACCGCGGCGAACGGGGCGGCGTCCATGCCCGGGTAGACCGTGCGCAGCCGGGCGCGGTCGGCGCCGCAGCGCTCCTGCCAGCGCCGGGCATGGGTGTTGCCGGGGGTGAGCAGTGCGGCCTGGGCGTAGGTCTCGGCGGCCAGCGCGCCCTGGAAGGCGGCGAGCAGCGCGCGCACCGGGATGCTCAACGGCGCGGCGGCGCGGGCCAGGTAGTGCTCGCGCAGCCGGACGCCGTACTCGGTGACCAGGAGCGGGGTGCCGAAGAAGCGCTTGGCCAGCAGTCCGGGGAGGGCGGCCGCGCCCCCGGAGGTGGCATGGCAGAGGTCCACTCCGCCGAGGCCGGGGGTGTGCCGGTCGCCGTACCAGTCCAGGGACAGCGGCCGGAGCGCGAGTTCGAGCTGCGCGGTGACCGCCAGCAGATCGTTGACCTGCGCGCCCTGGGCGGCGGGCAGCGCGCGGGGGCCGTGGCAGACGGCTTCCAGGATGCGTACGGCGCCCTCGGAGTGCAGCAGCGCGGGCAGTCCGCCCTGTTCCCGGGCGAGTTCGGCGAGTCCGTAGAGACCGCTGGCGAAACGGTCCGCCTTCCAGGTCACGGACGTATCGGGGGCACTCGGCGGATCGCCGGCCGGCGGGCCTCCGGGTGGTGCGCCGCGGGCCGGCCCGTCGGGCACCGTGGCGAAGGCCGTCACCAGATCGCCGAACCTCTCGGCGAAGCGGCGCCGTTCGCGGCGGCCGGGGCTGCGGCCCTTGCGCTCCTCGGACGCCCGGCGGTGCCCGGCGGGAAAGTCGCCCCACAGGGGGGCGCGGCGTACCAGGCGTACGTGTTCCGGCAGTGCGGTCCGGGGCCGCGCCTCCTGGCGGGCGTCGGCGCTCAGGGCGTAGACCTCGAAGTCATGGCCGGTGAGCCCACGCACGAGCCGGTCGCACCACGCGTGCGACTCACCGGTCGCATCCGGATAGCCACCCTCGGTGAGCAGTCCAATACGCATGAGTGCACCCCCGTCCCTCCCTGTCGGCGTCCTGGTGTGCCGGGCGACACGGCCGCCACCGGCAGGAAGAAGCTATGCAAAGGGGCAGGCGGTGCGATGGACGGTTGTCCATCACACCACCGGAAGGGGTGAAAGCACGTAACTTTCCGCCCCTAAGGGCGTTTCTTCGCGCTATGTGAGTGCGGGAACCCTCCCCGGCGCGCCGGGCACCGGGGTCCGCTCACCGCTGGGTGGGGAACGGCCAGGAGTTGGGCCGGCAGGTCGCCCCGTCCGTCGTCAGGAACTTGGTCTGCTGCATCATCACCGGGGCCAGGGCGCCCGTCTTGGAGCAGAACTCGTGGTTGTGCCCGAGCCGGTGGCCGACCTCGTGATTGATCAGCATCTGCCGGTAGGCGTGCATCTTGCCCTCGCCGTAGGTCCAGGCGCCCTGGGCCCATCGGAAGGCGTTGATCATGACCCGCTCGGTCGCCGCGGAGTCACAGGAGACATTGTCCTCCCGGATGTCGAGGTCGGACTTGTCGCACCACTTCGCGGTGGTCCCCGGACTCGCCAGCGTGATCACGAAATCGGCGTCGCCGGACCCCACCCGCTGGAAGGCCATCTTCCCGCCGTGGGCCCAACTACGGCTGTCGTTGAGGGTCTTGTGCACCGCCTCGGCGAACAGCTCGCCGTCCAGCGGCAGACCCTCCTCGACGTCGACGCGATAGCGCAGCACCTTGCCCTGGCCGGGCGCCCTGGCGTCACCGCCGACCGGCTTGAAGCGGCCGGTGGCCGTCAGCATCTTGTCCAGCGGGAAGACCTGGTTCATCTTCTCGTCGTAACTGGCGGGCTTGGCGTCCTGGGTGGGCCTGGCGTGCGACCGGGATGCCTCGTCGCCGACCCCGTCGGTACGGTCCTCCCCGCTGCGCGGCTGCGGGTCGGCGCCCTCCTTGTTCTGCGCGGCGACCTGGCCCGCGATGACCACGGCGAGCACGGTGGTCACCGCCGCGGCCGCCGCGCCGGTGAACGTCCGGCCCTTGCTGCCCTTGACGGCGCCGTGCCGCGACTCCGCCGCGTCGGATTCCCCGTCCGGGTCCTGGTCCCCGGGGCCGTCCCCGGCCGCGCCGTCCGCGCCGAAGTCCGCCTGCCGGTCCGGCTCGTCGCTCCCGTCCCGGTCGAAGACGACCGAGCGGCCGGTGTACCGCCCGCCGGGGGCCGTCCCGTCCGCGCCGGGCCCGTACGGCCCAGTCGGCCGGGCCGCCTTCCGGGGCGCGCCGGCCCGGAACACATCGTCGTCCGGGTCGCTCGCGGCTCCCGGCCCGCCCGGGAACGTCCGGGCGTCGAAGGCGTCCACATACTCGCGCTTCGGTCCGGGCCCACTGCCCGGTGCGGCGACCGCCGCTGCGCCGGACACCTCCGCACGGGGCCGGGGAATCCGCTGCGCGCCCCGGCCGGGCCCGGCCGGGGAGGCCGGCGCGCCGGGGAACTCGCCCCAGCCGCCGCCCGGTTCGCGCTGTTCGGGATGCCCGCCGCGCACCACATCGCCCTCGAACGGCTCGCGTCGGCGGCGTCCCGGGCCCGGTCCGGACGAGGTGCCCCCCGAGGGGCCGTTACCGGGCGGACCGGCCGTCTCCGGGGTGTCCGTTGCGGTTTCGGGCCGGCCTCTGCGGCTATGGCGTCCCACGGGGTGCGTCAGCTCCTGCCCGCATCGGCGGTCACATCGGTCATGTCACTGTCGAGCAGTTCGCGGACGGCCCGCGCCACTGTCTCCGGGTACTCCATCATCGCCACATGCCCCGCCTCCGGCAGCGTCAGCAGTCGCGAACCGCGGAACGCCGCGGCCGCCCGCCGCGCCATCCGGAAGGAGACCAGGCGGTCGCGCCCACCGTAGACGAGAAGGGTGGGGGCGAGCACTCTCTCTGCCTGACGCCACAAATTATGTTGGCCGCCCAGTGTGTAGGCGTTCACCAAACCGCGTGCCGAACGTTCCATGACCTCCCAGAAGTAGGGAAGTTCCAGCCGTCGCGCGTATTCGTCGACCGCGGCGTTGAACCCTTCCGGGGTGACCCGGCCGGGGTCGCCGTAGCAGAGCGCCAGCACCTCGCGGGTGCGGCGCTCGGGCGTCCAGTCATGGGTGAGCCGGCCGAAGAGCCCGGTGATGCCGGGCACCGCGAGCAGCGCCGTGGGCACCGCCGTCAGCTGCGGGCGCAGCTCGGGCAGCGCCGGGGAGATCAGCGTCAGGGTGCGGACGAGGTCGGGGCGCACGGCCGCGACCCGGGTGGCGGCGGCACCGCCCATGGAGTTGCCGATGAGGTGCACGGGGCCGCGCCCGGCCGCGTCGAGGTAGCGGATGACGGCGCGGGCCTGCGCGGAGACGGAGTAGTTGCCGTCGTCCGGCGGCGGGGAGTGGCCGAAGCCGGGCAGGTCGATCGCCTCGCCGTCCACCCGGTCGGCGAGCAGCGGCATCAGGTCCGACCAGTTCTGTGAGGAGCCGCCGAGGCCGTGGACGTAGAGCGCGGGCTCGCGGTCCCGTCCGGTGCCGGTCTCCGCGCCGCCGTCCTGGAGCGCGGGCGATCCGGCGGGTGCCCGTACGGTCAGCGTCAGGCCCGGCAGGGTCACGGTGTGCACCGTCTCCGCCGCGCCGTGCCGGCCGGGGCCGGCCGGGGGCACCGGGAGAGCGGCGGTCGCGGTGTCCGGCGACTCGGTCGAAGACATGGGTCGATGTTACGAGACGATCACACCCCCGATCGTGTGTCCGCGGTCACACACCGCATCGCGCTGCCGCGGCCGCTCTCCTACGCTCGTAGTCGAGGGCAGCCGCCCCGGCCCCTGCTGTCATGCCAGGCACCAGCCGTCGAAGCAAGCACGCGAGAAAGGGAGCCACCATGCGCGTCGACCCGACAGACCCGGATACCTTCGAGGACGAGAGCGACGCCACCGAGTTCGATGTCGAGGCACCGGAAGCGGACACGGCGGAGCAGTACGCCGACGTCACTCCGCACCACGACGAGCCGCCGGTCACCGTCGACCCGGACTCCGCGAACGAGGCGGATCGCGCCGAACAGGCCCGCGTCGTGGAGCTCAACGAAGACGAATACCGATGACCTGGGGCGTTATGTCGGCTTCCGAAGCCGGGGCCGGGCATAAATTCTGGGCCCGGACCGCGCACAGCCGGGTTACCCAAAAGTACGATGGCGGGCGCGGTGCACCATCTTGTACAGGCCGCATACGGAACGATTTCTGGGAGGCAGCGTGAGCGCCATCGAGCAGACCGAGGCGACGCGCCCGCGGGGCACACGCCTGCCACGTCGAGCCCGGCGCAACCAGCTTCTGGGCGCCGCCCAGGAAGTCTTTGTCGCGCAGGGCTACCACGCGGCCGCGATGGACGACATCGCCGAGCGGGCAGGCGTCAGCAAGCCGGTGCTCTACCAGCACTTCCCGGGCAAGCTGGAGCTCTACCTCGCCCTGCTCGACCAGCACTGCGAGTCCCTGCTCCAGTCGGTCCGCGCGGCGCTGGCGTCGACGACCGACAACAAGCAGCGGGTCGCGGCGACGATGGACGCCTACTTCGCGTACGTGGAGGACCCGGGCGGCGCCTTCCGGCTGGTGTTCGAGTCGGACCTCACCAACGACCCGGCGGTCCGCGAGCGGGTGGACAAGGTGTCGCTGGAGTGCGCCGAGGCCATAAGCGCGGTGATCGCCGAGGACACCGGACTCTCGCAGGACGAGTCGATGCTGCTGGCCGTGGGCCTGGGCGGGGTTTCCCAGGTGGTGGCGCGCTACTGGCTGTCGTCGGAGAGCAAGGTGCCGAGGGACACCGCGGTGCAGCTGCTGACGTCGCTCGCCTGGAAGGGCATCGCCGGCTTCCCGCTCCAGGGCACCGAGCCGCACTGACCCGGTTCCCGCACCGGCCCCGGCCACGCACCGGCCCTGTTCACGCACCGGCCCTGTTCGCTGCGGGCGTGGCCCATGGCGTCCTGTGCATCCCCGTACCGGGCTAATGTGTGCTGCGTACGGCGCGGATCATCGCGCATCCTCCCCCAGCTGACGCTGGGGACCCCCAGACCGTCGGAGGGACAAAGCCGTGGAGGTCAAGATCGGCGTGCAGCACGCGCCCCGCGAGATCATTCTGGAGAGCGGGCAGTCTGCCGAAGAGGTCGAGAGCGCCGTGTCCGACGCGCTGGGCGGCAAGTCACAGCTGCTGAGCCTGGTGGACGACCACGGTCGCAAGGTCCTGGTCCCGGCGGACCGGCTGGCCTACGTGGAGATCGGCGAGCCGACCGCCCGCAAGGTCGGTTTCGGCGCGCTCTGAGCACGGGGCGCCGGCCGCGGCGCCCACAAGGTGACAAAGGCGGCGGCCCGGAGAATTCCTCTCCGGGCCGCCGCCTTTTTCCGTGTCGCTTCCGCTCGGCCGCGGCTCCCCCCCCCCACCCCCGAACC
>NZ_JBYISA010000066.1:0-17152 GCF_057708345.1 Streptomyces sp. bgisy130
CTTTGCTGCTACAAGCGCCTCGTCCGCCTCACCACATAGGACACGGTCTAAGCACCATGCCATCATCAGCGCAAGGGACAATGGCGACTTGAGCTTCGATCCCATGCATGGAGATTGGTCCAAGCTCGCCCCTACATGGATGGTTAAGGATGAGCCGGATCTATCCATCGATGCGACCCCCGACGGATCGTTCAACTTGCGAAGCGACTTCGGCGGTTGTCTTGCCGAACAGTCTGATACGCGCGTCTCTCTTCCCTCTACATGCCCGACGTCCGGAACATGGACTCTGCAGCCGGCGAGCGACGGATCAAACTACTTCCTGATCCGTCATGTCGGGGACAACAAGTGCCTCACTCAACTCGACCTGAGAAACACGGGCGAGGTGGAACTGAGCACATGCGATGCCAGCAACACGACGCAGCAATGGTCCATCACCAGTCCCGACGGCGCAGAGCTGCCTAACCTGACGAACGGCGCTGCGATCAATCTGGGCGGCAACCAGATCACCGTCTGCAACTGGGGAGGTTACGCGGCCAGGGCAAACCATCGACTACCAGATCAAGGAGAACCCCGCCGACGACACCGTGACCACGGGGCATTACGCCATCGAATCCTTCCCAGTCCATCAGTGCAAGACGGCACCCCTCGCGGCGGGCAAGATAGTCGCCACGGTAACGCTGCGCAGGTACACCAACTTCAACATGAACGCCTACGCCTTCTACGACGGCGACGCGGGCTCGTACGCCAACGCCGGGAACGACGTGATCACGGGCGTCTACACCCTCGGAGGTGTTCACGCGAACGCCACCTACAACATGTACGGCACGAGCTGCGACTCATCGTCCGGTTTCGAGCAGGACAAGGACAGCCAGGTGACATCGACGAATCAGCAAGGCCAGGTGGGATGTGACGACACCACCAGCTACACGAGCACCATCATGAATGCGGTCAGCAACGCTACGAATCTACTCATAAAGACCGTCTTTTCCCTGACCTTCCGGTAAGTGGTCCAGGGCGGCCCTGCGCAACTCGCCCCCCGCGGACACAGTGCAGCCCCGACTCCGGCATCCGGATCGGGGCCGTGCTGTTGCGGGACAGCCCTTAGTTGTCCGTGCACCGTCCGCCGCGGCCAGTACTGGCTGATCGACGCCAGCAGCATCTGACCTCGCACGCCAAGAGTCGCCGTGGCAAGCTCAGCAGCCCCGCCTGGAGAACCGGGGCGAGGCCGCACTGCCCGCAGCCGCACACCGCATGCCTCCGGCTTGGGCAGCGGCAGCGCTCCGAGGTCTCGTGCCCCTCGTCCAGCACACAGATACGTCCCCACCGGCCGTGCCTGCCCGGGCAGACCCAGGTGAGCCGGGCCGCGTCGCCGTCGCGCACGGCCTGCTCATCGCGGTCCTGGAAAGGCTGGAGGCGGCCGCACAACTTCCTGCCGAGCTGCGTCTCCGCCGCCTCGGTCCGTTCCCTCACCTCCTGCGCCTGCGGATCGGACAACACGAACGAGATGGTCTCCTCCGCCTCGGCGAAGGCACTGTTGCGCGCACACCCGCAGGCCGAAGGCGCCGGCCGCGGCGTCGATCGACGCACCCGCCATCGCCCAGTTGGCAGCTGGCGCCCACGGCCCGCTCCCGCCCTCCGGTTCAAGCGCGCCGGAGCCTGGCACACCCTGAGCTACCGCCAACTCAACAAAGCTGCCGACGCGTTCGCGCTCACTGCGTGCGCAGTACTGGCCGGGGCACCGGTCGGCTCTGAACGATCTGGGTCACGATGGAGCGGAGGGCCTTGGCCGCTCGCAGAAGCATTGCGAGCTCCGGTGACGGTGACTCGCCGCTGGGGCGGGTGCCAGTCCCGGCCCCCGTCGCCGTCGAACTTCCGCCCCGCGCGGCGCACGGCGTGTGTGGGCGCGCGTTGCGCCCGGTCGCCGCGTAGCGATGACGCTACGGGCCGGAAACGTAACTCTGACCCATCCCTCGGTCCGAAGGTCAGACCGGAGGATGACGGCCGGGGTGCGGGTGAGCCAAACGGCTGATCCGGGTTTGAGCCCCGCGGACGAAGACCGGGCTGACCTGGCGCTTCAAGAATGAACGTTGCACCTTCCGCTTCGTTCCCCAGGAGTCTCAATGATGGAGTCAAGCCGCTTGCGCGATGGGCAGCTCGGGGGTGAAGACCCGGTTGTCGCGCAGGAGGGCCACAGGACGCCGGCACGTCGGCGGGCCGGGGCAGTCACGGCCTGGACGCGTGGGGCGCCCTCGCCGCGCCTCTTGAGGTAGAGGTCCCGGTTCGGCCGTTCTCGGATGATGCTGGTCTGTGCGGACATGTGGAACACCCGTCGTAGGCAGCGGCGGTAGCGCGTGGGCGGGTGGTGGTTGCCTGTGCGGCTGCCGGAGTCACGTGGGACGGGCGCCAACCCCGCCGCGGAGGCCAGCCCGAGCGTTGACCTCGGTGCCGTGCTCTAGCCGCTCCACGTGAGCCCTGGAGGCGGCTCGCCTCACTGCGTCAGGAACTCGGGAGGCACGCAGGCCCATCCCGCCGACGGACCCAACTTGCCACTCCTATCGATATTCGATAGCTTTCTATCGCTATTCGATAAGGGGGGCGACGTTGGGAAAGCTGACAGTGCTCGCGCTGCGCGCCGTGATGGTGGCTCTGCACGCTGGGGCGGTCTCCGCCCAGGCGGTGATGGTGGCGATGCTGACGGGCGCTATGGAGGAGAGCATCCTTGTGGACCGCCGCACTCCGGTCCTCGTGATCATGGTCCTGGGTGTCGTGACGGTTCAGGTGGTCCTGGTGTGCGTGTGGCGGCTGGTGACGATGGTGCAACGCGGAACCGTGTTCTCCCACGCCGCATTCCGCTACGTCCATCTCGTGATGGGCGCGTTCGTGGCGGCCTCGCTCCTGGTTCTCGCGCTCGGGGCGGTCCTGGCGCCTGGCGATGTCGTTCCCCCGGGCGTTGTGGCCCTGCTGGGCGGGGTCAGCCTGGCGATCTTCGGGAACGCACTCATCGTGCTCGTGCTGCGGGTACTGCTCGCACAAGCCGTCGCACGCGACGTCGAGGCGTCGCAGCTGGGGGCCGAGTTGGCCGAGGTGATCTGATGCCGATCGCCGTCGACATCGACGTGATGCTGGCCAGACGGAAGATGTCCGTTGGCGAACTGGCGGACCGCGTGGGGATCACACCCGCCAACCTGGCGGTGCTCAAGAACGGCCGCGCCAAGGCGGTGCGCTTCACCACGCTCGCCGCGCTGTGCGAGGTGCTTGAGTGCCAGCCCGGAGATCTGCTGCGCTGGGCGCCCGATGACCCCGGGGACAGGGACAGGGCTGCGCACGAATCCGGAGCATCCGTCCCAGCCGGCTCCCCGCCGCGGTGACCGCAGTCGCGGTAGCCGGCCGCCTGCACACGATCACCGGGTACGACGCCCTCGGCCACCCCTGCCGCGCGACCTGCTCCGCCTGATCTTCAGCAAGCTCCCGAATGACGACCTGACGACGACGTCCGCACACCTCATCACGGCACGGGCCGGCCGTACTGCCCGCCTCCGGTCGGCACCTGCCGTGCGCCGCACGCACCGATGACGGACTCCACAAGGAACAGAGCAGACATGACGACAGCACGCCTCTCTTACCGCCTCGGGGGCACAGACCGCGCCGACGTACTGGTGGTCGGGGCCGGCCTGGCCGGACTCAACACCGCCACACTCCTCGCCCGACAAGGCCACGACGTGCTCCTGGTCGAACGGCGAACGAACCTTGCCGGCGCGATCCGCACCACTGGAATCTTCGTACGGAAGACACTCGACGACTTCCCACTGCCCCCCGACTGTCTCGGACCACCGATCCGACGCGTAGTCCTCTACCCCCCTGACCTGCGCCGCCCGGTCAGCCTCACCAGCCCCCGCGACGAATACCGGGTGGGCGACATGGCACCACTCTACGAAGCGACGGCCGCCACCGCGGTCGACGCCGGCGTACGCATCGCACTGGGCACGCGCTATGCCGGCCGACAGGGCAACACCTTCCACCTGGCCGGTCGCGACGGACCGACCACGGTCCGGGCCCGCTTCATCGTCGGTGCCGACGGGGCCCGCTCAAGAGTCGCCCGCGACCTCGCTCTCGACCGCAACCACCACTTGATCGTCGGCGCCGAAGAGGTCTTCGAACTCCCCGGAAGCGACCAGCCACCGACATTCCACTGCGTACTCGACCCCTCACTCGCCCCCGGCTATCTGGCCTGGGTGATCAACGACGGGCAACACGCCCACGTCGGAGTCGCAGGCTACGCCGACCGCTATCCAGACGGTCTTCGCCGTGCGATGGAGCAGTTCAGCGCCTCAGCGCCCGGACTGACCGGCATCGAACGTCCCGAAACGGTGGAGCGGCGCGCAGGCCCCATACCCGTCGGCGGCCTGCTGCGCCGGATCAGCTGCGCCGACGGACTTCTCGTCGGGGATGCAGCAGGCGCGGTCTCCCCCCTCACTGCCGGCGGCCTGGACCCGTGCCTACGGCAGTCGCAGCTCGCAGCCGAGGTCCTCGACGACGCACTGCGCACCGGAAATCCGGACACGATGGCCAACTACGACGGAGCCGCGCTCCGCCCCCACTTCCGTGGACGACTCATGCTGCGCGGGATATTGGCCCGCGTACGGACGCCTGCCACAGCAGCAGCGGGATTCACCCTGCTACGCACACCGTTCGGCCGGGCCGCGGCAAGCCGAGTCCTCTTCGGCGACAGATCCTTCCCCGACCCCACACCCAACTGAACTCACTGAGCGAGAGGCCAAGTCATGCCCACATTCCCCATACCAGCAGCCACGAAGCTCATCACCACGATGGCGGGGCTGGCTGTTGCCTGCGGACTCCTGACCGCTTGCGGTGACAAGAGTCCCGCCGTGACATACAAAGCCTGGACCGAAGGAGGCAACCTGCAATCCGTCAGGCACGACTACATCGATGGCCCCAACGGCGCGGTAAGCGTGCCGGCCAAGGTGAGCGGAGCCACATGGAGCACCCAGGAGGACGGCGGCCACACTCCACGCCTCAAGGTCGCACCTACTGGCAAAGGCGTGGCGCACTGCCTCCTGCTGGAAGGCAACGACCGCGTTCTGGACCAAAAGAAGGGAGCAGCAGGCCAGCCGGTGACATGCTCCGCCCAGCGGTAGCGCACACCCCCCGCCACTTTCCCACCGTGCACAAATAGTCCGTTCAGATCCATTCCGACCATCATGAGCAACCGTGAAGGCGAGCGGCTACACGGATGGATCGCCGATGTCTGCGCCGACGAGCAGTGCGGCCTGGCCTCCTTCGCCACCGGACTGCTCAGCGGTGGCTGCGGCCACCTGCCTCAACCTCTTCGATTGCGAACCGGCCGGGGACTTCCGGATCGAGAGGACCAGGAGCCGTCCGGTGCCTTGGCGGTCGGCGCAGCGGGCACGGGTGAAGACCTTGTTGACCGAGAGCCGGAAGCCAACGCGGCCACTGCGTCGGCACTGTGAACAGGTGACTACGCGGACTGGTGTCAGACCTGCCCTGACCCACGCGTCCACTGTCACGGCGACACCCCTACGGTCGCCTGCAACTCGTACAAAACAAGTACACGGGCGCCGCACCTCGCACCCGAGCAGGCGCAGCGAAGAGGCCCCTGACCAGGGACCCCCAAGCTCTTCACATCTGTCAGTGCGCCATGCGGGAAGCGTCGCGGATTTCAGCAGGTACTCGACCGCACTCGTTTGACCTCGTAGCCATTTCCTTCGCCCACACACAGAGGGCCTGATTCATTGTGCTCCCCCTAACGCGGTGCGAAGTTCCCCACTACCCAGGTGGCGATCTGGGTGCGTGAGTCGAAGCCGAGTACGGCGAGCAGGCGATAGACAGGTGGCGACACATGCACATGCACCAATCCGCCCTGTACCACCTGTGAGCTGCAAAGATGCTGGCCAACCCGCTACACCCACAACACCGCCGCCAACCCGGTGCCAATGGAAACCGAAGAGGCATCGCTTCCAGCGACTAGCAAGTTGCCGTGCCCATGCACCTTCAGCTCGCAGCATGCCGCGCTGTTACCAGCCAGGCACCGACAATCAAGGCGCCTTCAAGGGCAGTGCCGACACCCCTGCCCCAGCCTTCAGGGCGCTATCACCAAGATCCGGACCAGGCACGGACCAACGCTCTGCCAGCGGCAGTCCCAGCTGCCATTTCAGCAGGTCAGCAGCAATAGCAGCTCTGCGCCACCAGCAAACGAAGAACCTGCTGAGCGTTCCGGACACCTGTACAGCCGACTCCACTCAGCGCCTCGAACTCTCAACGCCCCACCGTACTCACGCAGCCAGCAGGGCGTCTGACCAGCGACACAGAGCAGCTGACGACCCATCAGGACGAGCGTCAACTGAGCGTCACGAGCGTCGTTTCAGCGTCAAGATATCGCCCGTAACGCCCACACCGCACATAATGCGCACGCGCAAAACCGCAGGTCAGGTGCCCTTTGCCGCCTTCTCCAGCACCACAACGCACTCCACATGATGCGTCATGGGGATCGCGTCGCAGGGGACAGGTTCGGGAGAGTATGCAGCTCAGACAGGGATGGTGACGCCGCCCGCCTGAGAGGTCTCGAGCGCGGGATGTGGAGGCTTCCTCGGCGGCGGGGTCCTCGGTCGGCGCGCTCCCTCATCAACTCAACCTGCACAAGGGGTCGCCGCAGCGCCTTATCCGGGAGCCGGCTCAGGAACTGATCGGACGTGGATTGAGCTCGGTCTCGGGGAGCTGGTGGGCTCGCCATCCCATCCGAACGGGCACCTCGTAGAGGCGCCCGGGGGCGAATCGGGCCCAGAAGTGCCGCAGACCAGGCACGACGACCTTAACCACATCAATACCGAGGTCTGGCCGGGTCTGGTTGACCACCAGGGTCTCCAGACCATGGTCTTCGGCGATGCGGACACAGTGTTCGATGTCAGCTGCCAGGTCAGGGGACGCGTGGTTCGGCATCGCGTGCAGGGAACTCTCCCCCAGGTCTGGGTGCGGAAGCAGATACGGTTCGCTGGACACGGTTGCCTCTTCGAACCAACTGCTGTTGTCGGGATCGTCGGCCGCACGGCCTCCGGACGAGCTGTCGACCAGCGCCAGCATTTGGTTCATCTCGGTCAGGGCGCGTAGAAGGGCGACTTTCGGGTCGAGGTGAGCGCCGTAACCCTGGATGATCATTTCGGGGCCATCGATGGACCGGGAGATGGCAGCAAAGCTCGGGATTCCCAGGTCCGTGGTGATGTCGAGCGCCCACATTTCCCGGCCTCTGCTGCGGTATTCCCGCCGCAGGGAACACACGTACTCGTCCTCCGCCGTGGACAGATCGACCGCGCGACAGCGAAGCCGGTTGTACCACCAGATGGCCACACTGTCGCGTTCGACCAGTTCCAAGAATCCCTGCAGCACCGCGTCCTCCACGCTGCTTCCCGCAGCGCATCCGTTCGAGTCCGCTCGGTAGAAGCGGTGCCCGGGCTCCACCGGGGCACCGTAGAAGCAAAATGCGGTCGGCAGATAACGGGCACTGCCGTCCCGGATGTTCTGCGCGGGCGTCCAGCTGACGGGGCGATGGGGGTCGAACGGTTCAGGTACCCAGGCGAAGCCGGAGTGCTGACGGTTCCACGCATCTCTTGTCCTGTACTGGCTCTCGCTCACCTGGAACAGGAGCCCCGGTTCCACGGCTTGCGGACCAAGTTCCGCATAACTGGCGGTGATCCGCGGTTCGTCACCCGTGTACTCGCCGGAGATGCGCTCGAGCGCTTCGCACAGCGCGCTGGCTTGGGCCTGGGCGTCGGTGACTCCCTTGCCTGCGCTGCCGGACGTGCTGTGGTGGCGGAGCTCGGCAAGGCTCCCGGCCGGTCGACCGCCTTTCACCATCCCGGCGTACACAGCGATGAGGTCGCTTCCGATGTCGTAACGGCTCAGCTCAGAGACGACTCCGGTCAGCGGACTTACGTGATGGCCGAACCGCCTCAGCGCCCTCTCCGGAGCGGTACTTCGGTGTCCACCGTCCACGACAGGGTTCTTCCTCCGGCTCGCGAGTACCACCGGGCCGGGAGAAGCCTTCTCGGGATCCCCACAGGACTGGCATTGCGGGCGCCGGACGACGGTGTGGCGCACCACGTTCAGGCCGTACAAGTCCAGGGTGGCCAGTTGGCCGGCAAGAGGCGACAACCTGGACCGCAGCCATCCCGCCACCTGGCCGGCGGCGATGCCCGTGGTGGCCGCAGCGGTCGTCGGGAGGCCGATGGTGCTCTGAAAGGACGCGACAGTGGAGTTTCCGCGTGAGCGGAGATACTCGTGCGGGCGCATGTTGTATCGCAGGCGATGCGCAAGACATTCCCAGCACCCCGTCTGTCCGGGGACGAAGAGCGGTCCAATCCACGAATCCGCGCCGCCGGTCTTCAGGAGCATCCACGGGCGCCCGGTCTCCAGCGCCTCGGCGTTGAGGGCGGTCAGGCGCGGATCGAGGTAGTCGGGGGTGAGCATGACTGTCACATCGGGCTGCCCCAGACCCGTCGGGTCGTCGGTGGAGATACCCAGGCTGGCCAAGGCGTCCACGAACTGCCGCCGTGCCAAGACGTGCTCTTCTGGGGAGGTAACGGAGACCCATGCCGCAGTGGTTCCCCCTTCGACTGTATCCACCGAATGCGCCGACCAGTAAGCTTCTTGGCTCTGCGGCAAGGTGGAAACAGTGCTTGTCAGCGCTCCACGGGCCGTAAGCCTCTCGAGGGCATGGGCCACCGCGACGACCGAGAATTCGTCGGACATTTCGGTAGCGAGTTCGCGCAGGCTCCGGGTTCCGTCCAGCAGTGGCATCAGCCTGGCGTAAAGACGTCCGTGGAACATGGTTCCGCCGGATTCGGTCAACAGGACGGCCGCGGTGTCCCCGTCCGATTCCAGGTGCAGGTGCGGAGCCAGCGCCAGCTGTTCGGTCGGGGTCATTTGCTACCACCTACACTGCGAGCCGAAGCCCCAAGAGAAAATTCCCCGACCGATGACTCGGCCAATGGGGACGATCCGATGACACGTGCGAACAACTCCGAGTTACCACCGCCGATCGCACACGGTGCAAGCCCCATAGCGGTTGCCACCAGGTACATGGTCTGCAGCAAGCAGCCAACGTGTTTCAGGGTGAGCGAGTAGGCGATGGTCTCGTATTTCCACGCGACGCGTTGGAATCGGGACGTCACCACGACCAGCACCTGGGGCCGAGGGTGCGCCATGGAGAAGGCGGCATCGTCCAGCAGATCCTGGGTGTTCGCGTCAAATCCGGTGACTCGACACACAGCATGTTCGTCAACCCGGTAGTGATACACGCCGGGATCCAGCCCTGAGCAGTCGTTCACCACGATGTACAGCTCGAGCTCGTGCAATCCACCGCCTCCCGGATACGGGCGGCGGCTCACCTGAACGAGGTCCGGGTCATCGGTGAAACGGCTACGCGCGCAGTGGTACAGCAACACACCGAGATGCTCAATTCCGATCGGTGCGTCGTGGCGCCGGATGCTGCGGCGCTTCCGGAGCGTCTGGAAGAGCCCCATGTCCTGGGAAGACGCGCCGCTTTCCGGAAAGTTGAGGGGGATGACGTCACCAGAGTAAGACGGGTGAAGGGCCGGCACCGGAGAAATTTCAGGCTCGTGTCGGTTCTCGGCAAATCGGAATGTTCCACCGGATGGGCGTTCATGGCGTCCGTCGCGGGTATGGCAGTGGAAAAGAAGGTCATGGAACTCCCACTGCCGCAGCACCGTTTCGTCCTCTTGGTGCTCATCTGTCATGCGCGCACGGTGCAACAAGTCAAGCACCGCTACAGCTTCGGCAGAAGGATGGAGCCCAGTGGACGATGCCAGCAAACGCGGCAACTCGGGACCGGTGGCAAGAACCTCGTAGGCGGACAGTGGGGACCGCAGGATCATGCGGCCGTCCCGCCACCTGGCGTATGCAAACCGTGAAAGGCTCACCCGTTCCCTCGGGGGCGCCGGCCGCTCCCACGGCTGGGGTGCCATCCCGGCCCCACTCCCCGGTGAAACCGGAATCGCCGTGATGACACTCCGCCCTTCGGATCGGTCGAGGGCAAGTGAAAACGTCAGCCACTCCAGGCCGCCGAGCCGGTCGAGCAGAACCTGACTTCTGAGTGAGACCAAAGGATTCGACTTCCGCAGACCCACCAGCTCACTCAGGGTGTACGAAGCGCTGGACAAACTCTTCAGGAAGTGACTCGATGCCTCGTCCTGCCGCATGGACAGGCACGTGCCACCACGACGCAGAATCAATTGGTCGCCGGAAGTATCGACGACGACTCCGGGCCGTAGACCGATCAGGTAATCCATTGCCACCGGCCTTTGACATTCAACGCACTCAGTCGATGCCCTCGGTGGGGCAGTAACATGCTCTACTCCTCCAGCTGCTTGCAGTAGACACACGGGGTGCGGCAGCCAGACCTGCTCTTGCATGCGCTGGCGGCTTCGATCTCGCCGGAAAGCTCAATGTCGACGAGCCCCAGCTGTCTCTCCACCTCGCCTCGTAGCTCTTCTACAGTAAGATCAACCCCGCGTTCTCTTGCCAGCTCAACCGAGGCTTCCAGTACGCTCTGCTCGACACCCTTGCTCTGCGCGATGAGTTCGTTCAGTGCCTCGCGAATACTAGAATCCTCACTCGCCATCCGCAGGAATGACGCTGCGCTTGCATTTTCTTCACTCATGTGGCCTCTCCATGGTTCGATGTGCTCTACTCAAGCCGCACTCACTGCATGTATTGTCGCGCGAAGTAGGGACGGAAGCGCTAGCCAGCCGTCCCCCGGAGAACACGAAGGAAGTAACCTTTGCGGCCATCCGGACCAGCGCACAGAAATTTTCGAAGTTGGTTGCATATATCGGAGCAGCCGTGACAACAGAGCCGATGCCCCGTTTCCACGCACGGACCCAGTACTTGATGTTCCGAAACGAGGTGATCGGATTTCTCACCCGAAGTTCGGTCACTGAAGCACTGGCTTCCGTTCGGCGGACGAAAGCCGGTTGTGTCCTGGCGGCACCCAGTCTGCCCCAGGAGATCGGCCAGCGCATGCTTGACGAACTCACCGCAACACAAGAGTGGATTTCCGAACGTTGGCTGCGCCGTTCGGACGAGACCGCTGCACGGGTCTCTCATGCTCGGTTCATCCGCAGTGCCCCTTCAATTCGCCTTGCCTCCAACGACTGCATCTACGAGGTCCCCGCTGACCACGTGCACCTGCGCGGGTTCCTGTCGGCAGTACGGAGCGAGGAGGTGCAATCGCACTTCTCCTCGGCGTATGGCGAGGCGGTGCGATTCCAGTCGTCCGATGTCGCACGGCTACGCCACAGCCAGTACCTACGCCGCCATTCCGACAATCACGAGGGGCGTCGCTTCGGCCTGGTCTTCTTCCTGAGTCCCGGCTGGAGCGAGGGACTCGGTGGCGAACTCGTGGTGGAGGCCCCGAGCGGTCAGTGCATCGCCGTGGCCCCGAAGCAGTGGAGGATCGCTGTCATCCGGATCAGCGACGAGTACCGGCACAACGTGTGCGCTGTCCGGTCCAGGAGCTGGATTCGTTACTCGGTGGCCGTGCACTACGCCACCGCGGGCGCCGGCGCAACCGATCGCTTCTGAAGGGGACTTGTCCGCCATCCCGGCGAGTGTGCTGGGTTACGTGGGAGATCTGACTGGCGGATGGGACATGCTGGTCTCCTGGAAGGCAAGACCGTACGGAGTAGGTCAGGTCGAAGCGACCGTCGCCGGCGTGCTCGTGGCGCTTGCCGAAGCAGTCGCGGAACTCCTTGCGCACTGTCTTGTCATCTACCTGGAGGCCGTACTGACTGGCCAGTTGGTCGATGAGGGCGCGGGTGCGGGGTGCAGGACGCGCACGCCAAATGCCTGGGGCCGGGCTACATCATCGTGCTGTTCGAGATGCCGCAGATCGCCGTGCGAGCTCTGGAAATCATCGGGTACACCCCCGAAGAGCAAGGAATCATGAACTTCCGCCGCATCACCCACGGCAGCTTCCACCCACCGGCCCTCGCAGCTGCGTTTCACCCGGTTTCCACCCTGGTGGGATACATCCTGAAGCTGTTCGGCGGCAAACAGGGTGACGGCGACGTGAAGATCTGGAGCCGCCGTTCCTACATTGAGCATCCCAAACTGGCTCCGGCGACGGGCCGATCATGTCGGCCCGTCGCTGGGTCAGTCAGTTCTACCAAGACGACCAACTCGCTGTAAGCGTCACACCCGACACCGGCCTGACCCCAGATCCCAGGGGTGCGTAGCGGGCGCTGGTACCTGGCGGCGGGCGCTCGCCGGACCAAGATCCGGACCATTTCCGGACCGGCCTCCGCCAGAGAGCCGCACCCACTGCCTTTTCCCCAGGTCAGCATGGGTTCAGCTCCTGTACCACCAGCAGACGAAGAACGTGCTGGTGCCGTACTCGCCGATGCTCCGGCCCGGGCAAAACCGTGGCAGGTGTCTCGGCCGGCTCTCGGGCGGGGCCATGAGCACAGGGGACGTCGACCACCGCATCGAACCAGGAAAGCCCTCGTCCGGCGCGTGCGCGAGCGTCTCGGCATCGATAGCGTCTCGCGGCCGGCAGCCGGCCCCGTCGGCCTGAGCGACGAGATGAGCAAAGCCCGGTTCCTTCGATCTCTGGCCTCGGTCCACAAACGCTCCCCAGTGGTTCGCGACGAATGACGTAGAGGCGGTGGGACATGCCTCCGGGCGAGTGCGGTCATTAGCGAGATACCCGGGATCTCACCGCTCTGTAGCGTCGGACGTGTCGCCATCCAAGACGTGCGGTGGCCACGAGTGGCGCTGGAGGGAACTCGGCCACCGCTGTGCCGTCCTCAGCGCGGACGCGCAGATGTCGACGGCAGCAAGACGATCGGCGTGCCCCAGGCGCCAGGCGCGCGCTTGGCCGCAGTCCCTTCGAAACCCCCGCTTCCCCTATGTCCCCCGGCGGCGGCAGGACCGCCGAGAAAGGTCAGGACAGCAGCAATGGCTGACGACAAGCGTCCTTCTGTTGTGGTGATCAGCGCCCACTCCGGTGACTTCGTATGGCGCGCCGGCGGTGCGCTGGCTCTGTATGCCGAACGCGGCAACAACGTGCGGATCGTATGCCTGAGTTACGGCGAGCGCGGCGAATCACAAGGTCTGTGGAAGCAGGAGGGCATGACCCTGGAGCAGGCCAAGGAGGGCCGGCGGGCGGAGGCCGAGGCTGCTGCCGCGGCTCTCGGGGCGTCCATCACCTTCCTCGACCTGGGCGACTATCCGCTGCGGATCGATGACGCCGGGCTGGACCAGATCGTCGACGAGATGCGCGCGGCACAGCCCGAGGTGCTGCTCACCCACGTCGCCGCCGACCCCTACAACCGAGACCACAACGCCGCACACGAGGCCACGCTGCTTGCCCGGCAGGTCGCTCAGGCTGCCGGGCACGACCGCACCACCGCCCCGATCGGCGCCCCCCAGGTACTGCAATTCGAGCCGCACCAGCCCGAGCAGTGCGGCTTCGTGCCGAACCTGCTGCTGGACATCACGCCGGTCTTCGACCGCAAGCGCAAGGCCATGGAGTGCATGCGCGCCCAGTCACACCTCGTGCAGTACTACACCGACCTCGGTCTGCGCCGCGGTGTGCAGGCAGTCCGCAACGGCGGCGCGCAGTCGATCGTGCAGGCCGAGGCGTATCAGCGGGTCTTTCCCCTCATCGGGGACGAACTCCGGTGAGCGGGCGGGACAGCGGGCACGTCATCGTCCGCACGAGCCGGGGACCGTCCGGCGAGGTCGTGGCAGCCCTGGCCAAAAACGGTGTGGCCACCGCCCACGAGGCGTACGGCAGAAGGGGGTTGCTCGGACCGGAGCTGCGGCCGATCTATCCCGGCGCGCGCATCGCGGGCCGGGCCGTGACCGTGCTCTCGCACCCGGGCGACAACTTGATGATCCACGCCGCCATCGAGCAGTGCCGTGCCGGCGACGTCTTGGTGGTCGCCACCACCTCGCGGTCGACCGACGGCATGTTCGGGGAACTGTTCGCCACCCAACTCCACCACCGTGGAGTCCTCGGCCTGGTGACCGACGCCGGGGTCCGCGACGTCGCCGACCTCACCGCGATGGGCTTCCCGGTCTGGTCCCGCGCGGTGCACGCACAAGGCACTGCGAAGGCGGTTCCGGGCTCGGTGAACGTGCCGGTGGTGGTCGCCGGGCGGTTGGTCAACCCCGGCGACATCATCGTTGCCGACGACGACGGCGTGCTGTGCATCCCGCGCGCCGAGGGCGAGGCCGTCGTCGAGGCGAGCGCCCGCCGCGAGGCGAATGAGGAGGCCAAGCGCCGCCGGTTCCGTCAGGGGGAGTTGGGGCTCGACATCTACGACATGCGACCGCTGCTCGATCAGCTCGGTGTGCGCTACGTCGACGCCGACGACGAGCCCGATCCCGACAGCGCCCAGCCGGAGGATTGCCGATGAGCACGTTCGTCCTTGTCCATGGTGCCTGGCACGGTGGCTGGGTCTGGCAGCGGGTGGTCCCTGCGCTGCGAGCCGCCGGGCACGAGGTGTACGCCCCGACCCTGACGGGTCTGTCCGGCCGCGCCCATCTGCTCAACCCACAGGTCGGGCTGGCCACCCACGTCCAGGACATCGTCGGTCTTCTCGAGACGCATGACGCCCGCGATGTCGTCCTGGTCGGGCACAGTTATGCCGGACAGGTGATCACCGGTGTGGCCGACCGTGTCCCGGAGCGGCTGGTCAAGCGCATCTATCTCGACGCCTTTGTCGGCGACGACGGCGACGCCGCCATCGACTTGCTGCCCGCCACAGTCGCCGACCACTACCGCGAGTCCGTCGCGGGCCCCGGGTACGGCTGGCTGATCCCCGTCCGCTCTCTGGAGAAGCTCGGCGTCACCGACAAGGCGGACGTCGACTGGCTCACCCCGCGGCTGACACCGCACCCGTGGCTGACCTACACCGAGCCACTGCGGCGGACGGGGCAAGAGGAGCACGTCCCGGCAGTGTTCATCGAATGCGTCGAGTGGATGCGCGTGTTCACGCCGCAAGCGGAGAAGGCCGCTGGCCGGGGCTGGCCGACACACGAGATCGCCACCGGCCACGAGGCCATGGTCACCGCCCCCGACGAACTCGCTGCGCTGTTGCTCGACGTCGCAGCGGGCTGATGCACGCCGACCTGTTCCGCCGCTGAGGAGAACCACCGTGGAGTTCCTGGTCCGCACCGAGAACCGACTGCCCAACGACACCGCCGACGAAGTCCGCGATCAGCTCAGGAAGGGCGAGCGCAAGCGGGCCATGGAGCTGCGTGAGGCCGGGATCCTCAAGCGGCTGTGGCGGGTGCCCGGGCGCAACGCCACTATCGGGCTCTACGAGGCCGAGGACCCCGCGGCCCTGCACGACGCGCTGGCCTCTTTGCCGATGTGGAAGTGGATGGACGTCACCGTCGAAGCACTCGCCACGCACCCGCAGGAAAAGCAGTGAGCGCCTGCCTCAGGCGCAACTGATCGGCCTGCGCTGATGGACATCGACCGGGTCTGACCGGTCGACAGGGGGGGACCACCGCATCACCTTCGACCCCGCCCGGTCCGCCCGGATCGGGCGCCTGCTCAACTAGGAGCATCCATGTCCAGCAGTTCGCCAACCCAGCAGAGTGGCGCCCGAGCCAGACACAAGGCCGGCACGGTCGCCGTCGCCAGCTACATCGGCACCACGATCGAGTGGTACGACTTCTTCATCTACGGTGTCGCGGCGACCCTCGTGTTCCGCGGTCAGTTCTTCCCCGGCTTCTCCGACCTGGCGGGCACGCTCGCGGCCATGGGGACCTTCGCGGTCGGGTTCATCGCCCGTCCCATCGGTGGCGTGGTGATGGGCCACTTCGGCGACCGGATCGGCCGCAAGTCGATGCTGGTCATCTCATTGCTCATGATGGGCGGCGCGACGACACTGATCGGCCTGATACCCACCTACGATTCGATCGGCATCTGGGCGCCGATCCTGCTGATCGTCCTCCGCTTGGTGCAGGGCGCCGGCGTCGGAGGCGAATGGGCCGGTGCCGTGCTCATGGCGGCCGAGAACGCACCGGCGAAGCGGCGCTCACTCTACGGCTGCTTCCCGCAGCTGGGCCTGCCGTCCGGGATTCTGCTGTCGCAGCTGGCCTTCCTGCTGCTCACCGGCGTCCTGTCCCCCAAGGACTTTGGCGCCTGGGGCTGGCGGCTCGCCTTCCTGACCAGTGCGGTGCTCATCGTCGTCGGCCTCCTCATCCGCCTGCGCATCGAGGAGAGCAGCGAATTCACCAAGGTCCGCGAGGCGGGCCAGATCGAAAAGCTGCCCGTCGTCGAGGTGTTCCGGCGCAGCCCGTTGCAGATCCTGATCGGCAGCCTCGCGTCCATCGCGGCGCCGGCCATCGGCTATCTGGTCTCGGTGTACATGGTCTCTTACGGCACTGCGACCCTGAAGCTGCCGATCTCGACGATGCTGTGGATCCTCGTCGGCGTCAGTGTGGTGTGGCTCCTGATGGTGCTCGCCGCGGGTCTCGCCGGGGATCGCTTCGGCCGCAAGGCCACCTTCGCCGTCGGCGCGGCGGTCGGTGTGGTGTGGGCGTTCCCCCTGTTCTGGCTCGTCGACACCAGATCGATTGCCTTGATCGTGGTGGCGCTGCTCGGCATCACGGCCGCGAACTCGATCATGGCGGGCCCACAGCCGGCGCTGATCACGCAGATGTTCCCCGTCCGGCTGCGCTACAGCGGTTCCACGATCAGTTACACCATCGCCTCGATCCTCGGCGGTGGTATCACCCCACTGCTGGCCACGGCCCTGTTCGCCAAATTCGGCAGCAGCACGGCGGTCTCCGTGCTGGTGGCGGTGGTCTGCCTGATCAGCCTGGCCGCCGTCCTGTGCGCCAACCGCAGGATCCTCTACGCCGAGGAGCCGGCCTCCGCGCCGGCCAAGGGCAAGCCGGTCCAGCCGCTCATCGAGGGCACCACCGGCTGACGGTGCCGTCCACACCTGGCCGCAGGAGCCGGGGGAGGAGCAGACGCTCCAGATCGGAAGAGCACACGTCTGAACTCCAGTCACAGAGATCGATCTGGGGGGGGGGGGTTTTTTTTTTGGGAGGGGGGGGGGGGGGGGGGGGGGGGGGG
>NZ_JBYISA010000067.1:0-17042 GCF_057708345.1 Streptomyces sp. bgisy130
ACAGCCCCGCGCAGCGGCCCCGCCCGCCGCAGGCGAAAGAACGAGGTCCCCCACGGCGGGACAGCCGAAAACGTGGGAGGAAAAGCCAAGCGCAGCGAATCGCATTTCGTGGCGCCCTACCCCTCCGGCTAACCTCCAGGGAGTCACCTTTCTTACGCAGGAGAATCTCCCATGGCCCACGCCGCACAGGTCCAGCGCATGTCCCGCTTGATGATCAAGACACTGCGTGACGACCCGGCCGACGCCGAGACCGCCAGCCACAAGCTGCTCGTCCGCGCCGGTTACGTCCGCCGCTCCTCCGCCGGCATCTGGACGTGGCTGCCGCTGGGCAAGAAGGTCCTGGAGAACGTCTCCCGCGTGGTGCGCGAGGAGATGGACGCCATCGGCGGCCAGGAGGTGCTGCTGCCGGCCCTGCTGCCCAAGGAGCCCTACGAGGCCAGCGGGCGCTGGGAGGAGTACGGCGACCTGCTCTTCCGCCTCAAGGACCGCAAGGGCGCGGACTACCTCCTCGGCCCCACCCACGAGGAGATCTTCACCCTCACGGTCAAGGACCAGTGCACGTCCTACAAGGACCTGCCGGTGATCCTCTACCAGATCCAGACCAAGTACCGCGACGAGGCCCGTCCCCGTTCCGGTGTGCTGCGCGGCCGTGAGTTCCAGATGAAGGACTCGTACAGCTTCGACACCACCGACGAGGGCCTGGAGCAGTCCTACGCGCTGCACCGCGAGGCGTACACCAAGATCTTCGAGCGGCTCGGCCTGGACTACCGCATCGTCTCCGCCGTCTCCGGCGCGATGGGGGGCTCCGCCTCCGAGGAGTTCCTGGCCCCCGCCGCGGCCGGTGAGGACACCTTCGTCGACTGCCCGGCCTGCGACTACGCCGCCAACACCGAGGCCGTCACGGTCAGGGTCGAGCCGGCCGACGGCTCCGCGCACGGTCCGGTCGAGGAGCTGGACACCCCCGACACCCCGACCATCGAGTCCCTCGCCGAGTTCCTCGGCGTACCGGCGGCCGCGACCCTCAAGAACCTCTTGATCAAGGTCGACGGCGAGATCGTCGCGGTCGGTGTCCCCGGGAACCGCGAGGTCGACCTCGGCAAGCTCGGTGAGCACCTGGCACCGGCCACCGTCGAGCTGGTCACCGCCGAGGACTTCACCGACCGCCCGGACCTGGTGCGCGGCTACGTCGGCCCGCAGGGCCTGGCCGGCAAGGCGTTCCGCTACCTCGCCGACCCGCGCGTCGCCCCCGGCACCGCCTGGGTCACCGGCGCCAACAAGGAGGGCAAGCACGCCAGGAACGTCGTCGCCGGCCGGGACTTCGAGGTCGACGAGTACCTCGACGTGGTCGTCGTCGAGCCCGGCGACCCCTGCCCGAAGTGCGGCACCGGCCTGAAGATCGACCGCGCCATCGAGATCGGCCACATCTTCCAGCTCGGCCGCAAGTACGCGGACGCCTTCGACCTCGATGTGCTCGGCCAGAACGGCAAGCCCGCCCGGGTCACCATGGGCTCGTACGGCATCGGCGTCTCCCGTGCGGTGGCCGCCCTCGCCGAGCAGACCCACGACGACAAGGGCCTGTGCTGGCCCCGCGAGATCGCGCCGGCCGATGTGCATGTCGTGGCGGCCGGCAAGGCCAAGCAGACCGAGCTCGCCCTGGAGGTCGGCGAGCAGCTCGGCGCCGCGGGCCTGCGGGTCCTCGTCGACGACCGGGCCGGTGTCTCGCCGGGTGTGAAGTTCACCGACGCCGAGCTGCTGGGCGTGCCGACCATCGTCGTCGCCGGCCGCCGCGCCGCCGAGGGCGTCGTCGAGGTCAAGGACCGCCGTACCGGCGAGCGCGAGGAGCTGACGGTCGAGGAGGCCGTCGCCCGACTCAGCGCGTAACCGGCGTACGGCGAACGGGCCGGCCAGGGGTGTGCCCCGGCCGGCCCGTTCGCCTGCGCACCAAAGGTCCCGTCCCGTGGGCGCGCACCGGCATACCGCGGCCTACAACCAGGCCGCGAACTCCAGCAGCGCTTCCCCGCGCTGACGGTCGCCCACGGCCACCTCCCGTACGCCGGTGTCCACCGCCCGGTACAGCGTCCAGTCGCGCAGCCGGTCCCGGTCCACCTCCAGGGAGTCGGCCAGTTTGGCCACCCGGCGGCGGGCCGCGGCGGCCGCGCCGGAACCGGCCAGCAGATCCTCGAACCGGTCCAGCACCAGCGCCGCCAGGTCGTACGCCCGCTCGCCGACCACCGGCGACGGGCCCACCGCCAGCCAGGGCGCCCGCGTACCGGCCAGCACCTTGCCCTGCCGGAACGTGCCGTGCAGCAGGAACCGCTCCCCGGACCCGGCCGGCAGATCGCGCCGCAGCTCCAGCGCCTGCTCCACCAGCGGCCCGGCGGCCCGGGTCAGCGCCCCGGCCGTGCGCAGCCCCTCCACGGCCTCCTCGGTACGCCCGGCCAGCGTCTCGAAGGGGTGCCCGGGGGCGGGCTCCACCCACAGCCGCCGCACCGTGCCGGCCGCCTCCAGGACGGCCTTGGCCTCCGGCAGTGAACGCAGCGACACCCCGCCCTGGAGCCGCTCCAGCAGCAGCGCACCGCTCTTGTCGTCGGACCGCAGCAGCCGCACCGCGCCCCAGCCGTCCCACATCTCCAGCGCCGCGGCCTCGTGCGCCGACACCCGCCCCGGCACCGGGAACTTCAGCGCCGCGGGCGTGCCGTCCTGCTGTCGTACGAGCGCGAGCAGACTGCTGCGGCCACCGGGCGCCTGCACCCGCTCCAGCGTCAGCTCCCAGGCCGCCAGCTGCTGCTGAACCAGCGTCGGCAGCGCCGAGAGCCACTGCCGCACCGGACTTTCCGGATCGCCGCTCAGCGAACTCACCAACCGCTGCGGCGGTTCGATGGGTGCGGTTGCCATGCGTGAGCTGTCCCTTTCCCGGTGGCGGAGACCGCGGAGCGGCCGGTCGTTCAGAGCGCGCCCGCGGCGGCGCTCGCGGTGCCGGACGGCGCGGCTTCCGCGGCCCGCTCGACGAGCCCAGGGAAGGCTACGCCGCCGCCGCGCCAGCGCACCGACCGCACCGCCGCCTCGCGCAGCGCGGCCGCCGCCTCCCGCCGCCGGACCGAGCCGCCGGCCCGTACGAGATCCGCGTACACGGCGGCCAGCCGGTCCTCCAGCTCCGCCGCCAGCCGGGCCGCGGCGGCCGCGTCCGGCACCGGGAAGGGCAGCTCGTAGGCGGCGGCCGCGGCCTGCGGGGTACCGCCCAGATCGCGCACCACGCGGCGCAGCGCGTCCCGGCGGGCGCGGTGTCCGTCGTACGCCGCCTGGGCCTCGGTGCGCCGGTCACCGGCGATCCGCCCGCCGACCACGCCGTAGCCGTACACCGCGGCATGCTCGGCGGCCAGCGCCGCCTGCACCGCCGTCAGCTCGTCGGCTCCGCTGTCGTCGTTGTCGCGCCTGCTGCCGCGCGCCGTTCCGGCCGTCATCCGCACACCCCTTCGCTGGTTCCTGCCCGGTGCCCCGCCGCGCCCGTCATCCGGCCCGCTCCGCCAGCAGATACGCGTGCACCGCACCGGCCGCCGCGACCGAGGCCAGCAGCCGGGCCAGTTCCGGGGGCGCGGCGATCAGCGCCTTGGTACGGGTATCGGCGAGCCGGCGCTCCGCGTCGGCCAGCGCCGAGCGGGCGGCCCGCTCGTCCTCGGGGACCGGGGGGCCGGACGGCCGGGCGCCGTGCGGCGAGGGACCGGACGCGGGCGCTCCGGCGTCGCGTGCCGGGCCATCGGAGGCGCCGCCACCGGGCGGGGCCGGGGCCCGTTCGTCGCCGAACGCCTCGGCGTGCCGGGCGACTTCGGAGCGCAGCGGGCGCAGCCGCGGCTCCAGCGCCGGATGCGCGGCCAGCGTCGCGTCGTAGCGCGCCAGCAGGGTCGTGCTGTCGCGGGCCGAGCGCTTGCGCAGCTTTTGGGCGGCGGAGGAGTGTTCGGCCCGGTCGGGGCCGGAGTCCTCGGAGCAGCCCGTCAGGAGGGCCGCGCCCCCGAGGGCGGCACCGGCCAGCAGGGTCCTTCTACGCGCGTACGCCACATTCGGCACGTTGCACTTCCCGGGGTCTTCCGTAGTGATCACCGCAGGCGAGAGTATCCGTGACCACCCACCGAATCGTCAGTACCCCGCCGGAACCGATAGGCTTTGACCCGACACGCGACCTACCCACAACAGCACACGCGGCCGAGGAGTCACCCGGATGAGCACCACCCAGAGCGAGAGGCTGCGCGGACTGCTTGAACCGCTCATCGCCGCGCGCGACCTGGATCTGGAAGAGATCGAGGTGACACCGGCGGGCAAGCGGCGGGTGCTGAGGATCGTGGTCGATTCCGACGAGGGCGTCCAGCTGGACGAGTGTGCCGCGCTGAGCCGCGAGGCCTCCCAGGTCCTGGACGACTCCGATGCGATGGGCGGCGCCCCCTACACCCTCGAGGTGACCTCACCCGGCGCCGACCGCCCGCTGACCGAGCTGCGGCACTACCGCCGCGCCGTCGGCCGCCTCATCAAGGCCCAACTCCACGAGGGCGGCGAGCTGGTGGCACGGATCACCGCCGTCGACGACTCCGGGCTGGACCTCGAGGTGCCGGGAGTCAAGGGCCGCAAGCCGACCGCCCGCCGGGTCTCCTTCGACGAGATCGCCAAGGCGCGCGTCGAGCTGGAATTCAGCCGTAAGCCCGACAAGACAGACAAGCGCGACGCGCAGCACGACGAGAAGATCGACGAGAACAAGGAGGAGGCGTAGCCGTGGATATCGACATGAGTGCCCTGCGGGGTCTGGTGCGGGAGAAGGAGATCTCGTTCGACCTGCTGGTCGAGGCGATCGAGTCGGCCCTCCTCATCGCCTACCACCGCACCGAAGGCAGCCGCCGGCGGGCGCGGGTGGAGCTGAACCGCAACACCGGTCATGTGACGGTGTGGGCGAAGGAGAACGCCGAGGACCTCTCGGACCTGCCGGAGGGCGAGGAGCCCCGCGAGTTCGACGACACCCCCTCCGGCTTCGGAAGGATCGCGGCGACCACCGCCAAGCAGGTCATTCTCCAGCGGCTGCGGGACGCCGAGGAGGAGATCACGTTCGGTGAGTACGCCGGACGGGAGGGCGATGTCGTCACCGGCGTCGTCCAGCAGGGCAAGGACCCCAAGAACGTCCTGGTCGACATCGGCCGGCTGGAGGCCATCCTGCCGGTGCAGGAGCAGGTCCCCGGCGAGGACTACGCGCACGGCACCCGGCTGCGTTCCTACGTCGTCCGGGTGGTCAAGGGCGTCCGCGGCCCGTCCGTGACGCTCTCGCGCACCCACCCCAATCTGGTGAAGAAGCTCTTCGCCATGGAGGTCCCGGAGATCGCGGACGGCTCGGTGGAGATCTCCGCCATCGCCCGCGAGGCCGGCCACCGCACCAAGATCGCCGTACGGTCCACCCGCTCCGGCCTGAACGCCAAGGGCGCCTGCATCGGCCCGATGGGCGGCCGGGTGCGCGCCGTGATGGCCGAGCTGCACGGCGAGAAGATCGACATCGTGGACTGGTCGGACGACCCGGCCGAGCTGGTGGCGAACGCGCTGTCGCCGGCCCGGGTCAGCAAGGTCGAGGTCGTGGACCTGGCGGCGCGCTCCGCCCGGGTCACCGTGCCCGATTACCAGCTGTCACTGGCCATCGGCAAGGAAGGGCAGAATGCCCGGCTCGCCGCCCGTCTCACGGGCTGGCGGATCGACATCCGCCCGGACACCGAGCACGCGCCGCAGGACTGAGACCGTCCGAGGCGGCCGGTCGCGCCGCGGGCCCCGAAAAATCGGTGGTGCCGCGGCGCCCGTCCGGGAATTCTGAGCAGCCGTCCGGCCTTCACCCCATCGGGGCCGGAGCGGCGCGGGGAGGTAGACTTAAGCAGTGTCTGGCCGGACGCATGCCCGCGCATGCCCTGAGCGCACCTGTCTGGGATGCCGGGAGCGAGCGGCCAAGGGCGATTTGCTGCGCATCGTGGAGATCGAGGGTGAGTGCGTCCCTGATCCTCGCGGTACGCTGCCCGGCCGGGGTGCTTACGTGCACCCGACACTGGTCTGCCTCGACCTGGCGGTTCGCCGCCGGGCGTTCAACCGGGCCTACCGGGCCCGGGGACCGTTCGACACGACGGCCTTGCGCCGGTCCGTCGAGCGTGCCGAGCAGCCCCTGCAATAACGCACAGCACGAAATGCACAGCGCACGGAAAACCGTGCGGTCAGGTACCTCGCGAGTCGGAAGTAGGTCGAGATTGCGATGAGCACTCGATGAGTACGCGATGAGTACGCCCATGAAGTAGCGACGGTCCGGTGGACAAACCCGGACCTAGAAGGAGCGAAGTGGCTAAGGTCCGGGTATACGAACTCGCCAAGGAGTTCGGCGTTGAGAGCAAGGTCGTCATGGCCAAGCTCCAAGAACTTGGTGAATTCGTCCGTTCGGCGTCCTCGACGATCGAGGCGCCGGTTGTTCGCAAGTTGACCGACGCTTTCCAGGCAGGCAGCGGCAATGGCCGCGCCGCCGGTAAGCCCGCGGCACCGCGCAAGTCGGCCCCCGCGAAGCCGTCCGCGCCCTCTCCGGCGCAGGCGGCCCGTCCGGCTGCCCCGAAGCCGGGCGCCCCCAAGCCGGGCCCCGCGGCTCCGGCAGCCCCCGAGGCACCGAAGGCCCCCGAGGCCCCGGTGGCTCCCAAGAGCACCCCCGCCGCCGGCCCCACCCCGGGCCCGCGCCCCACGCCGGCCCCGAAGGCTCCGGCGCCCAAGCCCGCTGCGGCCGCCCCCGCGCAGCCCGAGTTCCAGGCTCCGCCGTCCGCGCCGGCCGCTCCCGCCGCTCCGGCCGCCGGCCAGTCGGCTCCCCGTCCCGGTGCCCCCGCCCCGCGTCCGGCCCGTCCGGCGCCCGGCCAGGGTGGTCAGGGCGGCCAGGGCCGCGGTAACGCGCCGCGTCCCGGTGGCGAGCGTCCGGGCCCACGTCCCGGCGGCCGTCCGTCCGGCCCCCGTCCGGGCAACAACCCCTTCACGTCCGGTGGCTCCACGGGCATGGCCCGTCCGCAGGCCCCCCGTCCCGGTGGCGCCCCGCGTCCCGGCGGCCAGGGTGGCCCCGGCGGTCCCCGTCCGCAGGGCGGCGGCCAGGGTGGTCCCCGTCCCCAGGGCGGTCAGGGCGGCGCGCGTCCCACCCCCGGTGGTATGCCCCGTCCGCAGGGTGCGGCCCCCGGTGGCGCCCCGCGTCCCGGTGGTGGCGGCGGTAACCGCCCGAACCCGGGCATGATGCCGCAGCGTCCCGCTGCCGGCCCGCGTCCGGGCCCCGGCGGCGGCGGTGGCCGTGGTCCCGGCGGCGCCGGTCGTCCGGGTGGCGGCGGCGGTCGTCCCGGTGGTGGCGGCGGCTTCGCCGGCCGTCCCGGTGGTGGCGGCGGCGGTCGTCCGGGTGGCGGCGGCGGTTTCGCCGGTCGTCCCGGTGGCGGCGGTCCCGGTGGTGGCGGCGGCTTCGGCGGTCGTCCCGGCTTCGGTGGCCGTCCCGGCGGTCCCGGTGGCCGTGGTGGCACGCAGGGTGCGTTCGGCCGTCCCGGCGGTCCGGCGCGCCGTGGCCGCAAGTCGAAGCGGCAGAGGCGTCAGGAGTACGAGGCCATGCAGGCCCCGTCGGTGGGCGGCATCATGCTGCCGCGCGGCAACGGCGCGACGGTTCGCCTGTCGCGTGGTGCCTCGCTGACGGACTTCGCCGAGAAGATCAACGCCAACCCGGCCTCGCTGGTCCAGGTCATGCTGAACCTGGGCGAGATGGTCACCGCGACCCAGTCGGTCTCCGACGAGACGCTCCAGCTGCTCGCCGAAGAGATGAACTACGTCGTCGAGATCGTCAGCCCGGAGGAGGAGGACCGCGAGCTGCTCGAGTCCTTCGACATCGACTTCGGTGAGAACGAGGGCGGCGAGGACATGCTCGTCGCGCGTCCGCCGGTGGTGACCGTCATGGGTCACGTCGACCACGGTAAGACCCGGCTGCTCGACGCGATCCGCAAGACGAACGTCATCGCGGGCGAGGCCGGCGGCATCACCCAGCACATCGGTGCCTACCAGGTCGCGACCGAGGTCAACGACGAAGAGCGGCGCATCACCTTCATCGACACCCCCGGTCACGAGGCGTTCACCGCCATGCGTGCCCGTGGTGCCAAGTCGACCGACATCGCGATCCTCGTGGTGGCGGCCAACGACGGTGTCATGCCGCAGACGATCGAGGCCCTGAACCACGCCAAGGCGGCCGACGTGCCGATCGTGGTCGCGGTCAACAAGATCGATGTCGAGGGCGCCGACCCGACCAAGGTGCGCGGCCAGCTCACCGAGTTCGGTCTGGTGGCCGAGGAGTACGGCGGCGACACCATGTTCGTCGACATCTCCGCCCGTGAGGGCCAGAACATCGAGCAGCTGCTCGAGGCCGTGGTCCTGACCGCGGACGCCTCGCTCGACCTGCGCGCCAACGCGGAGCAGGACGCGCAGGGCATCGCGATCGAGGCCCACCTCGACCGTGGCCGCGGCGCCGTGGCGACCGTCCTGGTCCAGCGCGGCACGCTGCGCGTCGGCGAGACGATGGTCGTCGGCGACGCGTACGGCCGGGTCCGTGCGATGTTCGACGACAAGGGCAACAACGTCGAGGAAGCGGGTCCGTCGACCCCCGTTCTGGTCCTGGGTCTGACCAACGTCCCGGGCGCCGGCGACAACTTCCTGGTCGTCGACGAGGACCGTACGGCCCGTCAGATCGCCGAGAAGCGCGCCGCCCGCGAGCGGAACGCCGCCTTCGCCAAGCGCACCCGCCGGGTGTCCCTCGAGGACCTGGACAAGGTGCTCAAGGCCGGCGAGGTCCAGCAGCTCAACCTCATCATCAAGGGTGACGCTTCTGGTTCCGTCGAGGCCCTGGAGTCCTCGCTGCTCCAGCTCGACGTCGGCGAAGAGGTCGACATCCGGGTGCTGCACCGCGGCGTCGGTGCGGTCACGGAGACCGACATCAACCTGGCGTCCGGCTCCGACGCGATCGTCATCGGCTTCAACGTGCGCGCCGAAGGCCGTGCGACGCAGATGGCCGAGCGCGAGGGCGTCGACGTCCGGTACTACTCGGTCATCTACCAGGCGATCGAGGAGATCGAGGCGGCCCTCAAGGGCATGCTCAAGCCGGAGTACGAGGAGGTCGAGCTCGGTACCGCGGAGATCCGCGAGATCTTCCGCTCGTCCAAGCTCGGCAACATCGCGGGTGTGCTCATCCGCTCCGGCGAGGTCAAGCGCAACACCAAGGCGCGCCTCATCCGCGACGGCAAGGTGGTCGCGGAGGACCTCAACATCCAGGGTCTGCGCCGCTTCAAGGACGACGTCACCGAGATCCGCGAAGGCTTCGAGGGCGGTATCAACCTCGGAAACTTCAACGACATCAAGATCGACGACGTCATCGCGACGTACGAGATGCGCGAGAAGCCGCGCGGCTGATCACGCGGTGCTCGGCCGGGGCCGGTCGGCGGGAAATTTCCGTCGATCGGCCCCGGCCGTTCCGTGTACGGTTCGAAAAGACCAGGATTCCCAAGGCCCCACGGGTGGCTTGACCCGTCTTGCATGTACGTAGGGACGCTGTCCTTCGACCTGCTTCTCGGCGACGTACGGTCGCTGAAGGAGAAGCGCTCCGTCGTCCGCCCGATCGTCGCCGAGCTGCACCGCAAATTCGCGGTGAGCGTCGCGGAGGTCGGGGACCAGGATCTGCACCGCAGGGCCACCATCGGCCTGGCGGTGGTCTCCGGGGACACGGGGCATCTCACCGAAGTCATGGACCGCTGCGAGCGACTGGTCGCCGCACGGCCCGAAGTGGAGCTGCTGTCGGTACGCCGGCGGCTGCACGGCGACGACGACTGACCTGATGGCCAGGCGTCCCGTCGCCGGCGGAAGCACAATTGTGGAAGAACGAAGGAGACGGACCAGTGGCCGACAATGCGCGGGCGAAGAAGCTGGCGGACCTCATCCGGGAGGTGGTCGCCCAGAAGCTACAGCGCGGTATCAAGGACCCGCGGCTCGGTTCGCATGTGACCATCACGGACACCCGGGTCACCGGCGACCTGCGGGAGGCTACGGTCTTCTACACGGTCTACGGGGACGACGAGGACCGCGCCAGCGCCGCCGCCGGACTGGAGAGCGCCAAGGGCGTCCTGCGCTCCGCGGTCGGTGCGGCGGCCGGCACGAAGTTCACGCCGACCCTGGCGTTCGTCGCGGACGCCCTGCCGGAGAACGCCAAGACCATCGAGGACCTGCTCGACAAGGCACGGGCCTCGGACGCCCAGGTGCGTGAGGTCTCCTCGGGCGCGCAGTACGCCGGTGAGGCCGATCCGTACCGCAAGCCGGGCGAGGACGAGGACGACGAGGGCACCGCGGCAGAATGAAGCGTGAGAGCAACAAGCCGGGCGGTCTTGTCATCGTCGACAAGCCGTCCGGCTTCACTTCGCACGACGTGGTCGCGAAGATGCGCGGGATGGCGCGTACCCGCAGGGTCGGGCACGCCGGCACGCTCGACCCGATGGCCACGGGCGTCCTCGTCCTGGGCCTCGAGCGGGCCACCAAGCTGCTGGGCCATCTCGCGCTGACGGAGAAGGAGTACGTCGGCACGATCCGGCTCGGCCAAACCACCGTCACCGATGACGCCGAGGGCGAGATCACCGAGTCGAAGCCGGCGCACGGCCTCGCCCGCGAGGACATCGACGCGGGCGTCGCGGAGCTGTCCGGCGCGATCATGCAGGTGCCGTCCAAGGTCAGCGCCATCAAGATCAACGGCAAGCGCTCGTACTCGCGCGTCCGCGACGGCGAGGAGGTGGAGATCCCGGCCCGCCCGGTGACCGTCTCCTCGTTCGTGGTGCATTCCGCGCACGAGACCGAGGCCGAGGACGGCACCCCGGTGACCGACCTGCTGGTCTCCGTCGAGTGCTCGTCCGGTACGTACATCCGCGCGCTGGCCCGCGACCTGGGGGCCGGGCTCGGGGTCGGCGGCCATCTGACCGCGCTGCGCCGCACCCGCGTCGGCCCGTACAAGCTGGACCGGGCGCGCACGCTCGAACAGCTCCAGGCGGCGGTGGACGACGCCGAGGGCGGGGGCCTGCCGGTCATGCCGCTCGGCGACGCGGCCGCCGCGGCGTTCACCCGCTGGGATGTCGCCGAACCGCAGGCGCGGCTGCTGGTCAACGGTGCGCGGATCCCGATGCCGCGCTTCGAGGGCGACGGCCCGGTCGCGGCCTTCGGGCCGGACGGCACGTTCCTGGCACTGGTGGAGAACCAGGGCGGGAAGGCCAAGAGCCTGGCGGTGTTCGCCCTTTAGCGGCGGGTAGTGGCCTGATACCGGGGCCGGGTCCGGGCGTGGAGACGCGCTCCGGGCCCGGCCTTCCGCATGTCCGCCTACGGGGCGCCGGCCGCCATCCGGCGGCGCCGAGGGCAGGTGGGCTGCCCGTACCGGTGCCGTCACCGCCGTGCGCCACCCTCCGACTCCCCTCCTGAATGCCCCTCCGCTCCGACAGGTTCCGGCCATTCACTCATTCGGTGAGGCGCTCGGAGCGAATCAAGGAGTGGACGGGGGCGCGTTGGCAGGCTGCCCTCCCGCGGCGATCACCGCCTGCTTACCGTGCGGAGGACGGGACAGGGCGAGAGGACCGACGATGGCGTTGCTGGATGCCGATGCGGACGCGGCACTGGTGCGGATCCGCGATCTGGCAGGTCGGACGCGGGGTACGGGCTTCCTCGCGGACCACGACGGCACCGTGGTCACCAGCCACCAAGCGGTGGACGGTGCGGCACAGCTGGTGCTGCAACCCATGGCGGACGGCGCGGGCGGGGGTGCGGCCGGGGGCGGCGGATGGACCTGCCTGGTGGCGGCCGAGGCGATCACGCCCCTTCCGGAGGCCGGGCTCGCCCTCGTACGGACCGACAGCTTCGGGCCGCACCGGCTCGCGCCGCTGCCCCTCGCCACCCGCCGCCCGGCCCCGGACACCCGCGCCCGGCTCTGGGCGGGCGGCTGGCTGGACGGCACGGTCGTCGGGCCCGGCTCCGGGGTGATGTACACGGCCGCCGCGCGCGTCCATCTGCTCGACGAAACGCTGGAACTCGGCCTCTGCGCGGGCGGCCGGGAGGCGCTGCGGCTGGGCGGTCCCGCGATCGGCGGGCCGGTGCTGGACGCCCGGACGGGTGTGGTGCTCGCGGTCCTCGGCACCGCGCTGCATCCCCAGGCCCCGGGCGGTTTCCGGACGGGCCGGATGCCCGGGCGCCGGGCGGGCGGCTTCGCGATTCCGCTGCGCGCGGTCGCCGAGGCCGCGCCACGAGGCCCGCTCGCCGCCCTGCTGGAGCGCAACGCACGGACCGTCCCGGCGTACGGCAGCGAGCTCAACCCGGCCGGCGCACGGCATCTCGCCGAAGTGGCACTGAGCTCCGCCGCGCGGCCCCGACCGTGGCGCGAGCCGGTCGAACGGCCGGACGTGGCAGCGGAGTTCACCCGCTTCGGGGCGGACGACGGGGCGGCGGGCGCACGGGTGCTGGCCCTGGTGGGGGAGCCCGGGACCGGGCGGAGCACCGAGCTGGCCGGGCTGGCCGCCCGCCGCGCCCAGGGCCCCGCGCCCGCCCCGACCGTCTGGCTGCGCGGTGCGGAGCTGCGGTCCGACGACGACGGCGTCCGCAGCGCGGTCGAGCGTGCGCTGCGCTCCGCGGGCCGGACCGTCGCCGCCACGGACCGTACGGCCGGGGACCCGGCGGACACCACGGCGCAGGGCGTGGCCCGCGCGGCGGCCGCGGCCGGGAGTCCGCTGCTCGTCCTGCTCGACGGGCCGGAGGAGATGCCGACGGGCCTGCTGCGGCGGCTGGCCGAGTGGACCGGGGCGACGGCCGACTGGCTGGGGACGGCCGGGGTGCGGCTGGTGATCGCCTGCCGCCCCGAGTACTGGGAGCGGGCCGGTGCGCTCTTCCCGCCCGGTCTGCTCTACCGGCCGCACCGCCCGCTGCCCGCGCTGCCCGCCTGCGTGGCGCTCGGCGACCTCCCCCAGGAGGCCGCGGAGCGCGCCCGCGCCCGCTACGGCCTGCCGTCCGGCGCACCGGCCGCGCCGGACGCCCGCCATCCGCTGGCCCTGCGGCTGCTCGCGGAGGTCCGGGCGGCGCTCCCCGAGGGGGACGCGGCCGGGCGGGACGGCGGCATCGGCTCCCCGGACCGCCACCAGATCTTCGACGCCTACCTGGACCTGATGTGCCTGCGCATCGCCGTACGGATCGCGGCCGCGCACCGGCCCGCACTGCGCGGCACCGCCGTACGCCGGCTGGCCGCCCAGGTCGCCGGCCAGGTGCACGAGGCGGCCCGCCGCTGTCTCGGCCCCGGCCCCGGAGCGCTGGACCGTATGTCCTTCGAGGAGGTCTTTCCGCGGGCGGCCGGCTGGGCCTCCGCGGTGCTCACCGAGGGCCTGCTGGTCCCGGCCGGCCCCCGATACCGCTTCGCGCACGAGGAGTTCGCGGAGTGGCTCCAGGGCGCCCATGTCGATCTCGATCTGCTGCCCGTCCCCGGACACCGCGTCGGACCGGTCGTCCAGGCGCTGCTGCGGCTCGCCGGCCGCGAGGGCTCGGTACAACTGACGTTCCGGCTGGCGGAGTTGGTGCCGATGGCCACCGCCCCCGCCGCCGGAACACCGGCCCCGCACGCCGTGGACGGCCGCTGGTGGGCCGCGCGGGTGCTGTCCGGGGTGCTGCTCCGGGTCCCCGATGCGAGGCCGTACACGGGCGTGCTGCGGCTGCTCGCCGACCGCATCACCGAACGGGCCCTCCGGACGGGCGGCTTCGCGCACACCGGACTGGAGACCTTCGGCCCGTGGTTCTGGGAGCGGCTGGCGCTGGCGGACGAGGACCGGATGGATCTGCTGCGCCGCCTTCTGCCGGCGGACGGGCCGCCGGGTGGGGCGGGGCGGGGCGGACCGGGAGGTGGTACGGGGCGTGCGACGTTGGGGACGCAGCGGGGGCGGGGGCGGTCGTCGGCGTCGGGGGCTGTTGCCGCTTCCGTGGGCGCGTCCGCGTCCGCTTCCGGAGCGTCGGCCGGCTTGTGGTCGTCCCCTCTGGCGTCGTCCGGCCCGTCGTCGGGCGAGCCGCAGCCGTCCGTCGAGGGGCCGGCCCCCGGCCTGCCGTCCGACGACGGGCCGCCTCCCAGCCGTGCTTTCGCCCCGCCCCCGCGCGTACGCGTCCACCCCACGGACGACGCGTCCGCCGGCCCGTGGGACGGCGAGACCCCGCCGGGCAGGACGCACCCGGCCGGAGCGCCCCGCCCCGCCTCCGGGACGGGCCCGGGTGACGGGTCGCCCGACGGGGCCGTCGGAGCGGGCGGGGCCGGTGCACCGCGCTCGTCGCGCTTTCTCGACGCCGCGGCCGAGCTGCTGTGCGCGGACCCGGAGGGGATGCAGCCGCTGCTGTGCGCCTGGTTCGACGACACCCGCCCGCTTCAGCGCCTCGGCGGCGAGGAGGGCCACGGCCCGGCCCGCCGCGCGCTGCCCCCGGAGATCACCGTGGCCGCCGCCGCGCAGGCCCTGCTGCACACCCACCGGCGGCCGGCGCTCGACGCGCTCACGGACGCGCTGGTGGAGGCGGCGCACCCCAAGGGCGACGAGCTGATGGACGCGCTCGCCGAGGACGAACCGGCGGCGGTGTGCCGGGCCGTGGACCGCTGGGCCCACGACACCCGCCCTGAGCGCCGGGCCGCTGCCGCGTCCTACGGCCTGCGGGCCGCCCCGTACGTCACCGCCGCGGCCGACCGAGCCCTGCTGCGCTATGCCGCCCTCTGCCTGCTCGCCCGGACCGTGGACAGCGCCCACCACGGCTCCGCGCTCGCCCTGCTCGTCGGCGACCCGGCCACCCGGGACCGCTTCCTGGACCGGGCGCTGGCCCGCTTCGTGGCGGGGGATCCGCAACTGCCGCCCACGGCGTTCCGGGCCGCCCTCACCGACCATCCGGGGCCGGTGCTGGACGCCTTCCGGGCCCGGCTGGTCGGTGGCGCCGGTCCGCCGGTGGCCGCCGGGCTGCTGCGGATGCTCGCCCGCACCGAGGAACCGGCGCTCGCCGGCCGTATCGACGGCCTGGTGCGCGACTGTGCCCGGCACTGCCCGGACCGGGCCGCGCACTCGGTCGCGGAGTTCGTCGAGTGCCGCCTGGAGCGCGGACCGGCCGCCCGCGCGGCGCTCCGCCCGCTCGCCGCCGAGCTGCTGACCGGATATCCGGTACCGGTCCGGTGTGCGC
The DNA here is from genome assembly GCF_057708345.1 of Streptomyces sp. bgisy130. Lineage (NCBI taxonomy): Bacteria > Bacillati > Actinomycetota > Actinomycetes > Kitasatosporales > Streptomycetaceae > Streptomyces > Streptomyces sp. bgisy130. The sequence goes on from NZ_JBYISA010000067.1 coordinate 15,253, forward strand.
TCGCCGCGGTGGTGGCCGAGGCCGGGTCCGGCGACTCGGCCCCGTTGCGCCGTGAGCTGCTGGAGGTGCTGCTGGCGCAGGAGGCGTCGTACGCGGCGCCGCACGGCGGTTACGACGAGACCGGCCCGGATACCCGGGTGCTGGAGGCGCTGCTCCAGACGGCCGCCGAGGGAGCGGAGCGGCGGCCGGCCGAGCGCACCCGGGAGCTGGTGCACCGCACCGGGACGCTGCTGGTCCGTACGCCCGAGGGGGCGGCCCGCTTCGACCGGCGGCTGGTGGAGCTGGGGCGGCGGGTGCCCGGTTTCGCGCGGCGGGTGCAGGACTGGGTGGCGGACGAGCCGGGGGAGTGGGCGGCGGTGGTGGGGCCCGGGGCCCGGGCCACGCTCGCCGGATGCCACAGCTGACCGGCGGGCGAGCGGGCCGGACAGGTGCTCCGGCCCGTGCGGCGGCCCCGCCTCGTGCCCGCGGTCCCGGCGGCGGACGGTTGCGCTGAGCCACCCTTCGCGTGGAGCACCACCCGCGGCATGGCAGTCTTAGACCTGCGCCATGCCGACGTGGCGCAATGGACGGACAAGGGTTCGGGCGAGGAGCGGGCACAGTGCAGCGCTGGCGTGGCTTGGAGGACATCCCCGAGGGCTGGGGGCGCAGCGTCGTCACCATCGGCTCGTACGACGGAGTGCACCGCGGCCACCAATTGATCATCGGCAAGGCCGTCGCGCGCGCCCGCGAGCTGGGGGTTCCCGCGGTGGTCGTCACCTTCGACCCGCACCCGAGCGAGGTCGTACGGCCCGGCACCCACCCGCCGCTGCTGGCACCGCACCACCGGCGCGCGGAGCTGATGGCCGGGCTGGGGGTGGACGCGGTGCTGGTCCTCCCGTTCACCAAGGAGTTCTCGAAGCTGTCCCCGGCCGACTTCGTGGTCAAGGTGCTGGTCGACAAGCTGCACGCGCAGGTCGTCGTCGAGGGCCCCAACTTCCGCTTCGGGCACAAGGCGACCGGCAACGTCGAGACCCTGGCCGAGCTCGGGATCACCTACGACTACACCGTCGAGGTCATCGACCTCTACGAGCGCGGTGCGGCGGGCGGCGGCGAGCCGTTCTCCTCCACGCTCACCCGCCGGCTGGTGGCCGAGGGCGAGGTGGCCGGTGCGATGGAGGTCCTCGGACGGCCGCACCGCGTCGAGGGCGTCGTCGTACGCGGTGCCCAGCGCGGCCGCGAACTGGGCTTCCCCACGGCCAATGTGGAGACCCTGCCGCACACCGCGATCCCGGCCGACGGTGTCTACGCGGGCCTGCTCCAGGTGGAGGGCGAGGCGATGCCGGCGGCCATCTCGGTCGGCACCAACCCACAGTTCGACGGCAAGACACGCACCGTCGAGGCCTACGCCATCGACCGTGTCGGCCTGGACCTGTACGGCCTGCACGTCGGAGTGGACTTCCTCGCCTACATCCGCGGCCAGGAAAAGTTCGACACACTCGACGCCCTGCTGGAGCGGATGGCGGTCGACGTGAAGCTGGCGCGGGGGTTGGTCGCGGCGGCGGGGTGAGCCGGGGGCTTCCGCCCTGGCTTCCCCCACCCCCCCCGCTGGTTTTTTCCCCGCCGCCCACCCCCCTTCGGGGGGTGGGCGGGTGTAGAGGTGAGGCGAGCTGCGGCAGGCCCGGAGCGGGCGGACGCAGAGATGCAGCATCCCTGGCGTGAACCGAGGCAGCGGCTCAGCCGCATTGAGGGATGCGGATCCAGCGGTCCAGCTACCCCAACTCGGCTGATTTCAGGTGGAGTTCGGCCGGAAC